>QHVJ01000068.1 GCA_003222275.1 Acidobacteriota bacterium | reverse complement strand
AGCTCGTGCCCCAGGATGCGCGGGTAGGTGAAGAAGGGCTGGTCGCCTTTGAAGGCGTGGAAGTCGGTGCCGCAGACCCCGACGCTGCGGACGCGCACCAGCGCCTCGTCCGGCCCCGGCGGGCCGGGCGGTGGGCCGTCGGCGAGGACGAGCCGGCCCGGCTGCTCGAGGACGACCTGCTTCATGCCACTGCGCCCGAGGTCGAAGCGGGTCCGTAACGCTCCCTGCGCATCTGGCCCTTCAGCTCCACGTAGCGTCCTTCCCGCCAGACGACGAGCGCCACCTCACGCTTGTCGGTGAACCGCAGGACCGTGTCGTACTGCGGGCGATTGTCGATGCGATACCCGTCCAGGGCCACGATCACGTCCCTCGTCTTGAGGCCGATCCGCGCCAGCGGCACGCTCGGCTTCCAGGTGACGACGTACCCGCGGCTCGGCGACGGGGCCGCGCCCAGGTCCGCGAGCGCCGCCCGCTGCAGGCCCTGGGGGAAGACCTTCTTCAGCGCCTCCTGCGCCTCGGCGCGGTAGCGGCCGTCGCCGATGCGCTGCTCGTAGCGGATGTAGAACTGGTCGCTCAGATCGCCGGAGTGGTATCGCTCTTCGATCTTCTTGTAATAGGACTCGGCCTCGCGGTAGCGGCCCATCCGCTCCATGAGGCGGGCCATCAGGCGCAGGCCCGCGGTTGAATAGACCTCCTCGCCCATGCGGGCCAGCGCCAGCGCATCGTCCGGCCGCCGATGGTCGAAATAGTAGTCCATGAGCCAGCCCACCTGGCCGACCACACCCACGCGGTCGCGGGCCTCCTTCACCGCTCGCTCGAAGGCCGGCACCGCCGCTTCCTCGAGCTCCCGATCCGCCAGGTACCACGCGAGCGTGAGGCAACTGTCGGGATCGAGACGGCAGATTGGCTCGTAGGCCTGGCGGAATGCGGCGACGTCGTCCTCGACGAGGGTCGCCCACCACCTCATGACCCCGAGGTCGTATTCGAGGAGAGGCCCGGCAAGCGGCGCCACGTCTTTCGAGCTCGGCTTGTCCCCGAACTTCCGGCCGACGTATACGCGGACGAGGCCGGGGTCCCAGGGAAAGAGCCGGAGCAGGCCCCCCACCCTTTCCGCGTCGTAGTCCTTGCCGAGTAAGCCCGTGGTCAGGCGCCCATAGGCCTGGTAGGCCGTGCCGGTGGGAATGGCGGGAGCGAACCATGCCTGGTAGCGAGGAAACTGGCCGGCATCCCGCTCGCGATAGCAGAGCCGTTCGATCGGTTCCCAGCTCGCCAACGTCACGGCCTCGGGCTTCTCGCGAAGGACGCGCGCGGCCGCCGGACAGGCGTCGACGAGCCCGGGCTTCAACCTGGGCCCCTGGCCGGGGACGATGGGTAGGCGGTCGATGTTGTCGGATTGCCACCTCACGTCGAGGAACGGGAACAGGGTCAGGCTCCCGAAGTTCTGCCGGGCCTCGCGCCGGTCTTTCTCCCCCTCGCTCGTCGCGCCGACGACGGCGAGCAGGTGATAGTTGACGGCGGTCAGCATGTGGAGGAGATGGCGCTGGGAGAAGCGGGCCCACGTGCCCCCGTCGATGACGCGGGCCACGGCGCGGCCGGCGGCGTCGCGGCCGATGCACCGACCCGGCGCTTCGTTGAGGGCGGGGACGGGCGGCGCCGGCTCGCGGGCGTCGGCCCGCTGCATCTTCCAGATCTCGGCGATCTCCTTCAGCTCGAGCTCGAGCGCCCCGGGCGTGAAGACGTTGCCCTCTTCGACGGTGCCGCCGCCCTGCATGGCGTAACGTCCCCAGTCAGGGACCGGCTCCGGCTTCCCCTGCTTGAGCAGGTCGAGGGCCTGGAGCCCGCCCAGACGGTCGGACAACGCCTGGAATTGCGCCCAGCGCTCGAGCATCGAGGCCCGGACGGGATCCTTCTGCAGACGCCAGTCGCCGGTGTTCCACGTCTGGAGCGCAACGGCCCACGGGCGCGCCTCCGGCGGCATCGCCGCCTTCGCCGCCGCGTCGAGCCGATCGAGCGCATCGCGTCGGCGCCCGACCATCGTGAGCAGCGCGATCTCCGCGTAATCACCGGCGGGCGAGGGCGCCTTGCCGGCGCGAAGGGCCCGCCCCATGGTGAGGTGCGCGGCGATGCGCGAGAGGGAAGACCGGCGATCGTGGAACGATCCCGCCGCCTCCCGCAGCGCCAGCGCGGTCACCACCAACGCCGCCTGCTCGTGGGCGTCCGCGCTCGACATGTCCCGGCTGAGCCCGGCCGACACGCGCCGATTCTCGCCCTCGATGACGGTGGCACGCAGATCGGCGAGCGCCCCCAGCGCAGAGCCCGGAGGGGACGCCGCCGCGGAGGCGCCGACACCGAGCCGCCGGAAGAGGGCGCGGGCCAGGGGCTCGTACGTACGCGGCGACCACACGTGGTCGGTGAGCGCGAGCGTCTGCTCGAGCGCAGGCGCCGCCGCGGCGGGCCGCAGGCTGACGGCGAACGTGCGCGGGGACCCGGCCGGGTCGGCGTTCCGACGGACGGTGAAGGAAAGGGCCGCCGGCTCGGGGAGGGACCGGGTCTTCGCGTAGAGAGCCATCTCGGCGACGTCGCGGCTGATCTCGGCGACGAGCCAGTCCTCCTCGGTGGCGTAGGCGGCTTCCCACCGGGGGGCTCGCGCCTCGACGGTCACCTCCCACCGCCGCTCGACCTGCTTCGCCCCCGGGGCCAGGCGCTCGATCGTCACGCCGATCCTGTCGTCCACGCTCAGCATGATGGTAGTGACCAACGGCCGGGACTGCTCGACGTACACGTCCGCCATGTTCTTCGACATCGTGCACGACGAGCTCTGCGCCTCTTGACGAATGGCCGCCACCAGGGCGGGAACGGACTCCTCCTCGACGGCCTTCATGAGCGCCTGCTCGCGCCGTTGCAGCTCGGTGCAGGACGGAATGTCGAGCGTCCGGAGCATCGAGTCGAACGGGAGCCCGAGGGTCCGGGTCTGGACGGGGCGTCGGGTCGCCTCCACCGTCATCCGGTACATCGTTCCCGGGGCGCGGTTGCCGAGACGAAGATCGAACATCTCGCCCGGCGGAACGGGCAACGTCACCATCGCCCCGGGCCTGATCGTCAGCAGGTCGAGAACGACCTCCATGCGTTTCGCAGGCTGGGCCTCGGCGGCGCATGCGAATAGGCCCGCCGCCATCGCGAACACAGCTCTCTGCATAGGGCCCCTCCGGTTCAGAAGCCGGGCCCACCGCCGGCCAGCGTCGTCAGGTTCCCCTCGCGGTCGATCCGGTGCACGTGTCCGTACAGGTCGCTCACGTAGATGCTCCCCGAGGCGCCGATCGCCAGCCCCAGGGGCGCGAAGGAATTCGACAGGGCCGGGCCCGATTCGTCATGCCTCCCCTGCTCGCCGCTCCCCGCCACCGCGTCGATCAATCCCGTGGCGACATCGATGCGACGGATGCGATAGCTCGTCATATCCGCGATCCATACGTTGTCGGCGGCGTCGACGGCGATTCGCAGCGCCCGCCCGAGGCGCGCCGCGGCCGCCGGCCCGCCATCTCCGGTCGCTCCCTCCAGGCCGTTGCCGGCCACGATGGACATTCGCCCCCCCGCGACGCGGCGGATGCGCCGCGCGCCCTGATCGGCGATCAACAGCGCGCCCGAGGGCTCCACGGCCACGTCGGATGGCTCGGTCAGCGCGACCGCCGTCGCCGCATCGTCCGCGCCGGGCTTTTGCCGAGGCGCGACTCCGGCCACGGTGGCTATCGTTCCGGCCAGGGCGTCGATCCGGCGCACGACGCGATTTCGCTGATCGACGACGTAGACGTTCCCGGCCCCGTCGACGGCCAGGGCGCTGGGTTCGTCGAGCCGCGCAGCCGTCGCCGCCGCGCCGTCCCCTGCGAAGCCCCGCTCGCCGCCGGCGATCGTGGTGATGACGCCGCGGGCGTCGACCCTGCGGATGCGGCTGTTGCCGCTGTCGGCAATCAGGAGACGCCCTTCGCGATCGACGGCCACGGCGCGCGGCCGGTCCAGCGCTGCGCGCACGGCCGGGCCGCCGTCGCCCGCGTAGCCCGCTCTCCCGTCCCCGGCCACCGTGACGATCGTTTCGCCCCCGGCATCCACGCGGCGCACGCGGTTGTTGCCCGTGTCGGCAATGTAGACGTTGCCCGCCGCGTCGACCGCCAGCCCCTCCGGCCGGCGAAGGAAGGCCGCGCGCGCCGGTCCCCCGTCTCCACAGAAGCCGATCCCACCGTCTCCCGCGATGGCCACCGGCGGAGCTCCGGGCTGGAGCCGAAGGATGCGCCGGCCGCCGGCCTCCGCGACGACGATGGTTCCCCGCGATCCCACGCCGACCGCATGGGGGGCCTGGAGCCCTTCCGCCACCGTGCGAATGGTGCCCGACCGGCTCACCCTCCGGATCCGTCCGTTGCCTCGATCCGCTATGACGAGCCCGCCGTCCCTGTCGATGGCCACCCCCGTTGGGTCGGTCAACTGCGCCCGCGCGGCCGGTCCGCCGTCCCCGGACAGCCCGGGTCGGCCGTCGCCCGCCGCGGTCGCGATGACGCCGGCGGTGTCGATGCGGCGGACGCGATGGTTTCCGCGGTCGGCGAGGTAGACGTTGCCGGCGTGATCGATGGCGATGCCCTCCGGCGAGTCCAGGCGGGCATTCGCGGCCAGACCCGTGTCTCCCCGGTCCCCGGCAATGCCGTCTCCGGCGACGGTCGTGATCATGCCGTTTGCGGCCGCCACGCGGCGCACGCGGTGGTCACCGCGGTCCACGATCAGGAGATCGCCTTTGCCGTCGAGAGCAAGTCCGACCGGCGTCTTCAGGCGAGCGAGGGGGGCGGGCCCGCCGTCGCCGTCCGTTTGCTCGACATCGTCCTCCGGCGCGGCCTTCGCGGTGCCGGCGAAGCGGCTGACGGTCCCCGAGCCCAGATCGATCCGGCTGACCCCACGCCCGTCACACTCGGAGACGAACAGGAAGCCGGCGCCGAGGGCCAATCCGCAGGGCGCGGCGAGACCCGAGGCGACGATCGTCAACCGCCCCGAAGGGTCGACACGAAACACCCGGCCCAGCTCCTCGGCCGCGACGTAGACGCGGCCTTGCGCGTCGATCGCGACCGCCCGGGCAACGCCGAGTCCCACGGACAGTGCCGGCAGGCTGAGCGGAGTCGGCTCGGTGGCCGATACCGAAAGCATGGCCACGGCCAGGAAGGAGCCGCAGAACATCAGTTCTCTTCTACCACGAACGGATGGGCTCCGCCGCGACGGGAGTCAGTCCAGCCGCACGTACTCATATTCGAAGGGATGGCCCTTGATCCCCCGCGCGTCGCGCACGGCCTTCTGCAGCGTCGCGACGTAGGCGCGGTCCTTCTCGGTCGGGAGCCACTCGCCTCGCCGGCCGTCCCAGTCGGACCGCTCGAGGAGGCGGCCGTCGGCGTCGAAGGGCATGTCCGCGTAGAGCCCGATGTGGCGATAGAAGCGCTTCGACGGCAGGCGGAGCCGCACGGTGATCCCCGCGCGCTCGAGGTGCTTGTTCCATCGGTCGACGCCGCGCTGGCAGTCCTCGACGTACGCGTCGCGCAGCACCTCGTTCATCGCGTTGCGCAGCGGGACGTCTTCCTCGACCACCGCCCCGTCCTTCGGCACCGTCATGCGGTAGTGCTGGTCGAGCGCCCGGTGCTCCTCGTGGCTTTCTTCTTTATAGCGGCCCTTGAGGCCGTCGGCGAAGAACGACGCGGCGTTGCTCGAGATCTCGCCCCCGAACAGGTCGAGCGAGAGCGCGAACCAGAGGTTCAGGTACCGCTGCACCATGTCGAGCGGAATGCCCCCCTGCCGGGTGACGTCCTCGTTCTCGTCCTGCTGCATCAGCTCCGCCGTGCGCTGGACGATGCGCTCCACCCCGCTCTCGCCGACGAACATGTGGTGGGCCTCCTCGGTGAGCATGAAGCGCGTCGTCCGCGAAAGAGGATCGAAGCCGCTCTCGGCGAGGGCGAGGAGCTGGTACTTGCCGTCGCGGTCCGTGAACATCGTGAACATGAAGAAGTCGAGCCAGTTGTCGACCGGCGCGTTGAAGGCCCCCAGGATGCGCGGCTTGTCGGGGTCGCCGCTGCGCCGCTCGAGGAGCGCCTCCGCCTCCTCGCGCCCGTCGCGGCCGAACTGGCTGTGGAGCAGGTACACCATAGCCCACAGGTGGCGGCCCTCCTCCACGTTCACCTGGAACAGGTTCCGCAGGTCGTAGAGGCTGGGCGCCGTGTGGCCGAGCATGCGCTGCTGCTCGACGCTGGCGGGCTCGGTGTCGCCCTGCGTCACGATGAGCCGCCGAAGCGTGTTGCGGTGCTCGCCGGGCACCACCGGCCACGTCGGCTTGCCGTAGTTGTCGCCGAAGCCGATCGTGCGATCGGGCACCGGGTCGGCGAGGAAGATCCCCCAGCGGTAATCGGGCATCTTCACGTAATCGAAGTTGGCCCAGCCCTCGGCGTCCACGCTGATCGCGGTCCGCAGGTAGACGTCCCGCTGCTGGAAGTCCTTCGGGCCCATGTCCAGCCACCACTTCAGGTAATCGGGCTGCCACTGCTCGAGCGCGCGCAGGAGCTTCTTGTCCTGATCGAGGTTGACGTTGTTGGGGATCTTCGAACTCAGATCGACGGTAGACATTTCAACTTTCCTCTTTCCGCCTGAACGTTCCGGGGCGCGCCAGGTCGCCCTTCGCGGGGACGCTCCGCGCGCGGGCTTTCAAAAAGGAACGAGTGTCTTCGCGCGCTCCGCTCGCGGTCGGCACCTGCGTTCCTTTCCATTCGCCTCCCTACGCCCCGCTGCGGGCGACCCGCCGCGCCTTCTTCCCCGTGCGGTCCTCTGCGGCCTCGGCGTTGAATCCGTTAAGTCCGCGTCCAATTGAACCGCGCTCGCTCCGGGCGGCCGTACAGAGTGAGCGCGCCGCGCTCCCCCACCGCGTTCGGGCGCTGGAAGATCCAGTTCTGCCACGCGGAGAGCCGCCCGAAGATCTTCGTCTCCATCGTCTCCGGCCCGGCGAAGCGCAAGTTGGCTTCCATCCCGGTGAGCGCGTCGGGCGACAGGCTCGCCCGCTCCTCGACGGCGAGCCGCACCTCGTCGTCCCAATCCATCTCGTCGGGCGCGAACGTGACGAGCCCCGCCTCGAGCGCCGTCTCGGCGTCCATGGCCTCGCCCACGGGCACCTCCGCGCGGGAGGGATCCTTCAGGAAGCGCGTCTGCAGCCGGGAGAGCCCGTTGCCCATGGGCAGCGGGCCGCGGTTCAGCTCCGAGAAGGCGAGGGTCGGCCCGCCGTCCGCCGACAGCATGTACGACCGGTCGGCGGCGAGGGCCAGTTCCGCGAGCGAGCCCGCAAAGCAGGACCCGGCGTCGATCACGGCGAGCAGGCTGCGCGCGGTCAAGTCGAGGCGCTTCAGCACCCGCTTCATGTGGTGGAGGACCTCGCTCACGAACCAGTCCGGGCCGCCCGCCACCAGCCCGGCGTCGGCCGCGAGCACCTTGGCCGTCTCCCCGCGCGTCTGCAGCACGACCACCCCGATCTCGGGGCGGTTGAAGCGCAGTTCCAGGAGCGCGTCGTCCAGCTCGCGGAACGCCCTGAGCGCCCACAGGTCGCTCCCCCGTTCTCGCATCGCCGCCGGCGACGACGGTTCGTCGGTCTCGGGACCCCGCACGGTGAGGCGCGCGACCCGCGCCGCGGCGTCCACGTCGAGCGTCACGTACTTGTAGTCGACGCCGTCCTCGCGATACCGCGGCTCGAGAGGACGCAGCTCCACGCCCGGCCCCGGGCGCGGGGGCGCCGAGGAGGCGAGCGCCTTCGCGCGCTCGGCGACGCGGGCGGGAAAGCGCGACAGGGGTGCCGCCTCGTCGACGAGGCCCCACTGAACCGCGCGCTTGCCCTTCACACCCTCGCCGAGGCTGGCGAAGACGTCCGCCAGATCGCGCCGGACCTTGCGCTTGTCCACCAGCCGCGTGAGCCCGCCCGTGCCGGGCAGCACCGCGAGCAGCGGCACCTCGGGCAGGCTCACCGCCGAGGAGGCGTCGTCGACGAGAAGGATCTCGTCACACGCGAGGGCCAGCTCGTAGCCGCCTCCGGCGCAGGCGCCGTTGACCGCGGCCAGCGACTTGAGACCCGAATTCGCCGAGGCGTCTTCGAGCGCCAGTCGCGTCTCGTTGGTGTACTTGCAGAAGTTCACCTTGAAGGCGTGGGACGAGGAGCCGAGCATGTAGATGTTCGCCCCGGAGCAGAAGACGCGGTCCTTCGCGCTCGCGATCACGACGACACTCACCTCGGGGTGCTCGAACCGCAGGCGTTGGATCGCGTCCGCCAGCTCCCGGTCGACCCCCAGGTCGTAGCTGTTGAGCTTCAGCGGGTAGCCCGGGCGCAGGCCCCGCTCCTCCACCACGTCCATCGAGAGCCGCGCCAGGGGCGGCTCGATCTCGAGCTTCCAGTGGACGTAGCGCGAAGGGTGGGTGTCGAAGCGGACGGGGGTGGCGGTGGCCGTCTCGAGGTGCTCCATGAGGTCAGGATAACCGCGGCCATCCCGACCGTCAAGCAATATAGTACATTGCTTTGGCCGCTTGACTGTATTATATTGCATAACGGATGGATGCCGTCGATCGCCTTCTCGCCGGGATGGGACGGCGCGTCCGCGCGCTGCGGGCACGGCATGGCTACACGCTCGACGAGCTGGCGGCGCGCGCGGGGCTGTCCCCCCGCTTCCTCATCGAGGTGGAGTCCGGCAAGGCCAACATCTCCGTGCGGAAGCTCGCCGGCCTCGCCGGTGCTCTCGGCCTGTCCCCCGCGGCGCTGCTCGCGCCGCCCGAGGGCGGAAGCGCGCGCCCGGCCGTGGCGCTGCTGGGGCTGCGCGGCGCGGGCAAGACCACCATCGGCCGCCGGCTCGCGCGGCGCCTGCGCGTGCCGTTCGTCGAGCTCGACCGCCGGGTCGAGCAGGCGGCGGGCATGTCGCTGGCCGAGATCTTCGCCCTGCACGGTGAGGAGTACTACCGGCGGCTGGAGCGGGAGACGCTCGAGCGCGTCCTCGACGAGGCGGGCGGCCGCCGGCTCGTGCTGGCCGCGGGGGGCGGCCTCGTCACCTCGCCGGAGACGTACGCACTGCTCCGCCGCCGCGCGCTGACGGTCTGGCTGCGGGCCGATCCGGAGGACCACTGGAACCGCGTCGTGCAGCAGGGAGACCGGCGGCCGATGGCCGAGCATCCGGAAGCGATGGCCGAGCTGCGGCGCCTGCTGGCGTCGCGGCAGCGGCTCTACGCCGAGGCCGACGGCACCGTCGACACCTCGCGACTGGGCGTCCAAGGAACCGTACGCGCGGTCCAGCGTCTTCTGCCCGATCAGGCGGGGTCGGGTTAGAATCGTCTGATTTCTCCGGCCATGACCGCCCTCGCGCTTGCTCTGCTGCTCGAAGCGTCGCTCCCGCCGCCCCGCGACTGGATGGCGGTGCGCAACGGCGCCGTCGAGCTGGCCCTCGCCCATCGTGAGACGGACCACCTCGATGGCGGAGTCCTGACCCTGGACCCGCGGCGCCGCGTCGTGATCTGGGAGGGCATCCCGGGGGACATGGGCTGCCGTGTCAAGGTCGAGGTCTCGTTCGACGACGTGCGCTCGGTGGCGCTCGGCGAGCCCGGCTTCGCCCTCGAGTTCCGCAAGGGCAAGGGCCAGCGCATGCTCCTCATCCCCCGCCCGCACGCGCAGTGGCTACTGGAGGAGCGCAAGGTCCGCACGTCCCAGATCTCCCAGCTCGTCCGCGACAACGGGGCGGTGATGATGGGCCCCGATGGGGATGCAGTGCCTGTGACCGGTTCGGCGGCATCCACGGCGCCGATCGTCGAGCACCTGAACCTGCCTTCGGCGGTTACCGCCGACACCCGCGCCGCGGTCAACGCCATCCGGGACGCCCTGGGGAGGACGCCGGCTCCCGCGACCCTGATCCGCGAGGCGCTCTACGGCTCGACGTGGGAGGTCAGCCCCGCGGAGATCACCGAGGCACCGGCGGAGTTCGAGGGCCAGGCCGTGCGCGTCCGCGGCCGCTTCGAGGCCCCCGCGGCGAACGCTCCCGCGCGTCTCATCGACGAATCGGGAGCCGCCGTGTTCGTGACCGCCGACACCGAGATCGCCCGCCTCGTCGCCGTGGAGTCGAAGGGCTGGCCGGGGCACGTGATCGAGCTGACCGGCGTCGTCCGCCGCGACGCGACCGCGCCCGCGCCCTCCCCGCGCTATGCCGTGTCGTTCTGGGATTTCGACGCGTCGGGGATGCCGACCGGTCCCTCCATCGCCGTGGAGGTGGCATCGGTCAAGCTGCCGGAGCTCGTCACCAACCCCGACGCCGTCAAGGGCCGCCGGGTGCGGGTGACGGGCCAGTTCCGCGGCCGCAACCTCTACGGCGACCTGCCGGCCCCTTCGTTCCGCCATCGGCTCGACTGGGTGCTCAAGGACGAGCGGACCGCCGTGTGGGTGACGGGGCGGGCCCCGAGTGGACGAGACTTCAAGCTCGACCCCGACGTGCAGGACGATTCCCGGACCTGGCTGGAGGTCGTCGGCCGGGCGGTCCTCCGTGACGGCCAGGTCGTGGTGCGAGCGGAAAAGATCGCGCTCGTGCCCACGCCGTCGGCGGCGCGCGTCAAGACCGTGCGCATCGCGGGCGGTAGCAACGTACGCCCCGTCGTCGTCTTCACCCTGCCCCTCGACGGCGACCGCATCCGATCCGACGCGCGCTTCGTGATCCAGTTCAACAAGTACATGGACGACGACAGCTTCGCCGGCCACATCGTCCTCCGCTACGCGGACTCTCCCCCGCCGGGCGGCTTCGCGACCATGAAGCTGGCGTACGACGATGGCAAGCGGGCGCTCGTCATCGATCCCGGCGTCGCCCTGGAGGCGGGCCGGCGCATCGAGTGCCTGTTGCTGCCCGGCATCGTCGACGCCGACGGGCTTCCCCTCGTGCCGCGCCAGGGCAGTCCCGCTCCCGATCTGATCGACGTCCTGCGCTTCGACGTGGAGCGAGCCAGACGGGCTGACCGGCCTTGAGGCCGAGCGCCTCGACCGCGGCCGGCGTCACCCGCGCGAGCCACGGTGACGGCGCCGCCGTCAGCGCGCACCGCAGCGTGACGTCGACTCCCGTGCGTTCCAGGCCCTCGACCCGCGCCTCGTAGACGTTGCGCGCCGACAGCCCCTTCACCGGGGCCGAAGAGACGAGCACGTCCTCGGCCCGGATCGCGGCCATGACCCGCGCGCCCACGGGGCGCGTCGCGGCCAGCGGCACCGAGAGCGGGATGCCGCCCTCGAGCTCGACGCGGCTCACACCTCCCGCCGCATCATGGCCGGCGATCCGGCCCGGAAGCAGGTTCTCGATGCCCGCCTCGGCCTCGACCGACAGGCCGGGGGACGAGAGCAGGTCCAGGGGTCGGCCCTGAGCCTCGACTCGCCGATCCCGCAGCAGGAGCACCTCTCCGGCGAGGGCGAGCGCCTCGCCCACGTTGTGGGTGACGTACAGCATCGGCACCTTCCACTCGTCGCGGATGCGGACGAGGTACGGCAGGACGCGCTCCTTCAGCTCGACGTCGAGCGCCGCGAGCGGCTCGTCGAGGAGCAGGATCCGGGGCGAGGTGGCGAGGGCGCGGGCCAGGGCGACCCGCTGTTTCTCGCCCCCCGAGAGAGACGCCGGGTGGCGCGGCAGGAGCGGCCGGAGGTCGAGGGTGTCGATGGCGGTCTCGACGCGCCTTTCATCCTCGCGCGCGCCAAAGCGCACGTTGCCGTGCGCGGTGAGATGCGGAAACAGGCCCGCGTCCTGCGGCACGTAGCCGACACGCCGCCGCTCGGGGGCGATCGCCACCCCGCGCTCCGTGTCCAGGAACACCACGTCGTCACAGGCGATCCGGCCGCGGGTGCGCCGCCGCAGGCCCGCGATCGCCTCCAGCAGCGACGTCTTGCCCGCGCCCGATGGGCCCATGACCGCCGTGACCGCCGCCGGCAGCCGGGCTTCGACCCGCAGCTCGGAGCCGGCCAGCGGCACGTCGACGCGGATCTCGATCACTCCTCCCGCCTGCGGCCCAGCCGCCGCGCCAGCAGCTCGGTCGTCCACAGCGCGGCGAAGGCCAGTGCCGCCGTCACCCCGGCGAGGACGGCGGCGCGATCGTCGCGGCCGACCTGGTTGTCGTGAAAGATGGCGAGGGCGAGGGTGCGCGTCCGGCCCGGGATGTTGCCGGCCACCATCACCGTGGCGCCGAACTCGCCGAGCGCCCGCGCGAAGGCGAGGACGGTGCCGGCGAGCACGCCGCGCCAGGCCAGGGGCAGGGTCACGCGGAAGAGCGCGGCGGCCGGCCCGCAGCCCAGCGTCCGGGCCAGCCCGACGAGCCGCGGGTCCACCTCCTCGAAAGCGGTGCGCGCCGAGCGCACGAGCAGGGGGAACGACATGACGGCCATGGCGAGCACGACCGCCTTCCACGTGAA
Organism: Acidobacteriota bacterium; assembly: GCA_003222275.1. Taxonomy (GTDB): domain Bacteria; phylum Acidobacteriota; class Vicinamibacteria; order Fen-336; family Fen-336; genus AA32. The sequence goes on along the minus strand of QHVJ01000068.1, from coordinate 21,699 downwards.
GACGATCTCGATGCCGCGGGCGGCCAGCCAGCCACCGAGGGACGCGCGGCGGGAAAGCGCCTCGAGCAGCACCAGCCCCACTGCGGTCGGCGGCAGGATGAGGGGCAGCGACAGGATCGTTTCCAGCACTCCCTTTCCCGGCCCCCGGTACCGGGCCAGCGCCAGGGCGGCCCCCAGCGCGAGCGGAAAGATGAGAAGCGTGGCGAGGGCGGCGACCTCGAGCGTGAAGAGGACGACCCCGGCCTCGTCCCGGGTCAGCACCGCCCGGCCTCAGCGGGGAGCGAGGACCTGGAAGCCGTATCTCTCAAAGATGGTCCGCGCCTCGGGGCCCGCCAGGCGGCGGACCAGCTCGAGCGCCGCCGGCTTGCGCGAGTCGGCGAGCGGAGCGAGCACGTAGACGATCCTGGGTCCCTGCTCCGCGGTCACCGTGAAGGCCACCCGCACCCGCCGGGAGAGAGCGGCGTCGGTGCGATACACGAGGCCGGCGTCCGCGTTGCCGGACTCGACGGCGGCGAGGGCGGCGCGGACGTTCAGGGTCGGGATCACCCGGTCCTTCAGCGCCGACCACAGCCCGATCGACTCCAGGTAGCGCCGCGCATAGACGCCGGCCGGCACCGCCTCCGGATCGGCGAGCGCGATCCGGCGCAAGAGGGCGAGGTCCGCCGGAGAGCCCACCCGGGTCGGAGCGTCCGCCGGCACCACCACCACCAGCACGTTGGAGAGCAGCTCGACCCGGTCGGAGCCGCGCACGAGGCCCGCCTTCTCCACGACGTCCATCTGCGCGCGGTCGGCGGAGAAGAACAGGTCGGCGCCGGCTCCGGCCAGGATCTGCCGGGCGAGATCGCTGGAGGCACCGACGTTCAGGACGACCCTGGTTCCACTGTCCTTCTCGTAGGCCCGGCCGATCTCCTCGACGGCATCGGCCAGGCTCGCGGCCGCGAAGACCGTCACCCCCTCGCGGGAGCCCGTTCCGACCGCCGGCAGCAGGGCCAGGACGGCGAAGAGGGACGCCTTCACGACTCCTTCCAGGCCGCGAGGTTCCGCTCGATCTGCCGGGCATGCTTGTCCAGGTGATCGGCATAGATCCTCAGCCAGTCCTGGGCGGTGTAGCGGCCCGACTCGCTGTGCTGGCCCTCCTTGCGCCACGCCTCTTCCGGCAGCGTCCGGAGCAGGAGCGTGGTGCTCGCCCGGACCGCCTCGATGGTGCGCAGGGCGGGCTCCAGCGGCAGCGCGTGGTAGTTGAAGACGCGCGCCCACTCGTCCTGGTCGTAGCCGAGGATCGTCGGCTCCTTCTGCGCGACGAGGTAGCGGATGCGCGCGGCGCCGTTCATCTCGGAGTCGGCGCAGTGGCAGACCACCTCGTGGACGGACCATCTTTCCGGGCGGGGGCGCCACCGCACGGCCTCGTCGGGCACGACGGCGAGCGCGTCGCGGATGCGCAGCGGGCCGCGCTCGTACTGCACGATGCGCTCCTCCCGCTCGGCGGCGCTGAAGAACATGGCTCCTCCGTGTACCGGATGCGGTGCGCTCCGAACACTAGAGCCTACACCAGGGCCGGGTGCCCCGGGAAGGTCAGGGGCCCGGGGGGCGCTTCGCGGCGGCGATTGCGGCGTGCAGGGCGGCGCAGAGCTCGCGCATCGACACCGGCTTGCGCAACACCGGGCCGATTCCGAGCTCGGCCTGCTCGCCGGCTTCGAGCACGAGATTGCCGCTGAAGATCACGGCCGCCACCCGGTCGCCTTCGCCGCGCAGCAGGCGCAGGAGCTGCCGGCCGGTGAGCCCGGGCATCTCCTCGTCGAGGAGCAGGGCATCGAACGGGCGCTGGGCGCGGTAGAGGACGAGCGCCTCCAGGCCGTCCACGGCGGCTTCGACGTCGAAGCCCTCGTCGACGAGGCCTTCGACCAGTATCTCGCGGAGCAGCGGCTCGTCCTCGGCCAGGAGGACGCGCGTCATCTCGGTGAGCAGCGTCGGCCGCCCGGGTCCCGGAACGACGCCACCAGACCCTCCGCAAAACCTCCGACGACGCGTGATTCTCGGGTGGCGGGCGCCCGTCGTCAATCTCTTTTTGACGCATTCGCAAGGTTTTTTGACGACTTTATAGTTGCGTTTTATTTGTATACATTGTCAGTACCTCGACGTCGACATGGAGGTCCGCTTTTCGCTCCGCGGACGGCCGTGTGGGCGGCGTCAGCCGGCGGCGGCGGCGGAGACGAGGTCGTAGCCGAGCTGGCGCAAGAGAAAGAGGGACCAGGCGCGCTCGAAGTAGAAGAGGGGCTGGAGGGCGGTCTGCATCACCACCGGGAGAATCGCGCAGCAGCACGTCAGACAGGCGGCGACGACGATCATGATTCCCGCCACCATGCTGAAGGCGATCTTCAACAGGACGTACACCACGAACACGCCGGGATGGGTGCGCACCAGATGGAACAGCAGCCGCATCGCGTCGCGGCAGCCGAGGCCCGCCCGGACCTGCAGGGGGGCCACGAAGTCACGGAGGGCGAGCGAAGCCAGACCGGCGCCCACGATCAACATCAAGAACGACACGAACACGGCGCCGAGGCCGAGGCCGGCCGTCAGGCCCGAGCCGGGCGGGCCACTGACGAGCACCGCCACCGCGATCGCGGCGGCGGCGCCCAGGAGGAGGAGCCCGACCAGGGTCGCGAGGGCGAGGCCGAAGCTCCACGCGAAGTACGAGCCGGCGCGGGCGGCGTGCTCGCGCCAGGGGCGTTCGAAGTCGGCCCGGCCGCTGGCCACGTTGTCCAGGTACATGAACACCCCCCGGCTGTTGACCCACAGCACGAGGGCGCTGAACGCGATCACCACGGTCAGGACGGCGGCGGCGACCGCGGCCACGATGAAGGCGTGGGTGGCCAGCCACTCGACCGCCTTCGAAACCTCGCCCCCGCCCCGACCCACGTTGCCCCAGCCGCCGCGCGCCGGGAAGTTGAAGGCGCCCCGCATGCCGCTCTGGCGGCCGCACTGGTCGAGAAACGCGACACAACCGAGGATCAGCCAGCGCTCGAAGCGGAAGGGGAAGAGGTGCCGCCGGGTGTGATCGATGGCCTGCTGCGCCGCGTCGAGCGGCGAGGGCCTGGCGACGGCCGGCGCGGCGGTGGTCATCGAATCTGGCCGCGGTGCGTCATGGCGCGGATTATACGTTCACCGCCGGCGGCGGCGGCGCGAGGCGTGCGCGCGCGCCACCGTGACGAGGTCGGAGAGGAGGCCGTAAGCGGTCTGCTCCACCGTACCTCCGCGCTCGAGGACGGCGATCTCGCCCATGAGGTCGGTCTCCAGGACGAGGGCGGAGTCGCTGCCCGCCCCGCACAGGGGGTCGCCGGCCGGGAGCGCCTCCGGCGCCACGCTCACCCGCACCGCGCCCCGCACGCGCACGGCGCGCGTCACCAGCCGGAAGTGCCGGCCCGCGTGGGCGGCGGCGCGGACCGCGGACGCCGGCAGGCGGCGGATGCCCCTCCGGCGGACGCGCGCGGGACGAATCGACGCGCCCATGAGGACGCTCGCCAGCGCGCAGCCCTTGACGGCCGCGTCCCACCCGTCGAGGTCGTGGCTCGGGTCGGCCTCCACGATGCCCAGCGCCTGCGCTTCCCTCAGCGCCGCCGCCACGCTCACCCCCTGCTCGATCCGGGTGAGGACAAGGCTCGTGGTGCTGTTGAGGGTTCCGCGAAAGCCGAGCACCCGCACGCCGGGCAGGCAGCGTGCCACCAGGTTGAAGATCGGGGCCCCGTCCATGACCGCCGATTCGTAGAGGAAGAGGCGGCCCTGACGCTTCGCGAGCCGCTTCAGGCTGCGGTACGCGAAGGCGAGCGGTCCCTTGTTCGCCGTCACCACGTGGCGCCCGCCGCGGAGGGCTGCGCGCGCGTGAGTCACGGCCGGCTGGCCTCGCCGCGGGTCGAGGGGAGTCACATCCACGACGACGTCAACCGGCGCGCGACGGACGAAGGCGGCCACGGACCGCAGCGACGGCCCGCGATGGAGCGCGGACAGCGATCGGCCCGCGCGCACGGCGGCGAGGCAGCGGCCGAGCGGAAGGCCGTCCTCGTTCACGGCCAGCCCATGATGGGCGGTGGCGATGCCGGTGACCCGCGGCTCGACGCCCGCCGCCCGCAGGGCGCGGCCGTAGGGGCCGGCGAGCCGCTCGGCGAAACGCCTTCCCACGTTGCCGAAGCCGATGAGGGCGATGCGAAGGACGGGGCGCACGCCGGCGATTATCCGCCGGACGCGTGCGTCACAGCAGCCGGCGGCCCGCCTCGACCTTGGCCTGGAACCGCCGGATGAATCGGCCCGCCGTCGCCTCGTCGTAGCCGGCGGTCTGGAAGACGTCCCGCCACTGCTTCGGCGTGAGCTTCGCCAGCCGCTCGCACATCCAGCGGACGTCCTCGACCGAGATGTTCCGATAGAGATCGCGGTGCCGGCGGCCTTTGTCTTCGAAGTGCACGATGCCGTCCTGGACCGAGTCGATGAAACCCTGCTTCTCGAAGTCTTCCACGTCGTTCTTGGTGCCCTGGTGCCAGAGCGCGGTCGTGCGGCCCAGCGAAGACCCCAGGTCCTTCACGACGTAATGGCGCCTCACGCCGTCGCGCGAGGAATCCAGCTCGTACAGCACGTTGTTGCGGTCGAGGATGTCCCAGTTGTTGACGATGCGCATGAACACGACCAGCCCGCGCAGCGGGCGCGTGCCCAGGAAAGGGTTCTTGCGCCAGAGCCACGACCCCCGATCCTTCCAGCCGGGCAGGTGGGGGCGGAAGCGGGTCGGGCCCTTGCGGCCCGGCTCGGCGCCGCCGGCGAGCGTCCAGGACTCGAGGAAGTAGACCGGGGGCTGGCGGAATCCGATCGCCCACAGCAGGCGCGAGACGACTACCTCCGGCTGCGCCTCGATCCCCATCTTCGCGCTCCAGGTCACTCCCTTGTCGTCCTTCACGGTGTAGCCGGGGCTGAAGCCGCCCTGCTTCTCCTCCACGAAGGTGAAGCGGGCGTCGGGCGCGGGAGCCAGGGCCGCCCCGCCTTCGCCGTGGCGCAAGTCGCGGGAGGCGATGTCGCGCGGCTCGGCCCACAGCTCCGCCAACGGGGCCGGGCTGGGCAGGATGACCGGCTTCTCCGGCGCCGTTGCGCGGCAGGCCACCGCCGCGAGCGCGGCCGCGAGCAGCACGCGAGGGCATCCGGTCGTCATCATCCTCAGTATGACTCAGGCCGCGGGCAGTGGGAGCCGGTCGAGGACGGCGTCGATACGCTGCAAGCCGGCGCGCAGGTCCTCCGGCTCGTTGCCGAAGCCGACGCGCAGGAAGCCGTCCATCCCGAAGTGGTCGCCGGGGACGATGAGCACGCCCTGCTCCTCGCGCAGCCGCGTCACCAGCTCCGTGGAGTTGACCCGCCACGTGTAACGAAGGTAGGCGATGGCGCCCGCGCGCGGGGGCACCAGCCGGAACAGGTCTCCCCGCCGGCCCACCCACTCCTCCAGGACCGGGTAGTTCGCGGCGAGTATCCCTCGCGTGCGCCCGAGGATCCGCGCCCGCACTTCGGGGCGGAGCGCGGCGCGCGCGAGCCGGTCGGAGAGCGCGCCGGGGCTGATGGTGATGTAGTCCTTTCGTCCCCACAGCTCGCCCGCCGTCGACGGCGGGCCCACCACCCATCCGAGGCGCAGGCCGGGCAGGCCGTAGGCCTTGCTCAAGCCGCCGGTGACCAGCAGCCGGTCGTACGAGCCCCACAGCGTCGTCGTTTCCCTGCCGTCGCGCTCGGCGCCGCGGTACACCTCGTCGGCGAGGATCCAGGCCCCGTGCCGTCCGGCGGCGGCGACGATCTCCTTCCGCTCCGCCTCGGAGAGGATCGCGCCCGTCGGGTTGTTGGGGTTGCATACCGCGATGAGCCGCGTGCGCGGGCCGACCGCGCGGTGCAGCTCGTCGCCGTCGAGCCTCCAGCCCGTCTCCTCGCGCAGGCGCGCCGGCACCACCGTGGCCCCGAAGGCGCGGACGATGCCCCAGAGCTGCATGTAGTTGGGCAGGATGAGCACCACCTCGTCGCCCGGCTCCACCAGCCTCCAGGCGGCGATGAAGTTCGCCTCCGCGGTGCCGTTGGTCACGGTCACGTTCTCCGCGGTCGCTCCCGGGTGCAGGCGCGCCACCGCCGAGCGAAGCTCCTCGGTACCGTTCGACTGGATGTACACGAGCGGCTCGCGCAACAGCGCCGCGCGATCCTCGGGGGTGGTCAGGATGTCTTCCCCCGACATCGGGTGGACGCCGCTCTCGGACAGGTTGTGCGCGACGCGGTTCTCCCACGTCGACTGCATCCGCTCCATCTCGAACGGTTCGAGCTTCATCGCGCACACTCGGGCAGGGCAGGGGCGAAGAGCTTCCAGGCCTGGATCACCGCTTGCCGGGTGGGCGCGTCGACCTCACGCAGCGCATCGGCGACGGCCGGCGCGGCCGCATCGACGATCGGGGCCAGGTCGCGGGCGACCGAACCCTCGTCCCGCCGCCGGTGGCCCCGCGCATCGTCGAGCAGGCCCTCGAAGAGCGCGATCGCGCCGCGCGCAGCCGCGCTCCAGCGCGGGTCCGCCGTGCCGTCATCCAGGTCGCCGACCGCGGCCCGCAGTGCGGAGGCCAGCGCGGGCGCGACCTTCTCTTCCTTCTCCTCCAGCACCCAGCGGACGATGGTTGCGATCGTCTCCGCGTCGGCCGTTCCCGACCGGAGCGCCTCGCCCAGCAGCCGCGGCGCGTCCCGCTCTCTTTGCTCGGGCGGTCCGGCCATCGCGCGGGGCGCGAGGGTCAGGGAGATCAACGCCATCAGCATCAACACACGCTTCATGGAGCCCTCATCAGTAAGAGACCAGCTTCCCAGGTTACCGTAATCTTCGTCTGGGGCCAACCGCCGGCGCGCTTGCGCTTCTGGCGGTCCGGACCCCAGTCCGGCCCGAGCGAGACCAGGGCGAAGATCGCCAGGAAACCCAGGAAGAACATGGCCGTGGAGATGAGCGTCTCCTCCGGAAGACGCGTCTCGATCAGCAGCTCCTCGGTGACGAGATACAACAGCGCCGCGGCTCCGAACGAAAGCATCACGGCCAGAGTGCTCTCCGACGCGCCCCTCAGCAGCGCCATTCCTCCGGCCGCACCGGCCATGAGCAGGAGGGAGATTCCCGACGTGACGGCGACGGTGGTCCCGCGGGAGCCTTTCTCCTGGCGGAACGACGAGCCCACCGACAGCGTGAGGAAGAGCAGCTCCAGGCCGAGCGCCAGGGACAGGATCACGCCGACGCCTTGGCCCAGCGCGAAGCCCGCTCCGATGATCACGCCGTCGATGGCGGTGTCGATCGCCGCCGCGGCGGTCAGACCCCAGGGCTTGCCGCGCGTCCGCTGCTGACGTGCTTCGATCCTCATGGTCAGCCACTTGACCCCGATCATGACGACGCCCCCGAGGGCGAAGCCGCCCATCACGAGCAGCGGCGGCGCTCCGGTGTGCTCGATATCGGGCGCGACCTTGAGGGCCACGGCCGCGATGACGACGCCGGCCGCGAAGTGCTGGATGTAGCTCGTCACCCATCGGCCGGGCGCCCACAGCGTGGCCAGAACACCGCCGGCAACGCCGGCCGTCACCGCGCCCGCGAGGTAGGGCACGACCGACACGATGCTCAGGCCCGCGGCGCGCGGGGGGTGTCGGGGGCGTCCGACGTGGCATCCTCCTGAACGAAGATGCGCAGCTTCCGTGGCTTGACGTAGAGGCTCTCTCCCACGCCGGCCTGGAGAGCCTCGTGCTGCTCGCGGGTCACCTCGACCTGCAGGCTGCCCCCCTCAGGGTCGGTCAGCTCCAGCTTCACCACGGCGCCCGCCGGGCTCGCGTGGCGGAGGGTCGCCCAAAGCCCTCCGCCGCCGTTCTCGATGCGCGTGACCTCCAGCTCGTGGGGCCGGGCATAGCCGGCGGCGGGGCGCGCTTCCTCGTGAAGATGCGCGGGAAAGTCCACCGCCGCCAGCGACCCGAGGAACGCCTTGCCGCCTTGTACCGTCCCCGCGAAGACCGCGGACTGGCCGATGAACGTCATCACGAAGGGCGTCGCCGGGTGCTCGAACACCTCCTGCGGCGTGCCAATCTGCTCGATGCGGCCGCGGTTCATGACCACCACGCGGTCGGCCACGTCCAGCGCCTCCTCCTGGTCGTGGGTGACGAAGACGCTCGTGAGGCGGATGTCGTCGTGCAGCCTCCGCAGCCAGCGGCGCAGCTCCTGGCGGATCCGCGCGTCGAGCGACCCGAACGGCTCGTCGAGCAGCAGCACCTTGGGCTCGACGGCGAGGGCGCGGGCGAGGGCCACGCGCTGGCGCTGCCCGCCGGACAGTTCCGACGGACGGCGGTCCGCCAGCCAGTCGAGCTGCACGAGCTTCAGGAGGTCCATCACCTTCGCGCGGATGTCGGCCACGGACGGGCGGGAGGCGCGCGGCCGCACGCGCAGGCCGAAGGCCACGTTCTCGAAGACGGTCATGTGCCGGAAGAGCGCGTAGTGCTGGAAGACGAACCCCACCCGCCGCACGCGCACGTCGCGCTGGGCCTGGTCCTCGCCCTCGAAGAAGACGATGCCCGCGTCGGGCGTCTCCAGGCCCGCGATGATGCGCAGGAGGCTGGTCTTTCCGGAGCCCGACGGCCCGAGCAGGGCCACCAGCTCGCCCGCGGGGACGGTGACGCTGACATCGTCGACCGCAGTGAAGGTGCCGAACTTCTTGGTGACGTTGCGGACTTCGATGCTCATGCCGCCTCCCGCACGGGCGCTTCTGGCCGCGCCGCACGCCCCGACCGCCATTCGACCACGCTCTTGGCGAGCAGGGTCACGAGGGCCAGGAATGCGAGGAGGGACGCCACGGCGAACGCGGCCTGGAAATTGTATTCGTTATACAGGATCTCGACATGGAGCGGAATCGTGTTGGTGAGCCCCCGGATGTGGCCCGAGACCACGGACACCGCGCCGAACTCCCCCATCGCGCGGGCGTTGCAGAGGATGACGCCGTAGAGCACGCCCCACTTCACGTTGGGCAGCGTGACGCGGAAGAAGATCTGCCATCCGCCCGCGCCCAGGACCCGCGCGGCCTCCTCTTCCTCGTTGCCCAGGGCCTGCATCACCGGGATCAGCTCTCGGGCCACGAAGGGGAACGTCACGAAGACCGTCGCGAGGACGATCCCCGGCACCGCGAAGATCACCTTCACGTCGTGCGCGCCGAGGAAGGGACCGAGGAGCCCCTGTCGCCCGAAGAGGAGCACGAAGATCATGCCCGAGATCACGGGCGAGACCGCGAAGGGAAGGTCGATGAGGGTCAGCAGCGTGCCCTTGCCCGGGAACTCGAATTTCGCGATCGCCCAGCTCGCGGCGAGGCCGAAGGCGAGGTTCATCGGCACCGCGATGGCCGCCGTGAGCAGCGTCAGCCGGATCGCCGCCCACGCGTCGGGCTCGCGCAAGGCGGTCAGGTACGCGCCGAATCCCTTCTCGAGCGCCTGCGCGAAGACGGCCACGAGCGGCATCACCAGGAAGATGGCCAGGAACACGAGGGCCACGGCCAGGAGCGCTCCCCGCACCAGCGGCGGTTCGGTGAGGGCGCGTCTCATGCCGCGGCCCCGCGGCGGCTGGCCCACGACTGGAGCCGGTTGATGGCCCCCAGGAGCAGGAAGGAGGCGACCAGCATCACCACCGCGATGGCGGTGGCCCCGGCATAGTCGTACTGCTCCAGCTTGGTGATGATGAGCAGCGACGTGATCTCCGTGCGCATCGGCATGTTCCCGGCGATGAACACGACGGAGCCGTACTCGCCGAGGGCCCGCGCGAACGCGAGGGCGAAGCCGGTGAGCCAGGCCGGGAAGAGGGCGGGCAGGATCACGTGCGCGAAGGTCTGGCGCCGGCCGGCGCCGAGGCTGGCCGCCGCCTCCTCGACCTCCACGTCCAGGTCCTCGATCACCGGCTGGAGCGTGCGCACGACGAACGGCAGGCCGATGAAGGTGAGCGCGACGACGATGCCCAGCGGCGTGAACGCCACCTTCAGCCCCATTGCCTCGAGCGGACGTCCGAACCAGCCGTTGGGCGAGTAGAGCGACGTCAGCGCGATGCCCGCCACCGCGGTCGGCAGCGCGAACGGCAGGTCGACGAGGGCGTCCACGACCTTCTGGCCGGGAAAACGGTGGCGCGCGAGCACCCAGGCCACCACGAGCCCGAACACGCCGTTGAGCGCCGCCGCCGCCAGCGACGCGCCGAAGGTGAGACGGTACGACGCCAAGACCCGCGGCGACGTGACGGTGGCCCAGAATGGCCCCCAGCCCATGGAGGCCGTCCGGAGCGCCAGCGTCGACAGCGGCACCAGCACGATCAGGCTCAGGTACAGAAGCGTGAAGCCCAGGGTGAGCCCGAACCCCGGCAGCACGCGGCGGCGAGGAGACGCGGAGCTCATTTGCCCGGTTGATACAGCTGGTCGAATACGCCGCCGTCGGCGAAGTGGGTCTTCTGGGCCTTCGTCCAGCCGCCGAACGCCTCGTCGATCGTGAGGAGCTTGACCTTCGGGAACTGGCTCGCGTACTTGGCGGCCACGCTGGCCAGCCGCGGCCGGTAGAAGTTCCTGGCCACGATCTCCTGCCCCTCGGGCGTGTACAGGTACTCGAGATACGCCTGGGCCGCGGCCCGGGTGCCCCTCTTGTCCACCACCTTGTCGACCACCGTCACCGGCGGCTCCGCGAGGATGCTGACCGAGGGGGCCACGATCTCGAGCTTGTCCTTGCCCAGTTCGTTAACCGCCAGAATGGCCTCGTTCTCCCACGCGAGGAGCACGTCGCCGATGCCGCGCTGGACGAACGTGGTGGTCGATCCGCGCGCGCCGGAGTCGAGCACGGGTACCCGCTTGTACAGCTCGGTCACGAAGGCGCGGGCCTTCGCCTCATCGCCGCCGGGCTGCCGCAGCGCGTAGCCCCAGGCCGCGAGGTAGTTCCACCGCGCCCCGCCCGAGGTCTTGGGGTTTGCGGTGATGATCGCGACTCCTGGTTTGAGCAGGTCGGGCCAGTCCTTGATGCCCTTCGGGTTGCCTTTGCGCACGACGAATACGACGGTCGACGTATACGGCGCGCTGTTCTGGGGAAGCCGTTTCTGCCAGCCGGGCGTGATGAGGCCGCTTTCCTGGACGGCGTCGACGTCGTAGGCCAGGGCCAGCGTGACGACGTCGGCCTCGAGGCCGTCGATGACCGCTCGGGCCTGCTTGCCCGAGCCGCCATGCGACTGGTTGATGGCGATCGTCTTGCCCGTCTTCTGCTTGTAGCTCGCGATGAACGAGGAGTTGATCGCCTGGTACAGCTCGCGCGTCGGGTCGTAGGAGACATTCAGCAGCGTCGCGTCCTGCGCCCGCGCGGCGGTCGTGGGGCCGATGGCCGCGACCAGGGTGGCGAGGACGGCGACGCGGGCGGCGGCGTGGATCTTCGAGGTCATGTCGGCATGTCTCCTAGAAGGAAACCTGGGAGCGGACGAGGATCGCGTTCTCCGGGCGGCGGTCGCCGCCGGCGGCGCCCCCCGTGAACGTGGTGTGCTCGTAGCTCACGACGTACTTGAAGTTCCGGCTCAGGTACCAGTTCAGGCCGATGGCCCACGCCCGGGCCTCGCGCGCCGACTTCGTCGCGTCGGCCAACCCACGCGAAAATGCGGTACCGTCGACGCTGAGCTGGTTCACCCGCGCCGCCAGCTCGAGCGCGCCCCACGTGCGCTTGGCCGGGTCGAACGAGCGCCGAGGCCGGACGCCGGACGCCGTCGCCGCCTCTCCGGTCAGCACGACGGAGGCGCTCACCTCCCACGCCTCGTTGGCGACCTGAGCAGCCTCGGTTCCCTTGCGGACGTTCTGTCGCGAGCGGACCCACTCGCCGAGGATTCCGACGGGCGCCAGGTAGAACGAGCCCTGGGGCGAGATCCGGGTGCGGGTGCCGTCGGCAGTGGCGGTGGCCAGATAATTGAAGAACACCACCTGGCCGCCGCTGCGGAACGACGGCAGCGCCCCCTGTTGCTTGCCGCGGGTGGCCGAGAAGCCGAGGCCGAAACCCTTCAGCACGCTCGACCCGCGGCGCGCGAACGGCTGCACGAAGAGCCGTCCCGCCACGTCCTTGCCGTCGTTCCCATCGGTGTCGATGAGCGCCCCGTCGACGGCGCCGTCGAAGACGCCTATGGCGTAGTTGACGACGCCGCTCCCCAGCTCGCCGTGGACCTGCGCGCCCACGTCGCGATTGGGAACGAGCGCCGTCGGCAGGGCTCTCTCGACGAAGAGGATGCTGGCGGCCGACTGCAGCCGCTCGAGGCCGACGGGAGGCTTGAACTTCCCGATCCTGAACTGCAGTTTCGACGAGGGCCTCACGTTCACGTATGCGTCGTAGAGGACCGTCTGCCCGTTGCCGAAGTCGGGGTCGAGGTAGAAGTCGAAGTACCTGGCCACCGTCCCCTGAAGGATGGGACGGGCGCGTCGCAGCAGGAACGTGTTGGTCGCGACGCTGTCCTTGTCCTGGGCATAGAAGCGCCCATCGGCCTGCGCATAACCGCCGATCCTGAGCCTGAAGTCAGGGTTGCCGGACTGGATCACGAAGCCGTCGGGGCCGGCCAGGACCTTCACTTCCGCGTCCTTGGCCTTCTCTGCGGGCTTCTCTTCGCTCGTCTTCTCGGCGGGCTTCGCCTCCTTGGGCTTCTCTCCAGACGCTTCCTGTTTGGCCTTCTCGGCGTCCTTCTCGTCGGCCGCCCGCGCCATGAACGGGCTCCCCACCAGCACGGCCAACGCCGCGCCCGCGGCCACCCACGATCCGTACCGCATCATCGTTCGTCTCCCGGGGTTGCACCCGCGCCCGTGCGGGAACACGAGGCGCTCGCTGGCGGTAAACTCTTCAAACTCTAGTTTATTACTAGACATAGTCTGTCTCGAAAAGGACCCGCGCGATCACTTGCGGGCCGCCGCTCGCGCCGCCCGCGCCGGCCGCCGGACGAGGATCCGGCGGTTGCGCTCGACGAGGTCGGCCAGGCTGGTATGGTCCAGGATCTGCGCGGCCGCGTTGCGCACCTCGAGGAACAGGTCGAAGAGGCCGGCGTGACGCGGCTCGGTCCGGACGCGATGGGCGAGCTCGACGGCGTCCCCGAACGGGGCCAGGGGCCCGTCGATGATGCGCACCACGTCGCCAATCAGGATCTCGGCCGGGGGCCGGCGGAGCTGGTAGCCTCCCTCGCGTCCACGCTGGCTGCTGACGAGGCGCGCGTTCTTGAGCGTCACCAGGATGCCCTCCAGGAACTTCTCGGGGATCGACTCCTCCTCCGCGATCTCGTGGATCTTGACCAGGCCGCGGTCGTACGCCTCCGCGAGGTGGGTCAGGGCCTTCAGGCCGTAGAGCCCCCGGTGGGATATCTTCATCCCCCAATCTCCATAGAGTCAGTAGACTATTCGCGGGGCGGGGGCCTTGTCAAGCGGGACGAGCGGCGAGCGGAGCGGGATTCACTCCCGCGGAGCGAGCGGGTGGGCGCGGGGGGCGAGAAGTCGAGCGAAGCGAGACGAGCGCCAACCCCGCGTACACGACGCGACGCGCCAGCGTCGCACCTTGGATCCTGGGGGGTGCGCCGCTAGCACCCCCCAGCTCAATGAAGGAGCGGAGCGGGATTCACTCCCGCGGAGCGAGCGGGTGGGCGCGGGGGGCGAGAAGTCGAGCGAAGTGAGACGAGCGCCAACCCCGCGTACACGACGCGACGCGCCAGCGTCGCACCTTGGATCCTGGGGGGTGCGCCGCTAGCACCCCCCAGCTCGATTCAGACCACCACCACCTGGACGTTCTGGGCCTTCAGGGCCTCGACCATCTCCCGCGACGCCCGGTCGTCGGTGATGACCTTGTGGACCTGGTCCAGGGGGGCGATGACGGAGAGGCTTCGCCGCCGGAACTTGCTGCCGTCGGCGACCACGACGACCTCGCGCGACACTCGGATCATGATGGCGTTGAGCTGTGCTTCCAGGACGTCGGGAGTGGACAGCCCGATCTCGGGGTCGAGGCCGTCGACGCCGAGGAAGAGCCGGTCGGCGTTGAGGCCGCGCAGCGTGTGCTCGGCGTGGGGGCCGACGAGCGAGTACGACATCTGGCGCAGGATGCCCCCGATCATGATCACCCGCACGTGGGGCAGGTTGGCGAGCTCCATCGCGATGTTGAGGGCGTTGGTGATGACGGTGAGGGACTTCAGCTTGAGGAACTTGATCTGCCGGGCGATCTCGGCGGTGGTGGTGCCGGAGTCCATCATCACCGTCTCGCCCTCCCCGATCATCTGGGCCGCGGCGTAGCCGATGCGCACCTTCTCGCCATGATGAAGCGTCTCCTTGACGCCGATCGGGATGTCCTGCAGCGCCCCGATGCGCTTCAGGGCCCCGCCGTGGGAGCGGACGACCGCCCCCGCCCGCGAGAGCGCGTCGAGGTCCCCGCGCACCGTGACCGCGGAGACGATGAAGCGCTTGACCAGCTCGTCGACCGTGACCCGGCCCTGTTTCTCGACGAGGTCGATGATCTTCCGGCGGCGCTCCTCGACGAGCAGCCGCGTCGGGTTCAGGCCAGCCATCGGTCCCGGTTCTCGTGCACGAACGCGTCGTCCGCCAATCTCGGGTAGGCGGTACGGACGCGCTGGATTTCTTCGAGCTGGCCGGGGGACAGCTCCTCGTGCGGGTCGAGGCACCACCGCCCGGCGAGCAGCCCCTGGGCCCGCAGCACCTCGTGGATGCCGGGGATGCAGCCGGCGAAGGCGTGGCTCGCATCGAAGATCACCGCGTTGGCGTCGGTGAGCTGCGCGCCCTCGGCGAGGAGGTCGACGACGTCCTTCCCGCTCTGTCGGGCGGCGCGCGCGCGCGACAGCAGCCCCACCGCCTGGCTCGTCCAGACCGCCCACTGCCCCAGCAACCCGCCCGCGAAACGGACCGGAGCTTGATCCGCTCCGGCGCCGGCCGGGAACGTCGTCAGCAGATCGGCGACGATGCTGTCGTCGTTGCCGGTATAGAGGGCAACCTCGCTCGCGCGCCCGCTGGCGGCCACCGCCCGCGTGACGTCGAGCGTCTGGTAACGGTTGAACGGCGCGACCTTGATCGCGGCCACGTCTTCCAGCTCGAGCAGTGCCCGCCAGAAGCCATAGTCGAGGACGCGGCCGCCGACCGCCGGCTGGAGGTAGAAGCCGAAGAGTGGGATCACCTCCGCCACGCGGCGGCAATGGGCGAGCAGCTCCTCGTTGGTCGCGGCTCCGAGGGCCCCGAGGCTGAGCAGTCCGAGGTCGTACCCGAGCGCGCGGGCGAGCTCCGCCTCTACGACCGCCTGCGGCGTGGGGCCGCAGACGCCGGCCACGGTCACGAGGCGGGTCCCCGTTCGCTCGCCGTGCGCGCGGACCGCGCTCAGGGCCAGGCGCAGCACCGGCTCCAGCAGCCCGACCTTCGCCTCCCGGATGGCGAACTGCGTCGTGTGCACTCCCACCGCGACGCCTCCCGCACCCGCGTCGCAGTAGTAGCGGGTCAAGGCCGTCTGCCGGCGCTCGTCGAGCCGGCGCTCGGCCGTGAGCGCCAGGGGATGCGCGGGGATCACGAGGCCGCGCCGCAGCGCGGCGCGAACCTGCTCAGAAACGGCCATCGGAGCGCTCGAACTTCGTCGGCTTGCCGAGGTCGCGGCCGCCGGCCTCCACCCACGCCGCCGTCCATTCCATGAGGCGGTCGAGCGGGACCTCCGGCTCGCCGAGCCGCTCGCGGCAGCGCGCGGCGTCGCTCAGCAGCGCGACCGGGCCTTCCTCTCCGACGAAGCGAGCTTCGCGACCGAACCGGCGCGCGAAGAGCTGCGCGGCGTCCCTCACCGCGATCGATCCGCTTCCCGTGACGTTGAGGACGGCGGGAGGAGACTCAGCGAGGCCGAGGGCGCGGAAGGCATAGGAGTTCGCGTCGCCCTGCCAGATCGCGTTCACCTTCGGGACCGCCAGGTCCACCGGCTCGCCGGCCCAGACCTTCCGCGCCACGTCGGCGAGCACGCCGTAGCGCAGGTCGGTCGCGTAGTTGAGCCGGAAGAGCAGGCACCGGGTCCCTTGCTCGCGCGAGAAATACTCGAAGACACGCTCGCGGCCCAGGCACGACTGCGCGTACTCCCCTACCGGGCCCGGAGATTCCGTCTCCACGGACCCCGTCGAGGAAGCATCGACGAGCGGATAGACGTTGCCGGTCGAGAACACGACGATGCGCGCGGACGCAAAGCGGCGGGCGACGTGGGCGGGAACGACCGTGTTGTGCGCCCACGTGAGGTCGGGCCGGCCCGCGGAGCCGAACTTCCGGCCGGCGAGATACAAGACGTCACCCGCCGCGGGGAGCCGCTCGAGCGACGCGGGGTCGAGAAGGTCGCAGGCCGCGGCCTCGATCCCGTCGCGCTCGAGACCTTCGGCGACGCCGGGCTCGGAGAAGCGCGAGGCCGCGATGACGCGGAGCCGGACGCCGGCGGCTTCACCGGCCCGCCGGATCCGCCGGGCGAGCGAGGGGCCCATCTTCCCGCCCGCACCCAGCACCAGCACGTCGGCCGCGAGCGAGCGCGCGAAGGCGACGTCGGCCGGCGTCGGCCGCGCGAGGAGTTCCTCGAGCTGCTCCTCGCTCTCGACTGCCGAAGGGAGCAAGGCCTCTCCGTCTTCGGCGGCTAGAAGGTCGCGCGTATGCCGACGCGGAAGACCCGCCCGGTCGCGAATCCCTCGACGTTCTGTATCGCCTCGCCCCCGAGGACGCCGGTGACCCCGTTGTCCGTGACCCCGTCGTTGAAGAAGTCGCTCAAGTTGGCGAAATCCGAATCGGCGCTGGCGGGCACGAAGAACTGCGGGTGATTGAATGCGTTGTCCAGGAGCGCCGATAGCTGGAGCCGTAGGCGCTGTCTCGCGATGAGGTCCTTGTAGAACGCGAAGTTGACGATCCAGGTGCCCGGACCCTTCAGGCTGCCCTTCTTGGTGTTGCCGTACTGCCCCGGACCCGGCAGCGCGTACGCGCCGAGGTTGAAGAAGTGGTCTCGGGTGCCACCGCCCGCCGTGGGATCGCTGATCTGGTCGGGTTTCCAGCAGTCCGCGAAACAGTTGCCGAGGCCGTCCAGCGCGTGGGCGGTGTTCCAGGGGCTCGTCGTGTAGTAGCCGCTGAACCATGGGGTCAGGTTGGGCCCGCTGCGCGCCTGGAAGATCGTCGAGACGGTCCAGCCCCCGAAGAGCGCGTTCGCCCAGCCGGGCATGTTCGCGCCGTGCCGGCGGCCGCGGCCGACGGGGATGTCCCAGGTGCCGTTGGCGACGATCCGGTGCTTCACGACGTTGGGATCGGGACCGCGGTCCTTCTCGATGTCGAACGAGTCGTACTGGATGACGCCGAGGCTGCTGTTGCCCGAATCGGGCGCGTTGCTGCTCGAGTGGGCGAGCGTGTAGGCGACGTTGAGCGCGAGGCCGTTCTTCCAGTGCCGCTGCAGCTCGATCTGGCCCGCATGGAGCTGGCCGCTGCCCAGGTTGTAGGTGATGTTCGTGAAGAGGTTGACGTACGGGAAGAGCGGTAGACGCGCGAGGTCGGCCTCGTTCTCCGGATCCCACGGAGTCGTGCTGGCGGGCAGGTCGTTCAGGAACTTGTTGACGAGCAGACCCCGCATCGTCGAGCCGATGTAGCTCACGCGCAGGCCGAGGTTGCCCGGCAACGTCCGCTCGAACGTCAGGTTGTACTGGTAGATGTCCGGGCTCTTGATGTTGGGGTCCACGCCCTCGCTGCCGTAGTCGCCGGGGTCGAGGAAGATCGAGCCCGTGGAGTAGCCGTGGGCGAGGGTGACGCCTCGGCGGGTCACTCCATATCGGAACTCGTTGGTGGCGAGCAGGTCGCGCACACCCTGCACGGCCACGGTCGGGTGGAAGATGCCGAAGCCGCCCCGCACTACGGACTTGTCGTTGCCGCCGAGTCGCCAGGCAAAGCCGACCCGAGGGCTGAAGTTGTTCTTGTCCGTATTCATCACGGCGTCGGACAGACCCAGCGAATCGGCAAGCAGCGTGCGGTTGAAGGCGATCACGGCCGGCGGCAGGGCGGCGGCGATGGTCGCGTTGGGCACCACGTGGTGGCCGCCGTCGGGGAGGATTACGAAGTTCGCGAGCTGCTTGTTCTTCTCGTGCCAGACACCCACGATCTCGTAGCGGAGCCCGAGGTAGACGGTCAGGTCCCGGCTCGCCTTCCAGTCGTCCTGGACGTACGCCGCGAAGTCGTTGGAGTGGCCGTCCATGGGCCCACGGTTGGCGACCTGATCCAGCGACTGCCGCGGCAGGCCCAGCAGGAAGTCGGCGAAAGAGTTGCCCGTGAACATGCCGTTGAACTGGTAACGGCCGCCGAAGTTGACGCCGGTGCCGAAGCCGTCACGGGCCATGTTCCGGTTGAAGAGCGCGCCCGCCTTCAGCGAGTGGCCGCCCATGATCCAGGAGAGGTTGTCGGCCACCGACAGGGAGTTCTGGACCACCGTCCGGTCCACGGCGCGGCCCTGGTCGTTGATGTTGACGGGACGATTCGCGCCGGCGGTGAACTGGAAGGAGGGAAAGCCGCGGCGGCCGGGCGAGATGTTGGGCGGGCTCTCCAGGCCGAGCTGCGCGGTGACGTCGGCGTTGATGAAGGTGCTCTGCCGCGAGGATTTGTCGTAGTTGTAACCGGCGCGGAACTCGTTCACGACGGTGGGGGAGAAGATCTTCGTCCAGCCGGCGATGGCAGACGCGGTGTCGAGCTTGCGGTCCAGGATGGGCAGTTTCGTCAGCCCGTTGCCCGCTTCGAACGTGATGGCATTGGGGTCGAAGTGCTGATAGCTGCCGCGGAGGAACATCGAGTCCTTGTCGGTGGCCTCGTGGTCGAGGCGAAGGTCGGCGCGGTTGCGGTTGCGCGTCTTGGGCACGAACTGCTGGAATCGCCCGATGCCGCTCGAGAGCGTACCCCGGTTGGGAAGCGGATAGAAGAAGTCCATGATCTTCTGCGCCTGCGGGCTGATGCGGCCCGCCGGGATCGCGTTGCCGGGAAACGGCTGGCCCGTGAGCGGATCACGAATCGTGCTCGTCGTCCCGCTGAAGTCGCCGTTCCGCATCGCCGCCGTGGGCACGCTCACGGTGGTGCCGCCGAAGATGGCCTTGTCGTTGGACCCCTCGTAGTTGGCGTAGAAGAACGTCTTGCCGCTCGTGATGGGCCCGCCGAGGCTCGCGCCCCACCGGTGCTGATGGGTGTTGGAGTTGGGATCACTGCGCAGCGCGGCCAGCTCCTGTTCGCTCCGACCCAGCTTCTGGTTGTAGGTGAGGGCATTGAGACCGTTCGCGTTGAAGTCGTAGAAGGCCGTGCCGCGGTAGTTGCTGCCTCCGCGCTTGGTCGTCACGAGCACGCCCGCCAGACCGCCGTACTCCGCGCTGTAGGAATTGGAGAGGACCTGAACCTCCGAGATGGCGTCCAGGCCGGGCGCTGAGTTGCCGACGGTGCCGAAGATCGCGTTGGTCGACGCCTGGCCGTCCTGTATGTAGGAGACGCCGTACGTGCGCCCGCCGAGGAACTGCATGTCGTCGAACCCGCCGAGGACGTTGGGGTTCAGGAGCAGGAACGACTGGATGTCCCGGCTGCTCCGCGGCAGGTCATGGAGCTGCTGCTCGTCGAGCCCGCGGGTGATGGCGCCGCTGTCGAGCGTGATGTTGGTGAGCGCTTCCCCGGAAACGACGACCGATTCGGTCCGACCGCCGAGCTCGAGCTTCGCGTCGACGCGCGCGGTGCCCGCCGCCCGCAGGACAACTCCCGTCTGCTCGAACTTCTTGAAGTTGGGTGTCGTCACCTCGACGCGATAGGTGCCGGGCTTGAGGTTCGCGGCCTCGAAGCGACCCTCCCCGTCGGTCCCCACCGCGCGCGGGATACCCGTGCTCTCGTCGACGATGAGCACCGCGGCATCCTTGACCGCCCCGCCCTGCGGATCGACGACCGTGCCTCGGATCGTTCCGAGGAACGATTGAGCGCGGACGGCTCCGACGACCCCCAGGACGCTCCAGAGCAGGATCAGGAAGACCCGTCGCATGTTCTCCTCCTTGCACGCAGCCAAACGCAGATCCCCGTGCCGGCCAGGCAGGAATCGCAAGCAAACGATAGTCGATGGGGCTTTCTATACCTTTTGTTTGGCTGCTGTCAACCGCATTTTGGAGGCCCGGGGACGGTTGAGAGGGGGCGCCGAGTCCTATAGGCTGGCGTCTTGCCCCGTCCATGAAGCCCCGGACTTCGTTCGCGGCACTCCTTGCCTTCCTCCTCGTCGCCGGCTGCCGGGAGGAGCGCCCGGCGGGCACCACGGCCGCAAAGCTGAACGTCCTGCTCGTCACGATCGACACGCTGCGCGCGGATCACCTCGCCTGCTATGGCCACGCCGGTGCGGCCACGCCCACCCTCGACGCCCTGGCCGCGCGCGGCGTGCGCTTCGCGACCGCGATCGCGCACGTCCCTCTCACGGGGCCTTCCCATGCATCGATCCTGACCGGCCGCACCCCGCTCGGCCACGGCTTCCGAGACAACGGCGGGTACGTGCTCCCTGCGGAGGCAAAGACAGCGGCCGAAGACTTCCGGCAAGCCGGGTACCGGACGGCGGCTTTCGTGTCGGGCTTTCCCCTCGACCGGCGCTTCGGCTTCGACCGCGGCTTCGACGCCTACGACGACCACCTGCCCAAAGGCAACGACCCACGCCGGACGCCTTACGTCGAACGGCTCGCCGACGCCACCACGGATGCGGCGCTGCGCTGGCTCGCCGTGCCGGTCACGATGGGCGCGCCCGCGTCCTTCTTCCTCTGGGTACACTACTACGATCCCCACGCGCCGTACGAGCCGCCGGCCGCCCTGGCCGACCGCTTCCGCGCGGCGCCCTACGACGGCGAGATCGCGTTCGTGGACGCCCAGCTCGCGCGCCTGCTGCGCGGCCTGGAAGAGAAGGGCTTCCTCGCGCACACGGTCGTCCTCGTGACCGCGGACCACGGCGAGGCGCTCGGCGAGCACGGCGAGGACACGCACGGCCTCTTCGTGTACGACGCGACGTTGAAGGTGCCATGGATCATGGCCGGACCGGGCCTGGCCGCGGGACGCGTCGCCACACTCGTGGCCCGCGGCATCGACGTGCTCCCCACGCTCCTCGATTACGCGGGGCTGGCTCCGGCCGCCGGAGTGGAGGGACGGTCGCTCCGCCCGGCGGCGGAGGGACACGAGATGGCCGATGCGCCCGCCTACGCCGAGTCTCTCTACCCCGAGCGCGAGTTCGGTTGGGCGCCGCTGCACGCCTGGCGGACCTCGAAGTTCAAGCTGATCGAAGCGCCGCGGCCGGAGCTCTACGACCTGGAGGCGGATGCGGCGGAGACGGCCAACCGGGCGGCCGCCCAGCCGGCTCGCGTGGAGGAGCTCCGGCAGAAGCTGCAGGCCGTGCTGTCACATCCGGCGCCCGCGGCCGCCGCCAGCGTCGATCCCGAGACGGCGGCGAAGCTCGGCGCGCTGGGCTACGTCGGTGGCGGCCGCGCGCAGCCCGTCTCCGGCGGCGCCCGGCGCGATCCCAAGGATGGAATCCGCCTGCTGCCGCGCATCAACCGTGGGATGTCGGCGGCCCGCACCGACCCGCAGGTCGCGATCCGCGAGCTGACGATCGTACTCGCCGAAGACCCCGGCCTGCTCGCGGCCCTCCGCACGCGGGCGGTCG
>QHVJ01000340.1 GCA_003222275.1 Acidobacteriota bacterium | reverse complement strand
ACGAGAGCCTTCCCCTCGTGGATCGCGCGTTCCGCACGTCGCGCGAAGCCGGCCGGGCGCTCGTGGACCTGCTCGGGCACAAGGGGCGCGTCGGGCCGACGCTGCGGGCCATGCACGAGACGGGTCTGCTCGGCCGCCTGCTTCCCGAGTTCGCCCGCGTGACGTTCCTCGTCCAGCACGACTTCTACCACCGCTACACGGTCGACGAGCACACCCTGACTGCGATCGAGGCCCTCGACCGTGTTGCCGGGGCGAGCGCCGGCGACCCCGCGCTCGAGCGGTTCCGCAAGGTCTTCGCCGAGGTCGAGCACCCGGCGATGCTGTACCTGGGCCTCCTGCTCCACGACATCGGCAAGGGTCACGGCGGCGGCCACGTGCGCCGCGGCACTCGGATCGCCGACCGCGTCTGTGCGCGCCTCGGCCTGGACGCGGAGCGCTCCGCCGACGTGGTCTTCCTCGTCGAGGCCCATCTCGAGATGTCCCAGATATCGCAGCGGCGCGACCTCACGGAGCCGGGGCTCGTCGAGGCCTTCGCCCGCCGGGTCTCGACCGCGGACCGGCTGAACATGCTCCTGTTGCTGACCTACGCCGACCATTGCGGCGTCGGCCCGGGGATCTGGAACGACTGGAAGGGCGCGCTCCTGTGGGACCTCTATACGCGGACCCGCGCGCGCCTCACCGAAGAGGCGGGCCCGGCGGGAAACGAAGAGCCACCGGAGAGCGCGCGGGATGCGGCCGTCCGCCTCCTCCAGGCCGAGTTCCCGGCCAGCGAGGTGGAGCGGCACTTCGCCTTGATGCCCGAGAAGTACCTGCGCGCGACGACCCCGGCGGAGATGGTGCGCCACTTCCGGCTGGTGCAGGCGCGGGGAGAGGCGCCGCTCGCCGCCGCCTGGCGCGCCGGCGACCACTGCATCGAGTTGGTCGTCGTGACGCGCGACCACCCGGGGCTGCTCGCGCAGATGGCGGGGACGCTCACGGCCCAGGGCCTGGACATCCTCAGCGTCGATCTCTACACGCGCGAGGACGGGGTCGTCGTCGACGTCTTCAAGGTGCGCGACGCCCGGGACCACGGCGTGGTGGCGGCCGCGCGGCGGCCCGCCGTCGAAGAGACGCTGCGGTGGGCGGTCGAGGGCCGGTACGACGTGGCGGCGGGGGTCGAGCGGTGGCGCCGCGGGTGGAGGCGCCGTTCGAAGCGGCCCCTCGTCCGCCCGGCGGTCCGCCTCGACTCGACCTCCTCCGCCCTGAGCAGCGTCATCGAGGTCCGGGCGGAGGACGAGCCGGGCCTCGTCTTCCGGATCGCCAGCGTGCTCGGCGCGCACGGGATCAACATCAGCTTCGCCAAGATCGCCACCGAGAAGAGCCATGCGCTCGACGTGTTCTACGTAACCGACGCCCGCGGAGAAAAGGTGGACGCGGAGGAGATGCCGCGTCTGGAGGCGGCGCTCGCCGCCGCCCTCGACCCGCGGAGGGAAACGCACTCATGAAGGAGGTCCGGATGAAGAAGATCGAAGCGATCGTCCGGCCCCACCTGCTGGAGGCCGTGAAGAACGCGCTCCAGGAGGTCGGGGTCGTGGGGATGACGATCAGCGAGGTGAAGGGTTTCGGCCGACAGAAGGGCCACACCGAGACGTACCGGGGAAGCGAATACAAGGTCGAGCTGATCCCGAAGGTGAAGATCGAGGTCGCGCTCCCCGAGGAGCTGACGGAAGGGGCGGTGGAGGCCGTGCTGAAGACGGCGAAGACCGGCAAGTTCGGAGACGGGAAGGTGTTCGTGTCGTCGCTCGAGGACGTGGTCCGGATCCGGACCGGCGAGCACGGCGAACAGGCGCTCTAGAAACGAGAAAGGAGTGGTCATGAGTATGAGACGACGTCTGTTCGTGAGCTTCGGAATCGGGGTGGTGTTGATGCTCGGGGTGACGGGCCTGCGGTCCATCGCCCGAGCGCAGGCACCCGCGGCGCCCGTGGAGCCGGCGGCCACCACCGCGCCGCCTCCCGCGCCCGAGCCCGTGGCCGCGGCACCGGTGGTCGTGCCCGACCCGACGGGCGACAACACGGGCACCGCCAGCGACGTCGCGGTCAAGGACCCGAAGGCCCCGAAGCTGGACGAGGTGATGGCCACCGTCGGCCACAGCAAGATCGCGATCAACCTCATGTGGACGCTGCTCACCGGCTTCCTGGTCATGTTCATGCAGGCCGGGTTCGCGCTCGTGGAGACCGGGTTCTGCCGGGCCAAGAACGCCGCCCACACGATGGCGATGAACTTCATGATTTATCCCATCGGGCTGCTCGGCTACTGGATCTGCGGGTTCGCGCTGCAGTTCGGGGGCGTCGGCGCCGTGGCCGCGCTCGGCGGAACGGCCCCCCTCAACAGCGAGTTCACGCTCACGCTCTTCGGCCACCCCTTCGGCCTCTTCGGCACCAAGGGGTTCTTCCTGGGTCCGGACGTGTACGACGTCGGCGTGTTCGCCCTGTTCCTCTTCCAGATGGTCTTCATGGACACGACCTGCACGATCCCGACGGGCGCCATGGCGGAGCGCTGGAAGTGGTCGTCGTTCCTGGCCTACGGCTTCTTCATCTCGATGGTCGTCTACCCGCTTTACGGTAACTGGGTGTGGGGCGGCGGCTGGCTCGCGCAGCTCGGCTCGAACTTCGGTCTGGGGCACGGCCACGTCGACTTCGCGGGTTCGTCCGTCGTGCACATGGTCGGCGGCGTCGCCGCCCTGGCCGGGGCCATGGTCCTCGGCCCGCGCATCGGCAAGTACACCAAGGACGGCAAGGCGGTCGCGATCCCCGGCCACCACCTCCCGATGGCGCTGCTGGGCACGTTCATCCTGGCGTTCGGGTGGTTCGGCTTCAATCCCGGCTCCACGCTCGCGGGCGGGGATCTCCGCATCGCCGTCGTCGCGACCAACACGATGCTCGCATCCGCGGGGGGCGCCATCGCCGCGATGATCTACATGATGGCCCGGTACGGGAAGCCGGATCCGAGCATGATGGCCAATGGCATGCTCGCGGGCCTGGTGGCGATCACCGCGCCTTGTGCCTTCGTCACCGCGCCCATCGCCGTGCTCATCGGCGTCGTTTCGGGCGTCCTGGTCTGCTGGTCGGTCTTCTTCGTGGAGCGGACCTTGAAGGTGGACGACCCCGTCGGCGCGATCTCGGTCCATGGCGTGAACGGCGCATGGGGCGTTCTCTCCCTCGGCCTCTTCGCCGACGGCGTATACGGCGACGGCTGGAACGGCGTGCCCGGCAAGGTGACCGGCCTTTTCTACGGCGCGCCCAAGCAGTTCCTGGCCGAGTGCATCGGCACCGTCACGTGCTGCGTGTTCGTCTTCGCCTCCATGTGGGTGTTCTTCAAGCTGGTGGATGCGATCATCGGCAACCGGGTATCCGCGGAGGTCGAGCTGGCCGGCCTCGATCTGCCGGAGGTCGGCGCGCTTGCGTATCCGGAGTTCGTCCTGTCACCGGGCAGCTCGGTGGGCGCGTTCGAGCCTCAGAGGCCGTCGCCCGCCCCGGCACCCGCGCCCGCGGGAGCGACGGCGCGAGTCGAGTCGTTCTAGGTCAGTCGAGATAGAACTTGAGGTAGGGCCCGCCCGCGGCCTCGCGCTGGATGAGCAGCGCGAGCTCGCGGGCGTGATAGTCGCCCCACATGGCGGATTCGCCGCACGGAACCTTGCGGCCGGGAGGCACGTAGTCCCAGCCGTTGGGCCGGTGATAGACGGTATGAAGCAGGAGGCCCTCGTGGTCGGGATCGCCGGAGAGGTAGGGCTCGGCGAAAAGAGTGCGGGCCACGGTGAGCCCGGCCTGCCGGTAGATGCGCCCTCTCTCCACCTCGCCCCCGGCCACGAGGGCGTTGCCGAGCCGGATCAGGCCCTGGGCCGCGATGGCCGCCGCTGAGCTGTCGACCGGCTCGTGGTCGTTGAACGGGTCCGCGGGCCGCGCGAGGTAGTCGCCCATTTTTGCCAGCCCCGGGGCTCCGGTGTCCCAGTAGGGCACGCCGTCGAGCGGCGTGTTGGCGATGAAGAAGTCCGCGGTGGCCGTCGCCACTTCGAGCAACCTCTGCCGCGTGGCCGCCTTGTCGGCCAGGCCCACGAAGGCGGCCTCCGGCAGGTGGGAGACGAACTCGAGCTGCTCGGCGTAGCCGCAGACGATCCAGGCCAGGCCGCGCGTCCAGGTCGTGAAGGGCGAGAAGCCCTGCTGGCTGCTCGGGCAGCGATAGGCGCCGTCGCCGACGTTGAAGATCGACTCGTGGGCGACCCGCCCGCGCACGTCGTAGATGTCCCGTCCCGTCCCGAAGTAGAGGTTGAAGCGCGCTGTCGCCTCGGCGTGCTGCAGCAGCCGGCGGAGGAGCGACACCGGCCGGTCCCCCTCCGCCATGAGGACGTGGCCGAGCTGATGGGCCAGGGCCAGGGCCCGCAGGGAGCGGATCGTGTCCGCGAAGAGGGAATGCGGCCCGTTGAACGAGTAGATGTAGCCGAGGTCGGGTCCGAGCGGCGTCCAGCGCGCGGCCTGCACCGCGCCGCTGACCTTGAGGGCCAGCTCGTAGAAGCGCGACTCCCAACGGTCCTCGCCGATGCGCCCCTCGCGCATCAGGCGCAGCAGGTTCCCGTACGTGCTCACGTTGTTGAAGCCGTGGTCGTGCACGCCGACGTGCGTGAGGTGCGACGCCATGCGGTCCACCGTGGCCTGCCGCGCCATCTCGAGGAAGCGCGGTTCGCCCGTGGCGTCGAACTGCAGGGCGGCGGCCCCGAACTGGAAGCCCTGCGTCCATTCGGTCCAGCCGCGGCTCGAGTACATGCCGCGCACGGTGAAGACCGGCGTGCCGAGCGCGGGATTCCAGCGCCGCTGCAGCCGGTCGATCTTCTTCGCCGAGAGCTCGAAGAGGCGCCGGATGGCCGGCGCGAGATCGCGCGGGCCCATGCCGGCGTCCGCCTTAAGCAAGCTACAGCCTCTCCAGGTGCAGGCCGCCGTCCACGTTGATGACGTCCCCGGTCGAGAAGGGCAGCCCACCCCCCAAAAGCGCGGCCACCGTGCGGCCGACGTCCTCGGGGGTCCCCCAGCGGCCCTGCGGCACGAGGCCGTCGGCGATCATCCGGTCGTACTTGTCCTTCACGGCCGCGGTCATGTCGGTGCGCATGATCCCGGGCCGCACCTCGAACACCTGCACGCCGTCCGCGGCCAGCCGGGCCGCCCAGAGCTTGGCCGCCATCGCCAGCCCCGCTTTCGACACGCAGTAGTCGCCCCGGTTGAGCGAGGCCATCGACGCGGAGATCGACGAGACGAAGACCAGCTTGTAACCGCCCGGCAGCCGTGAGTCTCCTCGCCGCTCTCGCCAGTGCCGCGCCACCGCCTGGGAAAGGAAGTAGGGGCCGCGGAGGTTGACGGCGATCAGCTCGTCGAAGCTCTCCTCGGTTGCGTCCAGGATGTCGGCGCGGACGCGGGGGGCCATGCCCGCGTTGTTGACGAGGGCGTCGATGCGCCCGAGGGCGGCCAGCGTCTCATCGACGATGCGGCCGCGATCGCCCGCGTCGGCGACGTTCCCGCCGACCACGACGAACCGCTGCTCGGCCCGCCGGGCCCGCCGGCGGCAGGCGGCGTGGGTCTCGTCGGCCGCGGCGCGGTTGGTCGCGTAGTGGATGGCGACGTCGAAGCCGTCGCCGGCGAGAGATTCGGCGATCCCCCGGCCGAGGCCGCGACTGGCCCCCGTCACGAGCGCCGCCGGCGGTGGATGCGACTCCGGATCAGTGGCCGCGGCGGCCTCCGCGGTCGTCGTGACCATCGCCGTGGTCGTCCTCCTCGTCGTCGCCCTCGCGCACGAGCTCGAACATGCCGCGCCCGTGGGTGGACGCGACGATCTGCCCGGTCGACGCGTTGCGCTCGAGGCCGAACACGGTCACGAAAGGCAGTCCCTTCGACAGCAGCTTCCAGTGCTGCCCGCCGTCGCGGCTCCGGAACACCCCGATGTCGGACGCGACATAGAGGGAGGGCTTCTTGGCCTTGTAGTCGAAGACCACCCCGTTGAGCGGGATGTCCGGGAGGTCGCCCGAGATGTTGGTCCAGGTCGCGGCGCCGGAGAGGCCGTTGCGGGTCACGTACAGGTGGCCGGGCGTGGCCGGCGTGTTTTCGTCGAAGCCGGAGAACGTCACGTAGGCCGTGTTCCCGGTCGGGTCGTCGGCGGCCACGGCGATCCCGGTGATCGCGCGGTTGGGAGTAGTCGCGTTGTCGAGGGTGCTCCAGGCCGCCACGCCGGACCCGCCCACGTGGGCAGATGCGGCGATGCGGCCGTCGGAGGCTCCGGTGTACAGGACCTCCTTGCCGCCGACGAGGTTCGGAAGCACGCCGATCCAACTGAGGTACGGGCACGCCTGCGTCAGCGGGCTGCAACCCGGAATCTTGGTGAGACTGGGACTCACCGCCTTCCACGAGTGCACCTGCTCCAGGTTCGGCCGTGGGTCCGGCGAGCGATAGACCTTGTCGGAGCCGAAGTAGATGACGTTGGGCGTGAAGGCGGGATGCTGGGCCATGGGCGCGTAGAACGAGACGGGGTCCTTGGGATCCATGCCGTTGTAGTAATCGCCGTACATCTGATAGCCGTAGTAGGCGCCCACGAAGTCCCAGGTCCCCGGCCCGCTGCTCCCCCCGTTGGTGCTCTTGGCCGGCCCCATGAAGTTGAACGACTGGTTGAAGTACGTGTGGAGCATGCGCGCGGGGTTCGACTGGTCGATGAGCGATTGACCACCGTCGCCGTAGTCCGAGTGGAACCAGGCCGGCGGCGGCTGCAGCGCCGCGTTGAGGATGTTGGTGCCGTTGTCCTGGGTGCCGCCGAGGACGATCTTCGGGTCGCTCGGATGCGTCGAGACGCCCTGGAACTGCGTGATGGCGAGGTTCGTGTTGAGGGACGTCCAGTTGTTCCCGTGATCGTCCGAGCGCCAGATGCCGCCGTCGTTGCCGTCGTACACGACGCCGTCGGAGTCGAAGGCACAGGCGTGGTCGTCCGTGTGCAGAGGGTCGGACGTCCCGTCACCCTGGGATGTGGATCGCCAGCTCGAACCGCCGTCGTCGGAGCGCCAGTTGGAGTGCGCGCTGGTTGCGGGCACGGCGGGCACGCCCAGGTCCTGCGAGTAGGTGTGCGGGTTGCCGCCGACGAAGAGGCGGTTGCCCGACGGATCGGTGGGATCCACCGCCACCGTCATGTCGTAGAAGCACTGCCCGTCGCAGTAGTTGGGGTAGTTGCCGACGGACCAGGCGGCGGCGCCGGTGGGGCCGGGATAGGTGGCGGTGAGTCGAAGCTGGTTGGCGCTGACCACGTAGCGAACGGTCATCGAGAACTGGTCGTTGACCACGAAGCGCCGGCCGGTCCAAACCGATTTGAAGGACGGGAAGTAGGGACCGGGGAACGCGGGCCCGGAGACCCGGTTCACGAAGGAACTGCCGTTGGCGACGGTCGCCGCGCCGTTGTTGCCGTTGTCGACGTGCGCCCAGGACGCAGCGCCGTCAGTGGTCCTGTACAGGCCGAAGATCCGGCTGCCGGACCCGTTCTCCACCGCCGCGTACAGCGTGCCCGGCGCTCCGGGCCCCGCGATGCCGAGGTTGATGCGGCGAAGCGGATGGGCGCTCGAGCCCACGGCGAAGCCCGTCACCACCCTGGTGAAGACCGCGCTGCCGCCGGTGGCGGCGTTGGTCGACTTCCATACGCCGTCCGAGCGGACGGCCGCGTAGAGGACATCATGGTTCACGGGATCGAGAGCCATGTCCTGCACCGAGAAGTTTCCCGGCCCGGGCGCGGTCAGGGGCACGTTCTGCAGCTCCCAGGTCTGGCCGCTGTCCTGGGAGCGCCAGAGGCCGAAGGGCACGCTGCTGGGAACGGCGCACGTGGCGATGGTGCCGCTCGAGTACACCCCGATGGTGGTCGCCGCCCACAGCGTGGTGTTCGTCTTGCTGCCCGCGGAGACGGGGTCGATGATGATGCGGGCCACCGCCTTGCCCGCGAAGGGACCTGGATTGGCCAACGGGGAGCCCACACCGGCGAGGAGCTTCCACGTCCGGCCGCCGTTGACGGAGCGCAGGATGCCCCGGCCGTAGTACGAGTCGCAGGACCGGTTCGGCTCGCCGGTGCCCACGTAGATGATGTCGGGGTCCACGGGATCGATGGCGATGGAGCCGACGGCCAGCGACGCCTCGTGGTCGGTCAGCGGCATCCAAGTGGGATGCGGATCGCGGGCGTTGGATGTTTTCCAGACTCCGCCCTGGGCGCCGCCGACGTAGACGGTGTCGGGGTCGCGGGGGTTCACCGCGATGGCGGTGACGCGGCCGCTCACGCGGGACAGCGGCCCGCCGGCGGAAGCGTCGACCTGACCGTCCGGGATGGTCGCGGGCCCGAGCGCCCGCCAGACCCCGACGTCCCCTTCGTGCTCGTCCGAGTCATCGTTGTGGGACCTGGCGAAGGAGACGCCGCGGCCGATGGCGTCGGCGGGGATCGTCGCCGCGGGGTAGGCCCGCTGCTGGAAGAACCAGGTGTCGAACGCGTCGCGCTCGCCGATGCCCTCCTCGCGGATGGACTCGCCGCGGGCGGCCTGCTCGAACTCGGCCCGGAACCGCTCCCGAAGGGGACGGACGCGCCCGACACTCCGCGAGGGGACATCGACGCGGAGGAGCGCGGCGAGAGCCAGCAACGTGGAACCCACCGACACCACGACCGGAAGGATCCTTCTCGAGTGCACGCCGGACCTCCCGATCGAGCCTACGGAGTATCGGTCCATCAACGGGCGGGCAGGGGAATCGCGATCTCGACTTTAGGTCCGCCGCCCAGGGGTGTCAAGGACCCTTGGACGTTCCATACCTGCTGAGAAACGACTCGACGTCGGGCTGTCGCGGATCGAGGGCCAGCGACTGCCGCCACAGCCGCACCGCTCGCCGGCGGTCGCCCCGCCGCTCGATGACGAGGGCGGCAAGCGTCTTGCAACCGAGCGGAGTGGGCCGGATCGCGACCGAGCGCTCGTAGGCCCGAATCGCCCGGTCGGGCTGGCCGGCGCGGCCGCGCGCCGCGCCCAGCATTCCCCAGAGCGCGGCCGAGCGGGGCAGTCTCGCCACCGCCGCTTCCAGCGTGCGCCGCGCTTCCTCTTCACGCCCCTCTTGCTGGAAGAGCAGGGACAGATCACCGTACGCGCCTTCCCGCGCCTCGTCGTCGGCCGCCGTGTCGAGCGCGCGCCGGAGCGCGGCCTCCGCGCCGCCGGCGTCGCCGGCCGCCGCGAGGGCCTGCCCGAGCTTCCGTTGCAGGAAAGAATTGCCCGGCGCCGCCCGGGCCGCCGGCCGCAAGAGCGCGACCGCCTGCTGCGGGTCGCCGCGGCGGAGGGTCAGCTCCGCGCGGAGCGGGACCAGCCGCTCCGCCGGTGCCACCACCGCCGCGCGTGCCAGCGTTCCCGGCACTTCGTCGACCCGGCCCTGCCGCAGCTCGAGGTCCGCCTCGAGGAGCAGGATTTCCGCCAGCAACCCCTCCGCGTCCGTGAGCGCTTCCGCCTTCTTCAGATCGACGAGCGCGTCCGCGGGCCGCCCGGTGACGTCCGCGAGGCGGGCCTTCAGCAGCCGCACGTTCGGCAGATGGTCGTCGATCGCTTCCGCCGCCTCCAGCTCGGCGGAGGCGGCCTTCCAATCGCCGCGGCGGAAGGCGAGGTTGGCGCGCTGAAGGCGCACCGCCGGGCTGCGCGGATCGAGCGCCTCCGCCTCGTCCAGCAGCCGGCGGGCGCGCGACAGCTCGCCCTGCTCGACATGGATCCGCGCCGCGTAGACGCGCGCGTTCACGTTGCGGGGATCGAGGACCAGCACCCGCGCCCACGCGCGCTGGGCCGCCTCCAGGTCGCCGTCGGCGGCGCGGGCGGAGCCTTCGTTGAGGTACGAGGCCGCGGTGCGGCCCTGCTCGTCGTGAACCGGCACGGGGATGCCGCCGCCGAGATAGCCGAGGGCGCGCAGCTGCTCGATGCGCTCCTCGTCCTCGAGGCCGGGGCCGCGACCGATGGCGGGTGGCACCGGCGGCGGGGGATAGGCGGTGACGGAGCCGGGCTCGTGCCAGGTGACGAACGCTTCGCGCAGGGGGTGGCCGGGGAGCTCCTTCGAGAGGGGAAGAGAAAGAAGGCCCAGGACCGTGGGGGCGACGTCCAGGATGCCGGCGCCGGAGATCACCGCGCCCCTCCGCACGCCCGCACCATCGACGAACAGCACGCCGTGCAAGCGGTGCCAGAGCGGAGCGAGCCCCACGTCCGCCCTCCCTGACGTGCGCGGGCGGGCCTCTCCGCTCTTGAACCCGTGATCGGAGAGGACGAGCGCGACCGTGCGGCGCCCGGCGAGCTTCAACGCGTCGCCCAGAACCGCGTCCTGATACTCGTAGCAGCGGTCGACGGTGCCGGCGAAGGCGCGGAAGTCCTCGTCGGCCACCTCCGGCCGGCGCGGCGGCGCATCCTCCATGAAGAGGTGGCCGCAGGCATCGATCATCTCGAAGTACACGCCGAGCAGGTCGGGACGGTA
>QHVJ01000339.1 GCA_003222275.1 Acidobacteriota bacterium | reverse complement strand
CTATCGGTCTCGGAGTGGCTGAAGCGGTACCGCGCGACGGCGCTCAGCCACTTCGTCATCCGGTACGAGGCGGCGACCTCGGCCCCCTCGGTCGTCGTGTCGGAGCGGTCCGTGCTCACCTGGCTCAGGATGGCGCCGAAGACGACGCGAAACGACCGCAGTGGCTCCATCGACAAGTGACCGGAGAGCGCCTGGGTGTCTGACGTCCCCGTCTGGCCGATGATCGGCGACGATGATCGCGAATACCCGAGCGATGCGTCGACCAGACGGAAGAACCGATGACTTACCCCCGCATTGACCTCGGCGCCGAGTTGCGAGCCGGTGATCCGCGGTCCCGCCTCCAGCGTGACCGACGTGGTCGCGGACAGACGTCGATTCCACCCGAGTGTCACGATGTGGGAAAGAGTGCTACTGTTCCCGGCGCCAGTGTTACTGTTCCCCGCGCCGTTGCTCTCGCTCTCGGTGAGCCGAAGGGCATAGGTCAGCGTGCCTGTGTCGACGTGGGATAGCCGCTCGACGAGCCGCAGTCGTGGCTCGTGGGTCGTGCTCGTCACACCTTCGGATTCGCTCTGAAGATACGAATACGCGAGCTCGGTCGAGGTTCGCAGGTCGAAGCGATACACGGCCGAGGACGCGAGGCTCAACTGAGTGCTGTCTCGACGCCCGAGCTGGAGCCCGAGATTCGGGGCGAGCTCCGAGGGTGTCTGGGTCTTCGTGAAGAGCGCACTGAGGCGAAGGGTCAGGGGCAGGGTGGGTATCCACTCGGACTCCAACCCGACCTGGGTTCGATTGAGGCCGTCGAGCTCGTGGTGGTTGGCGAACAGCTCGCCGTCGAGCGAGCTCGTCAACAGGAGCGTGAAGGGCCGGGACCGATATCCTATTTTCCAGCCGTTGGACAGGCGAGTGATGAAGTCGGAGGTGCGGTTCGTGCTGCTGAAGATGTTGTCATCGAACTCCTCGTAGAGACTCAGGGAAGGGATGTAGTACCACCCGGCTTGGGCCCACGCGGTCAGGGGGACTGCGGTGAGCGAAAGGGCCAACAGGCCCGCCACCACCATATGCCGTGGGGACGCGCATGTGCCATCTGGGCAAGGTTTTTCAGAGCCTAGGTGCCGGATGGAGTCCCTACCCTGCTCCTGACCGTCGTATCGGCGGCAACTTTTCCATTCGCCTGAACATGGCGCGGAACCTGCTTCGTTTTCATGTCCCCATATGCGATTCCCGGACAGTATGGCATGAGTGAAGGCTCCGGGCCGTTGTCCAACGGCGGCGCATTCGTCGTCGACTACCCGTTTTTCAAGCTGCTCGTCGACATGGAGATCCAGAAGGCGCAGCGCCTGCGCTATCCGATTTCCCTGGTTGCCATGGAAATGGAGACCCCGCCTACCGAACCGTCCTCGGACTCCCTGGTCCGGATCATCGCTCCATGGGTTCGCGCCACCGATGCGGTAGCCCCCCGGAATGCGGTCTCCGTCGTGCTGCTCCTCATCGATGCCGCCGTGGACAGCCTTGCGACAATCCTCGGTCGTCTGACGACCGACCTCGAAACGGCGCCGTGGTTCGCCGGGGGAGCCTCCTACCCCGAGACAGCCTCCACGGCCGATCAACTCCTGGACCAGGCGACCGGGCTGATGGCCGAGGCGAAACGGAACGGCGGGCAGCGGCTTCACCTTCCGAGCTGACTCGGCCCGTGAAATCAGGCAGGGCCGGACGTGCCGGCTATCCGCACCAACACGTCGGTAAAGCGCGTCAATACGTATGATTTCGCAATGACATCGGTCACACCGAGTTGCCGCGCCTCTGCCAGCTGGCCTGGATTCGCATACCCGGTGATGAGAATGACCGGCAGCGCGAAATCGGTCAGCCGGATCGCCCGCAACACCTCGATCCCATTGATCGTTGGCAGGCAAAGGTCAAGGAGAACGGCGTCCGGCCGGTCGCCCTCGAGATGGCGCAGCCCTTCCTCACCGGTGTGGGAGACGGTCGTCTGGTGGCCCTCGTCGGCGAATGCGCCCGAAAGCAGTTCGGCGACCAGGACGTCATCCTCGATGAGAAGCAGCTTGATTGGGCGCCCTCCTTGCCGCCAGCCGATATACCATGATCGTGACAGATCCTTGACAAATTTTTCAACGTGACAGGGCGACGCTCGTAGGGCATACTCGCGCCTCGTCCCCGACTTTTCAGTTGGTTAACGGGCGAGGGCGGGACATGGAAAGGTCGGACGTCTCGTTGTGGATACCCGTGGATAAGTTTGCACACATGCGCACGCATCTCGTTGGTCGGCAACGGTGACGGAACAGATCTTCGGGACGCCCTATCTCACCGATTTTGCGCCTCGCCTCGAGGGCAGTCCGGCGATGCGCGAGATCAAGCGGACGGTCGAAAGCATCGCCGATACCGACGCCACCATTCTGCTCCGGGGCGAGAGCGGGGTCGGCAAGGATCTCGTCGCCCGGGCGATTCACGCGGCGTCACAGCGACATCAGGGGCCGTTCATCAAGGTCAACTGCGCCGCGATCCCGCACGGCCTGCTCGAATCCGAGTTGTTCGGTCACGAGAAGGGCGCCTTCACCGGCGCCCACCGACGTAGATTCGGTCAGTTCGAGTACGCCAACAACGGAACGATCTACCTCGACGAGATCGCCGAGCTCCCGCTGACGCTGCAACCCAAGCTCCTGCATGTCCTTCAGGATTTCACGTTCGCCCGGGTCGGCGGACACGCGATGGTTTCGGTCGACGCCCGCGTGATCGCCGCCACCAACCGGGACCTCGAGTCAGCGCTCGCGCGCGGGGATTTCCGCGAGGATCTCTATTACCGCCTCAATGCCGTGGAGATCCTCATCCCGCCCCTCCGTCAGCGCAAGGAGGAGATCCCCCTCCTGGCGGCCCGGTTCCTGGAGCTGTTCAACCGACAGTACGGGCGGGACCGGAAATTGAGCCAGGAAACGAGCCAGCGGCTGCTCGAGCATCATTGGCCGGGCAACGTCCGGGAGCTCGAAAACGTCATGCGCCGGATGGTGGTCCTCAGCACCGAGCAGGTCTTCGACTCTCGCGTCGCGGATCGCTCCAACCACGCTCCCCCCGCCGCGCGGACGCCGATCTCCACGGATGGGCTGAGAGAGGTCGCCCGTAATGGTGCGCGCGAAGCCGAACGGAAAGCCCTGGCGGAAGTCCTGGAGCGGAGCAACTGGAACCGGGCCGAGGCTGCGCGCGTCCTCAAAGTCAGCTACAAGACGCTGCTGAACAAGATCGCCGAGTGCGGCCTGAAGCCGCCGCCCCGCCAGCCCTAACACCCCCCCGCTCCGCCTTCGTCCGCGGCGCTGATCGAAGCGCCGGCGTCGCCTCCTCGCCGTCCGACTGGGAAGCGGACGTTCACAGTGGATCCCAAATCACCCATCGACTACGCAGCACCGCTGCTCACCGGTGCACGATTTCCGTCGTCCACCGCACGAGCTTTGCGCGAAAGGTCAGCTATATGTGCACGGTCCTCTCCCGCGCGGCCTCGTGTGGCACGGCGCTTGCGAACCTAGCGCCGTCCGCGTCACCAGAACGCGTTGAGGCGAACACCCGGCCGAAGGAGGCGCGGGAGTGGACGACCAGAGTGTACTCGTGGTGGGAGCGGCGCCAGCGCTACAGGACTATCTTCAGGCCTTCCTTCTCAGCCGCGGCTACCCGTACGTCCTCGCCTCCTCTCCGGAGGAGGCGCTGGACTCACTGGCCCAGCGGAACTTTCGGTTCACGGTCGTCGATCTCGACCTCGACCCGGCGGATCCCGCCGATCTGATCCGACGCCTCAAGGCCCAGCGCGGCGAGCCGGGGCCGGTCATCGGCATCACCACTCGCACCGAGGACACCGGCGAGTTCGACGCGGCCGCGCTCGAGACCGTGCTCCACGCGCCCATTGCGCACGCGGATCTCGACCGGGCCATCGCCGACGCCCCGGTCATGCCGCCGGCCGCGCGGGAGTTGGCCGTCAAACCGACGTCGTCCACGCTCTGGCAGGAGATCGAGCTGTGGCGGAGCCGCAAGATGCGCGACGTCCGCCAGATCGTCAACGAGGCGGCCGCGGTCGACGTCACCGTGCTCATCACGGGCGAGACGGGCACCGGCAAAGAAGTGGTGGCGCGCGCCATCCAGTCGTTGTCGGCACGACGGACCGGAGCGTTCGTGAAGGTGAACTGCGCGGCGGTCCCGCGAGAGCTGCTCGAGAGCGAGCTGTTCGGCCACGAGCGGGGCGCGTTCACGGGCGCCCACAAGCAGGAGATCGGGAAATTCGAGGCGGCCCACAACGGCACGATCTTC
The DNA here is from genome assembly GCA_003222275.1 of Acidobacteriota bacterium. GTDB lineage: Bacteria > Acidobacteriota > Vicinamibacteria > Fen-336 > Fen-336 > AA32. The sequence continues at coordinate 4,063 of QHVJ01000339.1, read as the reverse complement.
CTCGACGAGATCGGCGATCTCCACCCCACGCTCCAGGCCAAGCTCCTCCACGTGCTGCAGGACGGGGTGTTCTCACGCGTCGGCGGAAAATCCACGCTGCACGTCGACGTGCGGATCATCGCGGCCACCAACCAGGACCTCGAGCGAGCAGCGCTGGAGGGGCGGTTCCGGGAAGACCTCTACTACCGCCTCAACGTTGTTCGGGTCAACGTGCCGCCGCTGCGCGAGCGGATCGAGGAGATCCCGGGCTTCATCCAGTACTTCGTCCAGAAATACTCCAAGCTCTACCGCCGGGAGGGGTTCTCGATCCCCACACCGGTCATGGACCGTCTCCTTCAGCATCGCTACCGTGGCAACGTTCGCGAGCTCGAGAACCTGATCAAGCGGATGATCGTCCTGGGCGATCCGCATCTGACCCGGACGTACCTCCCCCCGGTCACCTCCGCCCGCGCCACCCGAACGGACCCGACGGCCGTGGTGTTCGAGGTGTCGCTGAAGGATATCGTCCGCGGCGCGTCGATGGCCGCCGAGCGCGACGCGATCCGCAAGGTACTGGAACAGACCGGCTGGAATCGGGTCCGCGCCGCCAAGGCCCTGAAGATCAGCTACCGGGGTCTGCTCTACAAGATGAAGCGCGTTGGGCTGCGGGAAGAGGCGCTGCCCCGGCGTCAGGCGGAATGGGGGGGAGGATTCCCCGCGTGATCGGCAGGGCCCTCGGTGTGGCGCTCACAGCACTCTTGACCGTGGGAGCTTCGGACCTGTGCGCCCAGGCGCCGAACGCCGCCAACGCCGACCCGGTCGAGGAGTACCGGATCGGGCCGGAAGACACGCTCCTCGTCTCGGTGTGGAAGAACGACGCGATCAGCAAGACGGTGCCCGTGCGGCCGGACGGTATGGTCTCGCTGCCCCTGGTGCACGACGTGAGGGCGGCCGGACTGACGCCCCTGGAGCTTCGCGAGGTGCTCGCCAAGAAGCTGGCGGAGTACATCCCGAACCCGGAGGTGTCCGTGATCGTCACCGAGGTCCGCAGCTTCAAGGTTTCGGTCATCGGCGAGGTCGTCAAGCCGGCCCGGTACGAGCTCAAGAGCCGGACGACGGTGCTCGACGTTCTCGCCCTGGCCGGCGGGCTCAACGAGTTCGCGGCCCGCACCCGCATCGTCATCTTGAGGACGGACGGCAAGGTGATGAGGCGGATCCCTTTCAACTACAACAAGGTCATCGCGGCGGGTGGGGAGCGCGACAATCTCTCCCTCCAACCCGGCGATGTCATCGTGGTGCCATGAGCGCCGCGGCGGCTCGAGCCGCAGTGAGGCGTGTCGATGCTTGACCGCATCGTCGGTCTCTGGAGGCGGCGCAAGTGGATCGCCGTGCTCGCCTTCGCCGCTCCGGCGTCGATGGTTCTCGGCCTCGTCACGTCGCTGCCGAACATCTATCGCTCGACCGCGACGATTCTCGTGGAGCGCCAGCAGGTGCCCGAGGCCTTCGTGCGGCCGACCGTCACCGGCGAGGTGGAGACGCGGCTGCAGACCATCACGCAGGAGATCTTCAGCCGGAGCAGCCTCGAGGGCCTCATCACCCGCTTCAACCTCTACCCTCGACTGCGGGCGCGGCTCTCGACGCAGAATCTGGTCGCACGGATGCGCAACGACATCATTCTCGTGATGAAGTCCGACGCCGCGAACCCGGGCAACCCCAAGATGGTCGCGTTCACCATCAGCTATCGCGGGAGCGACCCCGCGGTCGTCGCCGAGGTCACGAACACCCTCGCCGCCCTGTTCATCGACGAGAACCTCAGGGTCCGCTCACGCCAGGCCACCGGGACCGCCAATTTCCTCCGGACCCAGCTCGAGGAGACCACGAAGCAGCTCGACGTCCAGGAGCGACAGGTGAGCGACTTCAACCGGCGGTATATGGGCGAGCTGCCTCAGCAGATGACCGCGAACCTCGCGGCCATCGAGCAGCTCGGGACCCAGCTTCGTCTCAACAACGACCGCCAGACGCTGGCCCTGGCCCGGCGCGAGGCTCTCGAGCGTCAGCTCGCCGACGTGGAAACGGCGCCGGCGCTGGCCACCGCCTCGGGCGCGCCGGATACGGCGGTGACCCGCCTGGCCCGCCTCCGCAACGAGCTGCGGGAGCTGCGCACCCAGTACACGGAGAAGTACCCGGAGGTCGTGAGGGTCAAGGCCGAGATCGCCGCCCTCGAGCGCGAACAGCGCGAGAAGAAGTCAGACGCCCCCACCGAGGCCGCCGCCCCGACGCCTCAGGATCCGGCGATCCGCCGCCTCAAGGCGGCGCTGACCGAGGTCGACGCCGAGGTCAAGGCGCTCCGGAAGGACGAGCACCGCTTGCAGGCCGCGACCGCGCGGTACCAGGCGCGCGCGGACAACACGCCGCTGCGCGAGCAGGAGTTCCAGGAGCTGTCACGAAACTACCAGACCACCAAGGATCACTATCAGTCGCTCCTCAAGCGCTACCAGGAAGCGCAGCTGGCCGAAGACATGGAGCAGCGTCAAAAGGGCGAGCAGTTCAAGATCGTGGACCCCGCCATCGTCTCCGACCGGCCGGCCGCGCCGAACCGGTCCCGATTCCTCCTCACCGGGCTGATCTTCTCGCTGGGTCTGGCCGCCGCCGCGGTGGTGCTCGCCGAGCAGCTGGACACGTCGTTCCATGCGATCGAGGAGCTCCGAACCTTCACGAAGATCCCGGTGCTCGTGGGCATCGCCGGCATCGCCGCGCACCGCGATACCGTGCTCCGGCGGCGGCGGTTCCGGCTGGCCGCGGCCCTCGCCGTCCTGGTCGTGCTCCTCCTCGCGGGAGGATCGCATCTGGCGGGAAGAGGGAACGCGACGCTCGTGGCGGTGCTCTCACCGGGCGGTTCCTGAGACCACCAATGAGCCGACACCGCATGGCGACCCTCGACGAGCGTCTCGTGAGCCTCGTGGCCCCCCACTCGTACGAGGCCGAGCAGTATCGTGGCCTCCGACACCTGGTGGAGCAGGCCCATCGCACGTCCGCCCTCTCGGTCCTCGCCGTCTCCAGCGCCACCGTCGGGGACGGCAAGACCACCACCGCGATCAATCTCGCCGGCGCCCTCGCGCAGGCGGCCGATGCCCGCGTGCTCCTGATGGACGTCGATCTCCGCCGCCCCGCGATCGCGGAGCGCCTCGGGCTCGAAGAGGGACGCCACGGGCTCGTCGACGCGATCCTGAGTCACGACCTCAAGCTGGCCGACGTGGCCAGACCGTGCGGGCCGCTCAACCTCGCGGTCGTGACCGCCGGCGTCTTCTCCGACATCCCGTACGAGCTGCTGAGGTCCTCGCGACTCGGCGACCTGCTGGACCAGGCGCGTCGCGATTACGACTACGTGGTGCTGGACACGCCGCCCCTCGTCCCGATTCCGGACGCGCGGGTCATCAGCAAATGGGTGGACAGCTTTCTCCTCGTCGTCCGCGCCAACACGACGCCGCGCAGCCTGCTCGAAGAGTCGCTGAACCTGATGGAGCCGCAGAAAGTGCTCGGCCTCGTGTTCAACAACGACGAACGGCCGCGCACCACGTACAACGACTACTACGCTGGAAGTGGGCGTCACGACAAGGGAGGGGCGCCGACGTGGTGGCGGCCCTTCGCGAAGATCCGCTCGGTGTTCGACCCAGACGCCGCGGGCCGACGGCGCCCCGAACGCCGCAGGGAGATCCGATGATCGGGGGATCCGCGCCGTGGCGCTGACGCTCGCGCTCCTCGAGGGCGGCCTGCTCTTCACGGTCGTGCTGTTCGTGATCGTCGTCTGGACGCATCCCCTCCTGATGGGCTGGATCGACGTCGCCATCTTGTTGATGCAGAGTCTGGCGATCTGCGCGTGCTGCATCACGGCCTTCTACTACAACGACTTCTACAACCTGCGCGTCGTCAAGAGCTTCCGGCCCTATGCGGCCCGGGTCCTGTCCTCGTTCGGTCTCACCTTCCTGCTGCTGGCAGGATTCTACGCGCTCTTTCCGACCGCGAAGATCGCCGACGGTCCCTTCGTCTCCAGCTTCGCGATCATCGTCGGTCTCCTGCTTCCCTT
>QHVJ01000296.1 GCA_003222275.1 Acidobacteriota bacterium | reverse complement strand
CGATCGACGAAGAAGGCCGCGGCGTTGAAATGCTCGGGAACGCTCTCCACCGCGAGAATTTTACAGTATGCTGCCGCCTCGGAAGCACCAGGGAGGCGCGAAACGGGTAGGCTGGCGGCTGTGGACCGTCGGCCACTCGACCCATCCGCTGGAGACGTTCGTGGCGCTGCTCCGCGCCCACGGCGTGACGACGATCGCCGACGTCCGGAAGCTGCCGCGCTCACGGCGCCACCCGCAGTTCAACGTCGAGACGTTGCCCGGCGCCCTCGCCGCCGCCGGCCTCGGCTATACGCATTTCGCTGGCTTGGGGGGCCTCCGGCTCGAGCAGCCGGACTCCATCAATCGCGCGTGGCAAAACCCCTCGTTCCGCGCCTACGCGGACTACATGCAGACGGACATGTTCGCCGCCGAGCTCGATCGGTTGGTGTCGCTCGGACGCCGCGAACACGTCGCGATCATGTGTGCCGAAGCCGTATGGTGGCGCTGCCACCGCTCGCTCATCGCCGACGCGCTGGTGGCGCGGGGCGAACCGGTGCTGCACATCCTGACGCCCGAGCGCGTCGAGCCGCACACCCTCCGCGACTTCGCGCGCGTCGAGGATGGGAGGGTAACCTATCCAGGCGAACCGGAGCTGTTCTAACCCGGATTATTTGCCAACGGGTGCAAGACGTCGATCGCCCAGCCCACGTCCAGGCGTTCCCCCAGCCAACCAGGCATCGCCGTCCGCGCGTGGAGCCGCAGCCCCTGCGCCTCGTGCCGCGCGCGCAGGACGTCGACGGGTTCGGGAGCCAGCGTTGGCGGAGATGGGACTTCGGGCAGAGGCCGGCCGTCCGGGCGTCGGAATCTGAGCTCGCCGTCGGGCCGTCGCTCCACCTGATAGCCCTCCTCGTGGACTGCGCGATGGTGTCGGCGACAGAGCAGGGCCAGGTTCGAGAGCGTAGTCGGCCCTCCTTGCGCCCAGTGGCGGATGTGATGGCCCTGGCCGGGCCGAAGACCACAACCCGGGAAGCGGCAGCCACGGTCTCGATGGTGGAGCGCCCGCCGGAGCGCGGGAGGAATGGTCCGGGTCCGAGCATCGACCTCCACCACCCGGCCGTCCCGGCCGTGGCGCATCACCACCAGACTGGCGTCGCACGCCAGGCGCTGGGACGTTCCCGCGGGAACGCGCGCACCGTCCTCGAGCACCGACTGGCCGAGCGCGTCGGCGTCCGCCAGGACCTCGGCATCGACGTGGACCACCACCTGGTAGCGCTCTCCCGGAGCGCCGGGGTCGATCCCGTGGTGGAGCGCCGTTTCTGCCAGCAGCGCCAGGGCGTCCGCTTGCTGCTGCTCCATCGTCGGCGTTTCCTCGGGCACGTCCGCCGGACCGGTGGCCGCGTCACTGGCGCGCCTCTGTTGATACAGCGCCTCGCGCGCGGCGGCTAGCGCCTGCACGAACAGGACGCCGACCTCCGCGGTCAGCCGCCCTTTGATTCTCACCGTGCCGTCGCTGTCTGGATACACTTGCAGCGCCCGGCTCGTGTGCTGCAGGGCAGCCTCCCGGGCCTCGGCCTGCCGGTCTACTCGTCGCCAGCCGCGCACGATCCGCTCGACATGCTCGGCGGTGCCTGCGCGGCCCACCGCCAGCAGCCGCTCTTCGGTTTCCGGAGTCGCTACGCGCGTCAGAGCCCGGAGCTTCGCGTACGAAAGCTCGCCGCGGGCCAGGGCCTGGCCGAGCAGGGGCAGTGTGCCGAGGGCGCGCGCCACCCGCACGTGCTCGCGGGCCGCGCCCGGGGCGAACCCCACGCGCCACGACAGCCAGTGCGCACACGAGCGGAAGCCGTTGCCCCACCCGCCGCGGGCGTCGAACTCGCGAATCAAATCGAGCAGGCGGCCGGTGGCGGCGTCGAGGTGGGCCGCCAGCTCGGCGATCTCGTCGCCAAGTCGATCCAGCTCCTGGATAGACTCGGGCGTGGGAACGATGCGGAGCGTGCCGATTTCCATGAACGAGTCCCCCTTCCGCTGGGGCGACTCTATACCCCACTTTCGGAGGCGCCCTGGAGCCATCACAACGCGCGATCGTGACGCGATGGCGATTTTTCGGTGTCTATGCCCGATCGCGCGCTCGCCGCGCCATTGCGGAACGCTGGCGCGGCACTCGCGAGGCGCTGACGACACGCGGCCACCGCCCACGGCGAAGGCCGTCAAGCGAAATCTTTCTCAGCGCACGAAATGACCGCGTGGGCACACAGATGGGCTTCGAGCGACGAGCGCCGCGAGTGACTTATGACGGCGTGGCTAGGCGGTGCGGCTAGGCGGTGCGGCGGCGGGCGAGGCGACGGCCGACAGCGGGCCGCGCCGGCGGCTCCTTCGAGGAGGCCCCCGGCTCGAGCAGCCGCTTGGCGAGGTAGTACTTCTTCGGCCGGCGCCGCTCCTCGCGGCGGCGCGCGCGGTCGCGCTCGACCTGGCGCTCGAGCATGGCGAATGCCTGCTCGAAGGCCAGGCGGAAACTCTCGGCCGTGATGTCGGCGTGAAGCTCGGGCCGGCGCGGCAGGTCCACGGTGATCGAGCAGCGCGCGGCCGGCCCGCCCTTGGCGCTCGTCTCGTTGGCGAACTGCACGCGCGCCGTCGTCGCCGGCACGTGCAGCCGGCCGAGCGACGCCGCCACCTTGCCGTTCACGAGCGTCCGCAGCGCCCGATCTTCGCCGAGTCCTTCGATCACCACGCGCATCGTGCGGTCTCTATTCAGCAAGGCCTATGCCGGCGACTCCTGTGGCACTGGGGTTGCTGCCCTGTGTAGGCTGTTCTCAAGGAGGTGCACCGTGATGACATTCGGCATTGCCTGGGCGCAGACTCCAGCCACGGCGCCACCGGCCGACACCGCGACGAGCGGCGGGTCGGCGGCGGTGGGATTCCTGGTCATCCTCGGACTCCTGGTGCTGGTCGGAATTGCGGTCAAAGTCTACGACCGAAAGCGGAAGCGTGACGCGCAGGCCGTGCACCTGCAGGCGCAGGTCTCGGACGCGCTCATGCGCGACGCGCGGCTGACGGGCCTCGTGCTGACGCCGACCGCGCACGTCCCGGCGTGGGGCAGCGGTCCGGCGACGATCGAGATCACCGGCGAGGTCCCCGACCCCACCGTGCGCGACGTGGCGCTGCGCGTCGCGCGCGATGAGGCGGCGCGACTTCGGCCGGACGTCCAGATCGTGGACCGGCTGAGCGTCCGCCGCGTCGTCGCCGCGTAGTCGGCTAATCCTTCGGAGGAATCACCTCGACGACGGTGGCGACGTCGCTCGCGTCGTCGCGCAGCGTCACGGTGACGAACTCACCGGGGCGCAGCGCGGCGGCGTCGAGCGGGCGCCAGGCCTTCACACGCGTCCTTCCAGCGCGCGCGCGAGCTGCGCCAGGTGATTCTCGTCGTGCCACGCGATGAGCGTCAGGAAGTCGTCCACCGTGCGCCGTCCGCGCGAGTCGAGCTGCCAGCCCGCGCGCATCCACGCGTCGGGGACGAGGCCACGCAGGAGCGTCAGCGTTTCGGTGCGGCGCCGCGCGAACGCGCGCAGGGCGTCGTGAGCGTCGTGACGCAGGTACTGGCGCTCGTCGGCCCAGCGGTTCGGGTTGGTCGTCGCGAAACGCGGCTCGTCGCTGGCGAGGATCGCGGTGAGCCGGTCGTGGAACGATTCCTCGAGATCGCGCAGGTGACAGACGACTTCGACGGGCGCCCACGCGTCGCGCGCGGGCCGGCGCGCCAGCGTCGTCGCCGGCGTCGTCGTGAGGGCCGCCGCCAGCTCCGAGGGCGTCGCGGCCAGGCGCGCCAGCCGGTCGCCGCGCGAGCGACGTCCCCACTCGGCGATGCGCTCTCGTACGTCCATCGGCATCCACTATATGGCGCGCGCCGGTTCGGGTAAAATCGGGCGACTTCGATCCCGGAGGCCCCGATGCCCGAATCGATTCCCGCGCCGCTCATCATCGACACGCTGAAGGACACCTTCCGCGAGGCACGCGCCGCGCTCGCCGCCGAGGGCGTGCGCCCGCGTCACGATCACCTCGGCTGGATCCTCAGCGTGCCGGACACGCACCAGAAGACCGTGCTCGCCGCCCTCGACAAGGAGCGCGCGCTCCGCGTGCTCACCTGCTCGACGGAGGACGAGGCCAACGCGGTGGCGGCCGGACTCTGGATGGGGGGCGAGCCGTTCGTGCTGATGATCCAGCACGCCGGCCTCTACGCCTCCGTCAACACGCTGCGCGGCGTCGCGATGGACGGACGCGTGCCGATCTTCTCCATGATCGGGCTCCTCAGCCGCGAGAAGGACAAGGACCCGCGCGAGTCGCGCCACTCGATGGTGCGCTACTGCGAGCCGCTGCTCGACGTCTTCGGCGTCCCGCACGCGCGGCTCGAGGGCCCCGACGACGTGCACCTCATCCCCGAGTACTACCGGCTCGCCCAGAAGCGCCGCGGGCCCGCCGCGGTGCTCGTCGGCCTGGAGACCGCCTGATGGCCATCAAGCCCGAAGACGCGCTGCGCGCCATCGCGGCGGCGCGCGGCGACGCGCTGTGCGTGCCGACGATGACGACGGCGCCCGCCTGGCGGACGATCGCGCCGAACGACCTCTCGGTCGGCTGCGTGGGATTCATGGGCGGCGCCTCGTCGCTGGGGCTGGGGCTGGCCCTCGCCCGTCCCGACCGCCGCGTGCTCGTGTTCGACGGCGACGGCTCGCTGCTGATGCAGCTCGGCTCGCTGGCGACGGTGGCGGGCGCGGCGCCGCGCAACCTCGTCCACTTCCTCTTCAAGAACGGCGTGTACCACACCTCCGGCGCGCAGGAGATTCCCGGCGGCGGCGGCGTGGACTTCGTGCAGATGGCGAAGGGGGCCGGCTACCGCGCCGCGTCCGCGATCGGCGAGCTCGGCGAGCTGAAGCGCCGGCTGCCGTCGCTGCTGAAGGAGGAGGGCCCGATCTTCGTCGAGCTGCACACGGGCCTGGCCGAAGCGACGCCGATGACGGCGGGCATGGGCACGCCATTCCACCAGCAGGTGGAGCGGCTGCGCGGCCAGCTCATCGCGTCCTGAGCGGGCCGAGCTCCGCGAGCAGGACGCGCGCGATGAGCCGCGCACGCAGCGCGAGCCCCCGGCGGCCCGTGGCCGCGCGCGCGGCCGCCGGCCAGCCGAAGTAGCCGCGCCCGCTCGCGTCCATCTCGCGGAACGTCTTGCCGGCGGCGAGCGCGGCGCGGAAATCGATCCAGTGCGGCGGCAGGCGCCGGGCCAGGCGGCGGCGCACCAGCCGCGGCCGCGTCGCCAGCACCAGCGACGTCTCCATCTCGCCCGAATGCCACTCGCGCTCCGGCGTCGGACTCTTCAGCAGCCCGGTGACCCGCGCGTGCGTCATCGCGCGCTGCGTCCGCGGCGCGGGCGCGAATCCCGCGAACAGCACCCGAACCCCGCGCCGCAGCTCCGCGCGCCGCTTGATGCGCGCCATGGCCGCGAGGTGGGCCGGGTCGGCCTGGTAGTTGGCGAGCACGAAGCGCCGGAAGCCCTGCGCCGCGAGGGCGTCGAGGATTTCCGCGGCGACGGCGACGAGGGTGCGGCCGGAGAGCGAGATGGTGCCGGCGAAGCCGCGCGCGAGCGGGCTGGCGCCGTACGGCAAGCCGGGCAGCACGATCGGCCTGAAGCCGCCGCGGCGGAGATGCGGCGCCACTCGACGCGCGAGCTCTTCGGCGCCGAGCCAGTCCACGAGCAGCGGCAAGTGGGGGCCGTGCTGCTCGATGGCGCCGAGCGGCAGCAGCACCACGCTGCGGGGATCCCTGGCCAGGCGGGCGGCCTCGGGCCACGTCCGTTCGGCGAGCCGGATCATCGGCCCGCCAGCGTACTACACGGCGTCGCGCGGCGCGGCGGTGACGCTCAGGCGGCGCGGCGAGGACGGCGGCCGGCGGCTTTGGCGGCGGGACGCCGCTCGCGCAGGCTCGCCTCGAGCGCGCTCATGAGGCTGCGGACCTTCGGCGGCCGCTCGGGCTTCGGCGCGCGGATCTCCTTGCCCGCGGCCCTGCGCTCGATGATGTCCATCAGCACGTCGCGGTAGGTGTCCTTGTAGCGCTTCGGGTCCCAGTCCGCCGCGAGCGTGTCGATCAGGCGCAGCGCCAGCTCGAGCTCGCGGCGATCGCGCGTCGTGGTGCGAGCGGGCAGGCCGAGGCTCGACGCAGAGCGGATCTCGTACGCCCAACGCAGCGTGGTGAGCACGAGCGCCTCGCCGGCGGGCTCCAGCGCGGCGAGGTGCTCGCGCTGGCGCAGGACGATCGTGCCGACGCCCACGCGCCCGCTCTTCTCGAGCGCGTCGCGCAGCAGCGCGTACGGCTTCGCCGCCGCCGTGCTCGCCGGCACCACGTAGTAGGGCTGCGTGAAGTAGAAGTCGTCGATGGCCGTCGCGGTCACGAAGTCGCGGATCTCGAACGTCTGCGTGGCCGGCACGCGCGCCTTCTCGAAGTCCTCGTCGGTCACCACCACGTAGTGGTCCTTGGCCAGCGCGTATCCCTTGACGATCTCGCTCCACGGGACCTCGACGCCCTCCTCGTGACACACGCGCTTGTAGTCGACCGGGCTCTCGTCCTTGGCGTGGAGCAGCCGGAACGACAGCTCGTTCTTCCGCTCGGTGGCCGGATGCAGGGCCACGGGCACCGTCACGAGCCCGAACGTGACCGCGCCCTTCCACATCGCGCGAGGTCCCTGCTTCGCCATACTATCCTCCTCAGAGTGCGCTCGGTGGCCGGCGGCGTCCGGCGGGCGGGACCGTGTGAGGGCCGTGTCTTCTGGGTACTGCGTCGGACCCGGCCATGAATCGTGGCCCCATGACAGGCGCGCCGTATCGTCGATTTGCGTGCCCGAACACGGTTCCGCCCGCCGGACGCCGCCGACCGCGCGTGCTACACGCGGATGTCCGCGGACTGGATGCGCTTGACGCCGGCGCCGGTCATGTCCGCCCACGCCTTGCCGAGCGACCCGCCGGCGTCGATCCCGCGTGTGGCGTCCTC
>QHVJ01000623.1 GCA_003222275.1 Acidobacteriota bacterium | reverse complement strand
CCGACACGGTTGCGGCGCCGGCCGGCATGACCTTCGGGGCGATGGTCGAGAAGTTCCTCGCGAAGAAAAAGAGCGAGGGCAAGCGCTCGATTCAGGACGACGAGGAGCGCAGCGTGCCGCTGCTGGCGTTCTTCGGAAAGGCGACGCCGCTGGCAGCCATCCGCACGCACCGCGTGGCGGAGTACCGGATGGCGCGACGGGCGACGACGTCACGCCTGGGCCGGCCGCTGGCGCCGGCCACGGTCAACCGCGAGGTCGCGCTCCTGCGCTCGATTCTGCGGATGGCGCTCGCCTGGGACGAGCTGGAGCGGGGTGCCGGTGTTCGAGATGACGA
>QHVJ01000622.1 GCA_003222275.1 Acidobacteriota bacterium | reverse complement strand
CGCAAGGGCGAGCTCCTACGCCTGATTTGGGAGCGCGTGGACTTCGCCCGTAGCGTGATCGCGCTGGGGCGGCAGACGAAGAGCGGCAAGGGCAGGGACGTGCCGCTCAATCAGGCCGTATACGGCGCGCTGGCGCCTCTGAGGGCGGCTGCCGGCGGCCAGGACGCATCGGGGCGGGTGTGGGGCGCCCTGCGCGACATCGACACCCCGTACCGCACGGCGCTCACCCGGGCGAAGATCCTCGACCCCGACGTGACCTTCCACACGCTGCGGCACAGCTTCGCCGGCCACTACGTGATGCGCGGCGGCCGGCTCGAGAAGCTGCAGGAGATCCTCGGCCACAGCAGCATCAAGACCACGGAGATCTACAAGCACCTGGCCGCCGACTACCTCACCGGCGCGACAGCGCTGCTCGAGGGCCTCGGGGCGGAAATCAACGCACAGTCAACGCACGGAGCCGAAACCGCGGCTGAGCAGCAGGCCGGTGTATCGTAAGTCGGCGGGATGATTCGGACGGAGGGCTAGCCTCAACTGGCAAGGCAGCGGACTTGAAATCCGCCTGGGCGCAAGCCCTTTGGGGGTTCGAATCCCCCGCCCTCCGCCACTCTTTCAACCACCCCTGCGGGTTACAACAGGCAGGCTGCCTTGTGGACCTCGATGTTCCCGGCCGGTAGCTCGAATGCGAAGCCGTTATAGCCGTCGCACGTCACGTGGAACGTGTCCTTCCGGCCGGGCGACCCCCGATCAACCACCTCGACGAAAAACGCGCAAACGAAGGCCGTATCCGGAAACGTGATCTCGGCGGTGCCCGTCCAGAAGCGGTCGCAGATCTGGGTTGGGCTGCAACGGTGCCCGGTCCCGTTGCCTTCGCCGCCGTAGGTGTCGACGGTCAGCATTTTGATAGTGACGTTGGCCGCGTGATCGACGAGGTTGAACTCGCCTTTCAAAGGTGAGTCGGGCCCGTTCTTGTACCCGACATTGAATCCGAAGTTCGCCTTCCCGTCGCCAAGCGGCGACTGGATCCATCCGCCACCGGTGGTGAAGTCGAAGCAGGTCGCTTGGGCATGGGCTTCATGGTCGGGCAGAAGAATGGAAACACCGACCAGCAGGACGGCGCACGCCGCCGTCCCGATCGTCCATTTCATCATGGCCAGCCATTTCATTGTCGTTCCCCCTACCAGTTGATGGTGCTGCTGGCGGTCGACAGGACGACTTCCTCGCCGGTCGCCAGCTTTAGGTGCACGGCGCTCACGGTCAGTGTCTGGGAACTACCGCCCGATGCCCTCGTCTGCTCATTGATGGTGAGAGTGCCGACGCCCAAGATCTCGACCTTCTGGTTCGGCTGACCGGTCACGGTGACGGGCACACCGGCAAAGACGAGATCGCGCACCTCGGTCGAGCCCAGGAGCCCATCGGCAGACACCTCCACCTGGGCCCGGATGAGCGAAGCGGTGAGTTGAGCGGCGTTCCCGGGGAACACGCTCACACCTGCCAGTGAGGTGGAGCTGTTCGCCCGGGCGCCGGTATCGTACAGGCCACCGCTGGTGTTGGCCACCAGTGCGTCCGCGGTCAGGACATCGGGGACATTGGTGCTGAGGAGGCCGGCGCCCTCCCAGCCACCGTCGGCAGCGAGTTCACCCGTGTCGACGATATGGATCGGATCGCTCCCGAGACCGGGAAGGTTGACGAGAGCGCTCACGGCGCGACCCCCGAAGGAGGCAGCCTGAACCGGGGCCCCCCAGGCCAGCCCCAGAACAAGGGAAAGAGACGCCGCGGCGATGGAGGCTAGGCGGACACTCATAGTCATGGAGGCACCTCCCTGTGAGCGAGTGCTTGGCGTGGCGCCCTTGTCACCCGAATAGCCGACGATTCCGCAGATGGCTCGATCCAATCTCGCGGCCCCGGGGCGCGACCGACCGCCACCTGATGAAACGAAGTAGACTGCACCGCGCGAGCGGCGTCTACAGGCGCGAGGGGGAATTTTCGGCGGCCGTTCGTGGGCGCCGCCGCCCGCGTGTGGAGGCGGCGCGGCGACGAAGCGGGGGGAGCGCCGACCCCCGATCGGGGGGGCGCGCGCGCAATGGCGAGGCCTAGATGAGGCGATGCAGCTGTTTCGGCGAGAGCATCGGAGATCGTCCAGAAGGTGGCGTTCGTGAAGCGCGCCTCAAGGTAGCCGAGGTGGAGTAGGGGAACGCCGGCAGGAATGGCGCTGCGGTCGCTAGCAAACCTTGCCCGCTGCCACGTCCAGACAGACCATGACGGTGCCGCTGACTTTACCGCTGGCGTCGATGATACGGCTCGTGAAGGTGATCCTCGTATAGGACAGGCTCACCGTTTCGAACCCAGACGCGCTGGTGCCGTCGAGCTGCGCCGCCGCGTCAATCTTGGTGATGGCCG
>QHVJ01000295.1 GCA_003222275.1 Acidobacteriota bacterium | reverse complement strand
GGACTCGTCCCTCGAGATGCGGGACATCCTGGTCGGCGAGCTGTCCGCTTCGGAGGCCGACGAGTTGGCCCTGGCGCTCATCGGCGGGGAGCCGTTGGACAGGGGGACGCGTGCGCAAGCGATCGCCCGCGAGTCCGGGGGCAACCCGTACTTCATCGAAGAGCTCGTGCGTTTTTCGCAGGCGGAGGTAGAAGCGGGATCGGGCGGGCGCCGCGAGGGGGCGGCCGGCAGCCGTGCACGAGCACCTGACCTCACCTTCGACTACCTGATCGAGATCTGCGTGTCGCGGCTTCCGGAGGCCGCGCGGCGCCTCCTCGACCTGGTGGCCGTCTCGGGAGTCCCCATCGAGGTGGGCGCCGCGTACCGGGCCGCGGACCTCGAGAAGGAAGGCGAGAGCGCCCTGGCGGTGCTCCGCGTGGCCCACCTCGTACGGACGCGCAGCACTCTAGGCCGGAACGAGATCGAGACTTACCACGATCGCATCCGCAACGCGGTAGTGGCTCATCTCCCGGCGGAGTCCCTCAAGGAATGCCACCACCGGCTGGCCTCGGCGCTGCTCGCCACCGGCCGGGCTGATCCCGAGATGCTGGCCACTCACTACCTCGGGGCCGGCGATGCGGACAGCGCCGCCGAGTATGCGGCGGCGGCGGCGGCCAAGGCCTCGGAGGCGCTTGCGTTCGACCGCGCCGCGCGCCTGTACCGCTTCGCACTCAGCCTGACGGTCAGCCCGCCACCCGAGCGAGCGAAGCTCGAGATCCAACTCGGCGATGCCCTGGCCAATGCCGGCCGGGGGGCCGAAGCGGCCCAAGCCTACCTCTCGGCGGCGAAGGCAGCCGGTCCGGTGCTCGAAATCGACCTTCAACGGCGCGCCGCGACGTGGCTCTACATCAGCGGCCACATCGAGGACGGAGCGCGTACCTTGAACACCGTGCTCGCGAAGCTGGACATGAAGCTGCCGGACACGCATCGGAAGGCTCTTCTCTCTCTTATTTACCGGCGCGCCCAGATCCGCCTCCGCGGCCTGCGGTTCGAAGCGCACGACGAGACCGAGATCCGGGGCCAGGACCTGCTGCGGATCGACACCTGCTGGTCGGTGGGCGTGGGCATGGCCATCGTCGATATGGTCCGCGGGGCGGACTTCCAGGCACGCCACCTCCTCCTCGCGCTTCGGGCGGGGGAGCCATACCGGGTCGCACGAGCCCTGGCGCTGGACGTAGCTTACGTGGCGATGGGCGGGAACCGGAGCCGGGCGCGAGCCGAGCGTCTTATACTGGCCGCGCATGCGCTCGCCGAACGCGTGAACCAGCCCCATGCCATAGGCCTCACGACGCTGGCGGAAGGGAGCGCCGCCTGGCTCGACGGCCGCTGGCGGGACGCGCGTATCCTCAGCGAGCACGCGGAAGAGATCCTGCGCGAGCGCTGCACGAAAGTCGACTGGGAGATCCTCGTGGCGCAGCTTCTCGGCTTGGCCTCCATGT
Source organism: Acidobacteriota bacterium (assembly GCA_003222275.1). Taxonomy (GTDB): domain Bacteria; phylum Acidobacteriota; class Vicinamibacteria; order Fen-336; family Fen-336; genus AA32. The sequence continues at coordinate 5,157 of QHVJ01000295.1, read as the reverse complement.
TCTTCCTGGGGGACGTGGCCGCGCTGTCGCACCGGCTGTGCTCGCTGCTCGAAGAGGCCGAGGGGCGAGGCACGCTGCTGAAGGCGGCGTTGCTGCGCATCGGCTTCTGCTCCCACGTGGTCTGGCTGGCCGCAGACGATCCGCAAAGGGCTCGCCGGGAACTGGAGGCCGGTTTCGCGGCATGGACGCAGGAAGGCTTCGACTATTTGCACCTGTGGGCTCGGGGCGCGCGGACGGATATCTCCCTCTATTCCGGCGAGGTGCCCGCCGTGTCGGAGCGCGTGGGCGTAGCCCGGCGCGCATTCGCCCGAGCCCTCGACCGGTTCGTGCAGGCGGGCTTCGTCCGCGGGCTCGACTCGCGCGGCCGGCGGCGGCTCGCCGCGGCCGCCGAGACCGGAGATCCGGGTGAGCGCACCGCCCTCCTCCGGGGCGCCGAGCGACACGCGAAGTCGATCATTCGCGAGAGGACGCACTGGGGCGACCCGCTGGCGCTCCTCCTGCGCGCGGGCGTGGCCGCAACGCGTGGAGACACTTCGCGCGCCGTGCCGCTGCTCGAGTCGGCGGAAGCGGGCCTGGGGGCGGCGGACATGGCTCTCCATGCGGCCGCGGCTCGCCGTCGCCGCGGTGAGCTGATCGGGGGCGAGGCTGGCCACGGCCTCGTCGCCGCGGCCGATGCCTGGATGACCGGCCAGAGCATCAAGAACCCGGAGCGCATGACGGCGATGCTCGCCCCGGGCCGATGGCGGTCGGCGAAGGCCTGAAGGGCGAGGGTGGAGGGCAAGAGATGAGCACTCGGCGCGAGTTTCTGCAGGACACGGGATACGGCGCATTGGCGGCGTTCACGGGGCTGTCCGGCGAGACGGCGTCCGGCCCCGTCGCAATCTCTCCCTCCGATCTCGATTCCGACATCGGCACGCTCTATCCGTTCGTCAAGAGCCAGGTGATCGCCGGGGAGTTCCCGCTCTCCTTTCTGCAAACGGAGTTCGCGGACGTGGGGGCCTGGAAGCGCGTCGCGCGGGGAAAGCTGCTGGACCTCCTGCATTACTCGCCGCCCGCGTGCGACCCGAAGGCCGAAACGGTCGAGCGGATCGATCGCGGCGAGTACGTCCAGGAGAAGGTCTACTTCAACACCACCCCCGACGTCCGCGTTCCCGCATTCGTGCTCGTTCCGAAAGAGGCGCGCCTGCCCGCACCCGGTATCGTCGCCCTCCACGACCACGGCGGGTTCTACCTCTGGGGCAAGGAGAAGCTCGTCGAGCTGGAGGGCGAGCACCCCGTCCTCACCGACTTCAAGCGGGAATACTACGCCGGCCGGAGCGTGGCGAGCGACCTGGCGCGGGCCGGTTACGTGGTCGTCGTGATCGACATGTTCTATTGGGGCGAGCGCCGCATGGTGCTCGCGGACGATCCGGCGGATTGGCGCGAGCGGCCCCGCAGCCTGACCAAGGAGCGCATCGACGCCTTCAACCGGCGCTCGGGAGAGGGCGAGCAGCTCGTCGGCCGGACCCTCTTCTCCGCCGGGTTGACCTGGGCCGGCGTCATGTTCTGGGACGACGTCCGCACGGTGGACTATCTCCTCACCCGGCCGGAAGTGGATCCTCGCCGGATCGGCTGCGTGGGACTGTCGGTGGGCGCCGTTCGCTCCGCTCACCTGGCGGCGTTGGACGATCGCATCCGGGCGGCCGTGGTCGTCTGCTGGATGACCTCCTTCCCGCCGCAGCTCAAGCGCCGCGTCCGGAACACGATCGGCCACACGAAGCTCGTGCCGGGCCTCTACCGGCACCTCGACTATCCAGACGTCGCATCGCTCGCGATGCCGACGCCACTCCTCGTCATCAACGGCGGCAAGGACGCGCTTTTCGAGCCCTCCGGCGTCCGCGCCAGCTTCGAAAAGCTCGCGGCCTGCTACAAGAAGGCCGGCGTCCCCGAGCGCCTGCGGACCCGTCTCTACGACACGCCCCACGAGTTCAACGCCGAGATGCAGGCCGAGGCCTGGAGCTGGTTGGCCACGAACCTCCGCACCCCGTGACTTTTTCGGCGCGCCGGGCGTACATTCAATCCTAGAGCCGAGCCGTAGGGTGTCGACAGGGAGGCTTCCATGAAGACACGGGGAGTCGTGTACGGCTCCATGCTGGTGGCGGGGCTCGTCGTCGCGATGCCCGTCCGGGCCCAGAACGTGGCCGCGAGCATCCAGGGGCGAATCACCGATTCCAGCGGCCAGGCCGTCCAGGGCGCGCACGTCACGGTGCGGAACACCGGGACCGGCGACGCGCGGGAGATGACGACCGACGCGAACGGCCGCTACCACGCGCCACTCCTCCCGCCGGGGGAGTACCAGGTCAAAGCCGCTCTGGCCGGGTTCCAGACCGCGGAGCACCGCGGCATCCGGCTCACCGTCGGCCAGGACGCGGTCGTCGACGTGTCCCTCGAGATCGGAAAGATGACCGAGGAGGTCGTGGTGGCCGGCGACGCCTCGCGGGTCAACCTCACCTCGGGCGCGGTCAGCGGCCTGGTGGGGGAGAAGGAGATCCGCGACCTTCCCCTCAACGGCCGTTCGTTCCAGCAGCTCGCGCTGCTCCAGCCGGGCGTGCAGGCGGCCCTCGCCGCCGGCAACGACGTCATCGGGGGCCGGGCGCCGAAGATCTCCATCAATGGCGCGCGCCCCGAGCAGAACAACTTCCTCCTCGACGGCACCGACATCAACAACGTCTACAACAAGACCCCGGGCTCGGCCGGCGGGGTGCTGTTGGGCGTCGAGGCGGTGCTGGAGTTCCAGGTCCTCACCAACGCCTACTCGGCCGAGTTCGGGCGCTCCTCCGGCGGGGTCATCAACGCCGTCACCCGCTCCGGCGTGAACGAGTACCACGGCTCGCTCTTCGAGTTTCACCGCAACTCGGCTCTCGACGCCCGCAACTTCTTCGATCCGCCGAGCCGGGACAAGCCTGACTTCACGCGAAACCAGTTCGGCGCCGCCCTGGGCGGCCCCATAGAGAAGGACCGGACGTTCTTCTTCGCGGCCTACGAGGGGCTCATCGAGCGCCTGGGGGTCACCGGCGTCACGGCCGTCCCCGACGACGGCGCGCGCCGCGGGATCCTGCCCGGCGGCCGGACGGTCGCGCTTCACCCGGCCATACCCGCCTACCTGGAGCTGCTCTTCCCCCACGCCAACGGCCGCTCGCTGGGCGGGGGAGCGGCCGAGTATCTCTTCACGGGCAACCAGCCCACGGACGAGCATTTCTTCCAGGCCCGGTTGGACCACCGGCTCTCGGCCCGCGACACGATGTTCGTGCGCTATACCTACGATCGCGGTGACGTGGACCGCATCGCGCCCGACAAGCCACCGATCAACATCCAACCGGAGCGGACGCGAAACACCTACGTCACCGTCGAGCAGCAGCACACGTTCTCGGGCTCGCTCCTGAACCTCGTACGCGTGGGCCTCAACCGCTCGGTGTCCCTCGCCGACAACCAGCGCACCATCGACATCCCGGCCTCCATGTCGTGGATCCCGGGAGATCCCTTCGGCTACCTGACCATCCGGGGAATGGTCACCGAGATGGCGGGCGACTTCCGCCTGCCGCGCGACGACCGGCTGAACAACTGGCAGCTCAGCGACACCCTCGTCTGGACGCGCGGCCGCCACTCGGCCCGCGCCGGCGTCCAGGCCCAGTACCTTCAGTTCAACCAGCACACGACGAGCCAGGTCGGCGGCATCGTGAACTTCGCGAGCCTGGAGAGCTTCCTGCAGGGCCGGCCCCTCAGCGTCGACTTCGCGGTCCCGGGCAAGATCGATCCCGACCGCCGGTACCGCCAGTGGCTGTTCGCGGCCTTCCTCCAGGATGACCTCCGCCTCGGCTCGCGCCTCTCCGCCAACGTGGGCCTGCGCTACGAGTTCGTCACCACCCCCACCGAAGCGGACGGCAAGATCTCGAACCTGCGCAACGTGAGCGACCCGGAGCTGACCGTCGGCGGCCCCTGGCACAAGAACCCCTCGCTCAGGAACTTCGCTCCCCGGCTGGGGCTCGCCTGGGACCCGTTCGGAAGCGGCAAGACGTCGGTCCGGGCCGGGTTCGGGCTGTTCTATGACGAGATCCTGCCCAAGTACTACTTCTTCTCCGGCAGCCTCAACCCGCCCTTCACCACCCGGACCTCGATCCCCAACCCGCCCTTCCCCAACGTGGTCGCGAACTTCAACTCCAACGCGCGCATCGCGGCCCAGCTCCAGACCGTCAACTACGACCTGCAGACGCCGTACATCATGCAGTTCAACGCGAGCGTGCAGCGAGCGCTTCCCGGCGACTGGGACGTGACGGTGGGCTACGTGGGCTCGCGGGGGAAGAACCTGCTGCGTCTCGGGGACGCCAACCTCGCGCGCGAAGCCATGGTCAACGGCGTGAAGGTCTACCTGCCGGGCGGCCGCCGCAACCCGAACTTCACGGGCATCTGGCAGCGGGTGACCGACGCCGAATCGTTCTACAACTCGCTCCAGGTGGCGGTGCAGAAGCGCTTCACCCACGGCTGGCGGACGCAGTTGTCCTACACGTTCTCGCGCTCGGTGGACGACTCGAGCGGCATCAACTCGCAGGATTTCTCCAACGTGGTGCAGTACGGCATGGACTGGTACGACCCTCTCCGCGACCGGGGACTGTCGGCCTTCCACGCCACGCACAACTTGACCTTCAACGGCACCTGGGACCTGCCCTTCGCCCGCTCGAGCCGCGGGCTCGCGGCGAGCCTCCTCAAGGGATGGCAGCTCAACAACATCACCACCGTGCGTACTGGCCATCCCTTCACCGTCCAGCTCGGGTTCAACCGCTCCGCCAACCTCAATACCACCAGCTTCTCGATGCACGACCGGCCGGACCTCAAGCCCGGCTGCTCCAACAACCCGATCCTGGGCGGCCCGGACCGTTACTGGGACGTCGGCTGCTTCCAGCTCCAGGCCGCCAGCACCCGCGGCAACCTGGGGCGCGACACGCTCATCGGGCCGGGACTGGTGGCGGTGGACGTGTCCCTCGTGAAGGCCTTCGAGCTGGGCCGGAGCCGCACGCTCCAGTTCCGGGCCGAATGCTTCAACCTGCCGAACCACCCGAACTTCGCGGTCCCCTCGGGGCGGACGGCCTTCACCGGCGTCAACCCCGACGGCTCGCCGATCGT
>QHVJ01000291.1 GCA_003222275.1 Acidobacteriota bacterium | reverse complement strand
GGTCCCAGCTCCGCGGGTCCGGCGCGGGTCCCGGGTTGAACTCCATCACCTTCAGGTAAAAGCGGTCGGGGGTGTCGGTGGGGACGATCCACTTCCCCCTCGCGCCTTCGGCGGCCCCGGCCGCTCGGTGGCCGCCGAGGGCCGCTCCCGCGCCGGCGAGGAGGCCCGACTCCACGAACCTTCGCCGCTTCACGCTGGGGATCCCCTACGCGGCACTAGAGCACAGGGCTCCGAGGGGTGTCAAGAACACGCGCCGAGCTTGAGCGCACGAAAGGCGTGCGCCGCGACCAGGCCCGCGCCCTCCCGGACGATGACCGTCTGATCGGCGGCGACGTCGGTGACGACGTCCCGGGCGCCGGAAGGCCACGCGACCTCGATGCGGTCCGCGACGGCGCTGGCCCCCAGGCCGAAGTGCAGGCGCAGGTCGCTCTGCGAGCAGAAGCTGCCGCCGCTCCGGACCTCGTCGATGAGTCGCCGCCCACCGGCCTGGACCACGACCCGGGCGCCGATCGCGCTGCGGTTGGAGCGCGTTCCTTCGAGCGCCACGACCAGGGCGTGGCGGTCCGTGGGCGCGCAGTCGTGGAGCAGGCTGGGCGTGTCGTTCATGTTGTTGACGACCACGTCGAGGCGCCCGCCGCCGAACAAGTCCCCGAAGGCCGCGCCCCGGGCCGGCTTGCGTAGCGCGATGCCGGGCCCGGCTCGTAGCGAGACGTCCTCGAACCGGCCGTGGCCCAGGTTGCGGTAGAGGACCTTCCGCTGCTCGTAGGCGTAGCGCGCCCCCGCATGGTCCGCCTCGGGGTAGACGTGGCCGTTGACGACCAGGAGGTCGGGCCATCCGTCGAGGTCGAAATCGGGGAAGCCGACTCCCCAGCCCAGGTACCGGTCGTTCACACCGAGACCGGCCGGGAGGGACGCGTCCTCGAAGGCGCCGTCCCCCAGGTTGCGGTAGAGCGACGTCGTGTCATCGTCGAAGTTGGTCTTGGCGATGTCGAGCCAGCCGTCGCGGTCGTAGTCGGCGGCGGCGGCTCCCATTCCCGCCTGCGCGCGGCCATCCGCCGTGAGGGCGGCGCCGGCGATCAGGCCGCGCTCCTGGAACGTGCCGTCGTGCTCGTTGTGGAAGAGGAGCGAAGCTCGCGAGTCGTTCGTCACGTAGACGTCGGGCCAGCCGTCGTTGTCGTAGTCGAGGACCAGCGGCGTGAAGCCGAAGGAAGGAGCGGCCTTCAGGATGCCGGCCGCCTGTGAAACGTCGGTGAACGTGCCGTCGCCGTTGCCGTGGTAGAGGACGTTCTGGGCGCCACGCAGGCCGGCGGGTCCGCACATGACGACGAAGCCCTTCCACGAGCAGCTTTGGCCGGTGCCCGGCCGGTAACGGACCGCGTCCTCGTGGGCCACGTAGGCGGAGACAAAGAGATCCAGGCGGCCGTCGCGGTCGTAGTCGAGGAAGGCGCAGCCCGTGCCGTAGCGATCGGGACCGGCCAGCCCGGCGGCCCGGGTGGTCTCGCCGAAGACGCCGCCCCCCTGGTTCCGATAGAGCACGCTCTGGCCGTAGTACGTCACGAACAGGTCCACGCGTCCGTCGTTGTCGTAATCCCCGGCGCAGACACCCTGCCCCCAGCCCCGGTGCGCGAGCCCCGACCTGTCGGTGACGTCGGCAAACGTGCCGTCGCCGAGGTTGTGGTAGAGCCGGCTCGGAGGGGGATCGTCGGTGCCGAAGCCGCCGAGGCGCGAACCGTTCACGAGGAAGACGTCCGGCCAGCCGTCGCCGTCGTAGTCGACGATGGCCACGCCACCGCCCGTCGTCTCCAGGATGTAGTCCTTGGTCCGCTCGCCGCCGATGATCGTGCGGCCGGTAAGCCGTGCGGTGGAGGCGAGGTCCACGAAACGCGCGGCCTGCGCGGGAGCGGGTGGGGTGCCGGGGGCGGGCGGCCCCGGAAGAGTGGCCAGGGCGGCTCCGCCGGCCAGGGTCAGGGCCACGAGCCTGGATCGCAAGCCGGCGGTCATCGCCGTGAAAGCGTCGTCAGCGGAATCTCCCAAAAGGCCTTGACGCCACGATGGCACTGATCAAATCATTGGACAAACGTACCCAAGACGGTAACCGTACACGATTGCCCCAGCGCCCACGCTGAGGCGAGGGAGATTTGGCATGCGCACTTTCACGAGGTGTGCCCTCGGTGCCGCGGCGGTGTCGGCGCTGTGCCTGGTCGGGACCACGGCCCGGGCCCAGGTCGACACGGGGACGATCCTGGGCACGGTCAAGGACGCGTCGGGGGCGGTGGTCGCCGGCGCCAACGTCACCATCACCCACGAAGGCCAGGCCTTCACGCTGTCGCGGGTGACCCGGCCGGACGGGACCTACATCTTCACTCCGATCCGGATCGGCACGTACCGGGTCGAGGTGGAGTCTCCCGGCTTCCGGAAGGCGGTCCGCCGCGGCATCGAGCTGAACCTCCAGCAGCAAGCGGTGGTGGACATCAACCTCGAGACGGGACAGCTCACGGAGGCGGTGGAGGTCACGGCCGAGGTCCCGCTGCTCCAGACGCAGAGCGGCGAGGTGGGACAGACGATCACCGGGGCCACGATCAAGGACCTGCCTCTCAACGGCAGGGACTACACCATGCTGGCCCGCTTGAGCGCGGGCACCGCCCGCCCGCAGCAGGGCGCCCGCGCCCCGCTGCAGTTCACGGCCAACGGCACGCGGCCCGGCCAGAACAACTACATGCTCGACGGCATCGACAACAACACGAGCAACGTCGACTTCCTGGGCGGCACCGCGTATGTGGTCAAGCCTCCCGTCGACGCGATCGCCGAGATCAAGGTGCTCACCAGCTCGTTCGGGGCGGAGTACGGGCGCGCGGGGGGCGCGGTGCTGAGCGCCACGCTGAAGTCCGGCTCCAACGCGTTCCACGGCAGCGCCTGGGAGTTCAACCGCAACGACGGGCTCAAGGCGGCGGAGTTCTTCGAGAACGCGCGGGGGCTCAAGAAGGGTCTGTACAACTCGAACCAGTTCGGCTTCACCGCCGGCGGCCCCGTCGTGAAGAACAAGACCTTCTTCTTCGCGGACTACGAGGGGAGCCTGACCAAGCAGGACCAGATCTGGCAGGTCACCGTTCCCACGCAGCGCCAGCGCGACAGCGGGTTCACCGACTTCTCCGACCTCATCTCCGGCCAGACGGGCACCCGCGGCCCCGACCTCCTCGGCCGTACGGTGCCGCTCGGTACGATCTTCGACCCGGCCACGACGCGCCAGGTATTCTCCGGGCAGATCGATCCGCTCACGGGCCGGGTGGCCACGGGCAACGGTTACGTCCGCGACCCGTTCCCCGGGAACATCATCCCCGTCAACCGGCTCGATCCCAATGCCGTCAAGCTGATGAGCCTCTTCCCGGCCGCGAACCAGGCCGGGCTCATCAACAACTTCGCCACCAACCGCCTGAACCGAGAGACCATCCACACGTTCGACGTGCGCGTCGACCACGAATTCAGCGCCAACGACCACGTCTTTGCGCGCTACAGCTTCGGCGGTACGACGCGACACAAGCCCGGGCCCTTCGAGGGGCCCGCCGACGGCGGGGCCTATGCTCAGGGTGACGAGACCGGCCGCACCCACGGCCTCGCGGTCAGCTACACGAAGATGTTCTCCGCGTCGCTGATCAACGAAGCGCGCTTCGGCTTCAGCCGCGAGTACATCAACCGCCTCCAGCCCCTGGGCGACGACACGAACAACATCCCCGGCCAGTACGGCATCCAGGGCATCCCGCAGGTCGCGGGCAACGGCGGGCTCCCGCTGATCTTCATGGGCGACCTTCGGCAGTTTGGCGCCGTGGACTGGCTGGTGGCCGAGCGCCTCAGCAACACGCTGCAGCTCACCGACAACCTCACGAAGATCTACAAGTCCCACAGTTTCAAGACCGGTTTCATGGCGCAGAGCATCAAGCTGCCCTGGACGGGGCCGCCCTGGTCGCGCGGACGGTTCAACTACGACGGTTTCTTCACCTCGATCCCGAATCGCCAGGACCTCAGTACCGGCCGGGCGCAGTTCCTGCTCGCTCCGAGCAAGTCCACCGTGCCGGGCGGAGTGGACTTCGTCGGCGGAGCCAACCAGGTCCAGGCGTCGCCGTTCGGGGAGATCGGCAGCCAGCGCAGCTACTTCGGCGCCTACGTCCAGGACAGCTGGCGCATGAACTCCAAGCTCACCGTGAACTACGGGCTGCGTTGGGACTACTTCAGCCTCATGGGCGACGACAACTGGGAGCAGGCCAACTTCGTTCCGGGGCCGCCCGGCCAGGCCCAGTACATCATCCCCGCCCGGCACAAGGACATCGCGCTGTCGCAGTCCTTCAAGGACGTGCTGGCCAAGGACGGCATCAACCTCGTCTACTCCGATGAGTTCGGCAGCGGGATCGGCCGTGCGCAGAAGAACAACTTCGCCCCTCGGCTCGACTTCGCCTGGCAGGCCTACCCGAAGCTCGTCGTGCGGGGCGGGTACGGGCTCTTCTACGGCGCCTTCGAGAACCGGGGCGGGAACCCCAGCCTGGGTTACAACTACCCCTTCCAGTACACGCTGAACTACAACCGGGTCAACGACGTCACCCCGGTCCGCTATCCCGATGGGTCGATCGCCGTGATCGGCCGCGGGCTGGCCAGCATCCCGACCGACAACACCGCGGCCGTGAGCGGCCCCGGCCTCAACCTGCGCGGGGTCACGTTCGACTACCAGACTCCGTACGTGCAGACCTACAACCTCACGTTCCAGCACGAGCTGGGGAGCCACCACGCCGTCGAGGTGGGATACGTCGGCTCCCGGTCCAGCCACGTCGAGACGTTCGTGGGCTCGAATGGCGTGACCAAGATCTTGCCCCCCGGCTTGAACGCCAACCTCTACCGGACGTTCCCCGACTTCACGGGGGGCTTCAACTTCGCGGCGCCGGTGGGGAGCGGCACCTATAACTCCCTGCAGACGAAGTTCATCCGCCGGATGCACAAGGGCCTCCAGTTCCAGATCAACTACACGCTGGCCGAGGCGCGCGCGAACTACGGGGACCTGCTGAGCGGCGGCGGGTTCGGTCCGGGCTTTCGCGGGTACAACCTGGTCGGCTGGGGCGGGCTCGACAACGAATGGGGTCTCGCGTACTTCCACACCAAGCACGCGCTCATCGTCAATGGCACCTGGGAGCTGCCCCTCAAGGGCGCCGTCCTGGGCGGCTGGAACGTGAGCTGGATCCTGATGGCCTACAGCGGCCAGCCGCAGACGATCGGCTGCACGGTCGCCACCACCTCCGGCGCCGGTTGCGTCGCGCTGCTCGTCGGCGACCCCTATGCCGGCAAGCACGACGTCTCGCAGTTCTACAACCCGGACGCGTTCAAGGACCCGCCGGCGGCCACCACGATCGGGCAGACCGACTTCGCGCCGCTGGGCGGCACGCGGACGCAGGTGACCGGCCCGCCCTTCCGGCAGTTGGACCTGACCGTCGCCAAGCAGGTCAGGGTGAGAGGAGCCAAGCTCGAGCTGCGCGCGGAGGCGTTCAACCTGACCAACACGCCCAGTTTCCAGCTGAACACGGCCTCATCGGGAACGAACTTCTCCAACAAGGCGACGTTCGGGCAGCTCACCGCCACCGCCAACAACGCGCGGCAGGTGCAGTTGGGGCTCAAGCTCTACTGGTGAACACGTGGCGCTCGGCATGGCTCGCACTGGCCGCGGCCCTCGCCGTGGCCGTGCCGGGCGCCACCGCGGAAGCACCGAAGGCCGGCGAAGAGTCGGTCGATCTCGAGCTGAAGCGCGCGCTCCACTTCCTGGAGACGGGCCAGCCCGCCCGTGCCGCCGACCTGATACGCACCCTGCTCCCGCGCCGTGACACCGCCGAGCTGCGGAACCTGCTCGGCGACGCGGAAGAGGCGGCGGGGAACCTGCTGGCGGCCGAGGAGGAGTATCAGAAGGCCGCGCACATGGACCCCACCGAGGAGAACCTCTTCGACTGGGGCAACAACCTCTTGCAGCTCCGGGCGTACCGGCCGGCGACCGACGTGCTGAACGAAGCGGTCAAGCGCCATCCCCGCTCGGCCCGGCTGCAGGTCGCGCGGGGCATCGCCCTGTATTCGCGAGGCCAGTACGAGGACGCCATCCGATCGTTCTGCGCGGCCGCCGACCTCGAGCCGCGCGACCCGCGGCCGTACCTCTTCCTGGGCGAGATGTACGGGGTGTCGGCAGCGCTCTCGCCCGAGATCACCCGGCGCCTCGCGGTCTTCGTCGCGCAGCAGCCGGCGAGCGCGCTCGGACACTTCTACTATGCGATGAGCCTGTGGAAGGGCGATCCCGGCGCGGCCCCGCCCCGCGATGTCGAGGTCCACCTCCGCAAGGCCGCCTCGCTCGATCCGCGGCTGGCCAAGGCGCGCTTCCAGCTCGGTGTGCTCTATTCCGACCAGCGGCGCTATCGCGAGGCCGCCGCCGCCCTCGAGGAGGCCGTCCGCCTGGAGCCGGGGATGGCCCAGGCCCACTACCGGCTGGCCCAGGCCTACCGCCGCACCGGTCGCGAGGACCTCGCCCAGAAGGAGCTGGAAGCGTTCGAGCGGCTGCAGCGCCCCGAGCCCTCGACGACACCCTCGCCACCGCCGTCCGGCGAGCCGATGCGATAGGCTAGCG
>QHVJ01000290.1 GCA_003222275.1 Acidobacteriota bacterium | reverse complement strand
AGGCCGACCGTTACGGGGTGAGCGTCGTCGGCAGCGAGATCGTCGGCCTCGTGCCCGCCGAGGCGCTCATGGACGCCGCCGACTACTACCTTCGCCTCGAGAACTTCAGCCCGAGCCAGGTCCTCGAACGCAAGCTCCGGGAATCAAAGTAGGTCTTTCCACGCAGAGGCCGCTGAGGAGTACGCAGAGGCCGCAGAGGTAGTAGGCGGGCTCTTGGGCGCCCGAGCGCCTTCCGTTGCGTTCCGCTTGGCGCGTTCTCTGCGGCCTCTGCGTCCTCTGCGTCCTCTGCGTTGAGAGGCAACGCAGCGCGTCAGCGCAGGCGGCAACAGACGGCCACGGTGCGGTAGGGGAACTCTACGTTTCCTCCGGACTGGTGGCGGTCGAACAGCTCGCCGAGCGCGCGGTCGAAGGCCTCCGCGCCGGCTACTCCGTGGATCACGTACGAGCTGGAATAGGCGCGGCCGAACACGCCTTCGCGATCGAGGATCTGGCGGTTCGGGAATTCAGCTTCGCTTGTGTCGGCCACCCCCTCGGCCTTCAGGATGGCCTGCAGCGTCGGTTCCGGCTTCAGCAGCACCTCGTACTCGCTGCTGTGGGCGCGCAGGAGCCGGTCGTAGTCGTCCATGAAAGGCGACGGCCGGCGGAGGTTCCAGAACGCCGCGCACCAGCCCGGCGACGCGAGCACCCGCCGGAACTCGGCCAGCGCCGCGGGCACGTCGAACCAGTGGAAGGCCTGGGCCACGGTGACGAGGTCGACCGAGGCGTCCGCGAGACCGGTCTCGGTCGCGGTCCCTTGCCCGTAGCGGGCGCCTCCCTCGGCCCGCGCGTGGGCGAGCATTGCCTCGTTGGGATCGATGCCGGTCACGGCGAAGCCCCGCGCGGCCAGGAGCCGCGACGAGATGCCGGTGCCGCACCCCACGTCGGCCACGCGGGCCGGCGGGCGAATCCCGGTCGCCCGCTCGAGCCAATCCAGCAGCGCGTCGGGATACGAGGGCCGGTAGCGGTGGTAGAGATCGGCGGCCGCGCTGAAGCGCTCGCGGGGGTCGATCATCCCGCCGACTCGACGGCCTCGCCCTTGCGCAGGGGCAGGAGGCCGTAGCCCTTCATCTTCCGATAGAGGTTCGAGCGCTCCACCTGCAGAGCCTCGGCGGTGCGGCTCATGTTGCCGCCGCATTCCTGGTACTTCCGCCAGATGTAGCGCTTCTCGAAGTCCTCGCGCGCGGCGGTCAGGGACGGGAACTCACGGCCGCTGAGGGAGGCCGGACCCGTCGGCTCGCCCGCGCCCGGCGAGCCCGCCAGCAGCGGCGCCGGCAGGTGGCGCGCCTCGATGCGGTCGCCCGGCGTCATGATCACGAGCCGCTCGATGATGTTGCGCAGCTCGCGGACGTTGCCGGGCCAGCTCAAGCCCACGAGCACCGACAGCGCCTCGGGGCTCAGCTCCTTCGGGCGGCGCCCGTACTCGGCCGCGATCTCCGCGATGAAATGGCGGGCCAGCAGCGGCACGTCGTCCCGCCGCTCTCGCAGCGGCGGCACCTGGAACGGGATGACGTTGAGCCGGAAGAAGAGGTCCTCGCGGAAAGTCCCCCTCCGGATCTCGTCGTCCAGGCTCTTGTTCGTGGCGGCGATGACCCGCACGTCCACCGGCACCGACGACGTGCCGCCGACCGGTTCCACCCGCTGCTCCTGCAGGACGCGCAGGACCTTGGCCTGCGTCTTCAAGGTCATGTCCCCGACCTCGTCGAGGAACAGCGTCCCGCCGTCGGCCAGCTCGAACTTCCCCTTCTTGGCCGACAGCGCGCCCGTGAAGGCGCCCCGGGTGTGCCCGAACAGCTCGCTCTCGATGAGCTCCTCGGGGATGGCCGCGCAATTGACCTCCACGAAAGGCCCGGAGGCACGCAGGCTCTGGAAGTGGATGCTGCGCGCGACCAGCTCCTTGCCGGTGCCGTTCTCGCCGAAGATCATCACCCGCCCGTTGGAGGGCGCGGCCTGGGCGATGTCGGACCGCAGCGCATGGATCGCCGGGCTCTCCCCCACCATCACCCACCGGTGCTCGACCTGCTCCTTGAGCGCGCGGTTCTCCGCCTCGAGGCGCCTCAGGCGCAACGCGTTCTTGACGACGGTGAGCGTCTTCTCGAGCGAGAGCGGCTTCTCGACGAAGTCCTGCGCGCCCATCCGGACCGCCTTGACCGCGGTCTCGATGCTGCCGTGGCCCGAGATCACCACGACCGGGACTTCCGCGTCGAGGGCGCGCACGCGGGACAGCGTCTCGAGCCCGTCCATCCTGGGCAGCCACACGTCGAGCAGGAGCAGGTCGAACCGGCGCGCCTCGAGCACGGCCAGCGCCGCCTCGCCGCTCTCGACCGCCTCCACCTGGTATCCCTCGTCGCCGAGGATCCCGGTCAGGGAGGCCCGGACACCGGCTTCATCGTCGACCACCAAGATGGATTCACGCATAAGAGTTGCCTTTCAACGCAGAGGCCGCAGAGGACGCGCAGAGACCGCAGAGAACGAACGGAACGGAGGATCTGATGTGTCCCGTCTCTGCGGCCTCTGCGGACTCTCTGCGGCCTCTGCGTTTCATTCGTTGAGTCATGCGGGCAGCTCCACCACGAAGCGGACGCCGTGGGGGCGGTTGTCCTCCACGCGGATCACGCCCTGGTGCTCCTGCACGATCCGGCTCACGATGGCGAGCCCCAATCCGCTCCCGCGCTTCTTGGTGGAGAAATGGGGCACGAAGAGCTTGTCGCGGTCCTCGGGGGAGATGCCGGGGCCGTCGTCGGCGACGCCGAGCCGCACCCGCCCGTGCGTGCGGTCGAACTCGGTGGAGATGACGACGGTGCCCTTCTTTTCGGTGGCCTCGATGGCGTTGTCCACCAGGTTGATGAGCACGCGCTTCATCTGGTCCGCGTCCAGCCGGAGGGCGGGCAGGTCCTCGGCGAATCGCCGGTCGATGCGCACCTCGGTGAAGAGGCCGTCGTAGAGGGACAGGGTCTGGTCGATCACGTCGTGGAGCGAGGACGGCATGAGGTGCGCCGCGGGCAGCCGCGCGAACTGCGCGAACTCGTCCACCAGGTTCTTGAGCGCCTCCACCTCCTCCACGATCGCGTTCGTGCACTCGGCGAGCACCTTCTCGAAGTCCGGCGCCGCCTTCAGGTGCGCCTTGCGGATACGCTGGGCGGAGAGCTGGATCGGGGTGAGCGGGTTCTTGATCTCGTGGGCGAGCTTGCGCGCGACCTCCCCCCACGCCGCGACCTTCTGCGCGCGCATGAGCGGCGTGAGGTCGTCGAGCACCACGACCGCCCCGGGGGGCGAGCCCGGCGGGCCGGGGAGAGGCACCACCGTCGCCGCGAGGTGGCGGTCTCGTCCCTGCGCGGGAATCATGACCTCGCGCTGCTGACGCGGGGAGCGCCCCGACAGCAGCCGGTGCACCAGTTCCCGCACCTCCTCGCGCGGCGTGCCCGGCAGCGCCTCGTCGAGCGGATGGCCCACGCCGGCGGGGTCGAGGTCGAGCAGCCGGATCGCGGCGGCGTTGACGGCGGTCACCGTGCCCTCCGCGTCCACCACGACGACACCCGTGCCCACCGTCTCCAGCACCGTCTCCATGAGGCGCCGGCGCTCCTCCAGCTCCTGGTTCTTGCGCGTGAGCCCCGCGCGGGTGTGCTCGACCTCTTCCTCGCTGCGCGCCAGGCGCTCCGACATCCGGTTGAAGGACGCAATGAGGGCGGCGAACTCGTCGTCGCTGGAGGGAAAATCGATGCGTACCCCGCGCTCGCCCGACGCGATGCGCTCCGTACCCTCGGCGACCAGGCGCAGGGGCGTCGTGATGCGGCGGGCGAGGTAGAGCGAGAGCCACACCGCCCCGAACAGGATGAGGAGCGCGGCCAGGAGGTACACGGAAACGTAGAGCGCCTTGATCGGGTCCTTCACCGCTTCCGTCTTGCGGAACTTCGTGTAGCGCTCCTGCACCTCGCGCGCCTCCGCCGCCACGCCCCCGGGAAGGAGGGTCGACACCACCACCGCCCCCTGCACCGCCCCCGCGGCGTCTTTCACCGGCACCGCTACCCTCACCAGGTCGCCGAGGGGGAACGGGACCACGGCCTCGGATTCCTTGCCGCCGAGCGCCGCGTCGGCCAGCGTCTCTCCGGAGGGCCCGGTGTCGGAGGCCGGAGGAAGGCGCGGGTCCATCACGGCCATCAGCTCGCCCTCGCGTACGAAGACGTTGACCATGTCGATCCGCAGCTCCCGAGCCCGCGCTTCGACCAGACGGCGCAGGCCGCCCCGCCCCTCGGAAGCCAGCGCGCCCCGCGCGGCAATCTCCCGCGCGAGCGCGCGGGCATGGATGCGGCTCCGATCGGCCACGGACTCGCGCAGCGCGGTGCCGAGGGCCTGGGACGACGAGAGGATCCGCTCCACGTCGACGCTGAACCACCGGTCGACGGCTTGCTGGATGATGTCGCTGCCGACGACCACGAGGAGCACCGAGGGCGCGATGGCCATCAGCAGGAACACGAGCAGCAGGCGCATGCGGAAGCGGGCGCCGAGAACCTTGCGCCGGCGCTCCATGAGGACCCGCACGAGGTTGCGGCCCAGGATGAAGACGAGAACGAGCAGGAGCGTGAGGTTGAGGACGGTGAGGCCGTAGAGGAGAACCGAGGCGAGGAAGTCAGGCGCGAAATCGCGGCTCTTGCGGAGCAGGAGCTGGACGGCCAGGAAGGCCACCAGCGCGCCCGCCGTTGCCAGCAGGACGAGCCGGGCGTTGTTGCGAAAGGGCGGTTGACGCAGCATTGGGCGGCCGACCATTGTAGCTTGCCAGCCACACCTGCCCCAACAGGCCCGTTGACCCTCGTATCCTGCCGTGGTACAAGGGCCTACCCCGTGCGCTTGCTGGCGGCGGCCCTCACCCTTTTCGGCTTCTCCGGCCCTATCGCCGCCCTTCTCTTTGCCGAGGATCCCCCCGTCGTGGCCGTGGCCCTCGATACCTCGGGCAGCATCGGGAAGCCCGGCCTGGAGCGGGCGCGCGAGCTTGCGCTCGGGATCCTGCCGGAGCTGGGACCGGGGGCCGAAGCGGCCGTGTTCACCTTCGACGACCAGTCGCGGCTGGTGCAGGCGCGCACGTCGCGGGCGGAGGACCTGCGTCAGGCCCTCGCGCACGTCGCGATGTCGGGCCGCTACACGGCCCTCTACGACGCGCTCTACGACGCCAGCCGCTACGTGCGCGATGCGCCGGGGACACGCAAGGCGATCGTGCTGCTCACCGACGGCCGCGACGAGAACAGCGCGCTGAAGATCGAGGACGGGCTGAAGGTGGCCGCCGATAGCCACATCCCGGTCTACGCGGTGGGGGTGGGGCAGGTCGACGAGCGCGTGCTGAGGCGCATCGCAAAGCTGACGGGCGGCGAGTACTATCCACCCGGCACGGGCACCGCGTCCGTCCTCGCCTCCCGGATCGCCGCCGGTCCCGCCGCGCCGGAAGCCGCCGGGGAGAAAGCGTCCAGCCGAGCCTCCTCGGTGCCGCCCCGGGACGTGGCGTCCCGGCCGGCGGCGCCGCGCACGGTTCTCCCCGCCGCCGTCTCGGCCGCCGGATCGCGCCGGGGATTGTGGTGGGCCGGGCTCGCCGTAGGTCTCATCGCGGCCGTCGCCCTCGGCTGGATCGCTCTCGGCCAGCGTTCGCGGCCGCGATGTCCCACCTGCCGCCGGGCTCTACCGGATCGTCTGTCCGAGTGCGCCTTCTGCTCCCGAGAGCCGCCCACGGTGCCTCCGTCCTCGCGGTCCCGCGCGTCGGGGGAGGCCAAGCCGACGGACCGCACGATCGTCGGCGATACGGCCCCCACCGTCGTGGCCCGCGTCGGCCCCGGCACCGAGGAGTATCTCGAGAAGACGATCGTGCTGCGCGAGCGTCCTGTCCTGAGCGTCACGCGGGGTCCAGGCATGGGGCTCGTCTACGAGGTGAAGACGTCCGCGCCGACGTCGCTGGGGCGGGCGAAGGTCAACGACATCGTCCTCAACGAGGACGTGGCCGTCTCCAGCGAACACTGCCGCATAAGGCCGGAGGACGGGAAGTTCGTGCTGCACGACCTGAAGAGCACCAACGGGACGTTCGTGAACGACCGCAAGGTCACGCGGCAGCCGCTCACGGAAGGAGACACGATCCAGGTCGGGGAGACGTACCTGCAATTCCGCCTCGAACACCGCCGCAGCTGATCCCGACACGAACAATTGCCTCTACAACGCTGAGGCCGCAGAGGAAATTGCAGTGCAGGGCGTTTGCGGGTTCGCCCTTCGCGGGGGACGCTCCGCGCGCTGGCTTTCGAGAGGAGAGTATCTTCGCGCGCTCCGCTCGCGGTCGGCACCTCCCAGTCTTCTCATTCGCCGACCGACGCCCCCGCTACGGGCGACCCGTCGCGCCCTTCACTTCTTGATCTGTCTCTGCGGCCTCTGCGCGTTCTCTGCGGCCTCTGCGTTGAGAGGCAACGCCGCTACTCGCGGGTTTCGAGCAGTCCCTTCAGCGTGGCCATGAACTGGTCGACGTCCTTGAACTCCCGGTAGACCGACGCAAAGCGGACGAAGGCCACCTTGTCCAGCTCCCGCAGCCGCTCCATGAGGAACTCCC
>QHVJ01000289.1 GCA_003222275.1 Acidobacteriota bacterium | reverse complement strand
CAGAATGCGCGGTAGTGCGCGATCCAGTCGATGAGCGGCTTCATCCCCCGCGGCTCCACCCGGTAATAGACACAGCGCCCTTCGCGCCGGCCGTTCACCAGGCCGGCGTCTTTCAAAGTGGCGAGGTGCTGCGAGACCGCCGGCTGCGAGATGTCGAAGCGCGCCGTGAGGTCCTTCACCGCCGCTTCGCCACGCGTGAGCGACTCGAAGATCGCCCGGCGGCTGGGGTCCGCCAGCGCCTGGAACCTCTTGTCTTCGACCATGGCCGCGCTCATGCATAAGGTATAAGCCGATGCTTATTGATTGTCAAGCACGCGGATCGGCCATATTCAACGACCGCCGATGGGTCGGCGGGAGTACCATTCTTTGAAGGCCTGCTGATGGACATTCGTCATGCGTTGCGCGTGCTTTGGAAATCTCCCGCGTTCACGCTCGTGGCTCTGGTCACTCTGATGCTGGCGATCGGGGCAAACGTCGTGGTGTTCGGAGTACTGAACGCGGTCCTGCTGCGCCCGCTGGATGTGAGCGACCCGCAGAATCTCTTCCAGCTTCGCCCCGGGCCGTGGACGAGCTTCAAGCTGGTGACTACGTCCTATCCTGCGTTTGAAGACTTTCGGCAGCGCAACACCACCTTCGGCGACATGGCCGCCTTCAATGGATATGCCCGGGCGAGACTGGCGGGGGCAACGCGGTGAGGGTCGTTTCCGGCTGTCTGGTCACCGGCAACTATTTCGAGCTGCTCGGTGTGCAACCGGAAGTGGGACGGTTCTTCCAGGCGACGGACGAGCATGGTCCGAATTCAGCGCCCTATGTGGTGTTGAGTAACGATCTATGGCGACGCGCATTCAACGCCGATCCCGGCGTCGTCGGGACGACCGTGCGGCTCGACAAGGAGCCCTTCACGGTGGTGGGCGTTGCATCCGTGCGATTCCACGGCACGGAGCACTTTGTCTGGCCGGACTACTGGATACCCATCGTGAACGGGGGGGAGGAATTCCTGCGTACCCGGACCTCCTTGTCGGTGACGGTGCTTGGCCGGCTGAAGCCAGGGGTGACGCCCCAACAGGCAACCGACAACCTGAATGCGATCGCGGCCCAGATGGCGAAGGAATATCCGGAGACAGACAGCGGACTGCCGGTGAGGCTGAGCGAATCAAGGAAGAGCTGGCGCGCCTGACCTTCGGTGACTGATGCCGAGGATACGGTGGAAGGACCTTCCACCGGCTTTGCGCGAGCACCTGTCGAGCGGCTGCGCGAAAGAGAGATCAGCGCCGAGGACCTGTATCAGCTCAAGCTCTGGCGTGAGTCGGAGCCGGAAGCTCCAGAGGGCGCTTGGTACAAGGACTTTGGCTCCTTCAAGATCTGCGGAGAGGGGGAGTATCCGAAGACCTTCCTGCTCCGTGGCCAGCTGCCCCGCGGCCAGAAGCTGTAGCCGTCGTCGAGGGCGAGCCGAATGAGAGTTCAACGACCCGCAAGAAGCGCCACCTGTTTCGAGAACTGTCGGCAGGGATCCGTGCCATGCGCGACCACGCCGAAGGAAAGGTCGAGCTGCGGACAACTCATGTGAGCCCGTCCTGCACAGAGCCGGAGGATGCCGTCAGCGGGCGGACGTCGTCCCGGCTGCGGCTTCCACGCAAGCGGCGGTCGCGGACGTAGATCACACTCGAAGCGCGTCCACCAGCGCCTGCAGCGCCGGTGGTTGATGACGCCGGCTCGGGTAGTAGAGGAAGTAACCGTCGAACGGCGGACACCAGTCCTCGAGCACCCGCACGAGCTGGCGCCGGGCCAGGTGGTCGGCCACGTGCTCCTCGAACATGTAGGCCACTCCCAACCCGTCCAACGCTGCACGGAGCGTGAACTCGGGGTCGGTGAAGATTAGGGGCCCCGTAACGGAGACGGTGACGGGCTTGCCGCGTTTCTCGAACTCCCAACGGTACACGCTCCCGTGGGCACTCATGCGGTGTCCCATGCAGCGATGGGCCGTCAGGTCCCGCGGCGTCTTTGGCTTCGGATGCGAGTCGAAGTACCCCGGAGCGGCGACGATGGCCGCGCGCTGTTGGCCGCTGACCTTGACGGCCACCATGTCGCGTTCGACGAACTCGCCGAGGTGGATGCCGGCGTCGAAGCGCTCCGCGACCAGATCGGGGCGGCTGTCGCCTTCGGTGCTGATGTCGAGCACCACATCGGGGTAGGTGCGGGCGAACTTCGCGAGCTTGGGCCACACGATGGCCGCAATCGCCATCGGCGACGCGACGAGGCGGACCGTGCCGGCCGGCTTCGCACGCAGTCGGCCGACGTCGGTGATTGCAGACGCGATCCCTTCGAGCGCGGGACGAAGCTGTGCGAGCAGGCGCTCTCCGGCGTCCGTAGGCGCGACGCTGCGGGTCGTGCGCGCGAGGAGGCGCAGTCCCAGACGCTCCTCGAGCGTGCGTATCGAGTGACTGATCGCGGACCTGCTGACGCCGAGCTTGAGAGCAGCCTTCGTGAAGCTCCGCTCGTCCGCCACAACGGCGAACGAGGCGAGAACGGTGAGTTCGTCCCTCGGTATTGGTGAATTCACCTCACTAGCTTATCCAGTTTTTACCATCTAGACGACAGGCACGGCCATGACTATCTTTGGTTCTGGGCGCTGGCGGAGCGGCCGGCAGAGGAGGAGGCCAGATGGAGATCAACCGCAGTGGTTCGCAGCCTTCGGGCACGGGGCCCGCCACCTCCTGCGCGAACCGCGGGTCGCATGAGCCAATCGTGCCCAGGAGTTCAAGAACGACGCGATTCACGGCCACCGCACTCTCACTCCTGCTGGGCCCCGCCGGGACGGCGTCGGCGGAGCCCCAGGGCATGACGGTCACCCGAAGCGGGTCCCAGCCCTCCAACAAGGGATCGGACCAGTACTTCACTGGTTCAGTACGCGTGGACCCGCTGTTCCAGCCCAAGGCGCCGTCCCGGGTGTCCGGCGCCTACGTGAGCTTCGAGCCCGGTGCGCGCTCCGCATGGCACACCCACCCCCTCGGCCAGACCCTGATCGTGACCGCCGGCACGGGTTGGGTGCAGGAATGGAACGGAGAGAAGCAGGAGATCAGGCCGGGCGATGTGGTCTGGACGCCGCCGGGGGTGAAGCACTGGCACGGCGCGACCGCCACCAGTGGCATGACGCACATCGCGATTCAGGAGTCCCTCGACGGCAAGAACGTGGAATGGATGGAAAAGGTGAGCGACGAGCAGTACGGCAAGACGGCCTCTGCGCCAGGACCTTCGGCTCTGCCCTCGGTCGCGCCGAGGCTTGGTGACGTTGGGGCGGTTTCCCCGGCACTCGAGGGATACACGCAACGGGTGCTCCTGGGCGATCTGTGGAAACGCCCCGGCCTTTCGCCCCGGGACCGCAGCATCGTGACGTTGGCCGCCCTGGTCGCCCGCAGCCAGACGGTCGAACTGCCGTTCTACCTCAACCTCGCCCTCGACAACGGCCTCCGACCTGCGGAGCTGTCGGAGATCATCACTCATCTCGCCTTCTACTCGGGCTGGGCGAACGCCATGGCCGCGGCCGCGGTCGCGAAGGATGTGTTTGCCGGACGCACCATCGGAAGCGACCAGCTCCCTCCGGCATCGGGGCCGCGTCTTCCGCTCGACGAAGCCGCCGAGGCGCAGCGGGCTGCGCGCGTAGCGGAGGACTTCGGTCAAGTGGCGCCGGGAGTCGTGCAGTACACCACCGACCTCCTGTTCCGCGACCTCTGGCTGCGGCCCGCCCTGGCGCCTCGCGACCGCAGCCTGGCGACCGTCAGCGCGCTGGTGGCCACGGGCCAAGTCGCGCAGATCACGTTTCACCTGAACAGGGCGATGGACAACGGGCTGACGAAGACAGAGGCGTCGGAAACGCTCGCGCAACTGGCCTTCTATGCCGGCTGGCCGAACGTGTTCTCGGCGCTTCCGGTCGTGAAGAGCGTCTTGGAGAAGCGGCCGGGAGCGCCGCCGCCCGCAAATCGAGGGTCGATCATGAGACTGAAACTGACCGTCGGCGGCAAGGTCGCCACCGCCACCTTGGTCGACAGCGCAACCGCACGGGACTTCGTGTCCCTCATGCCCATGACGCTGACGATGGATGACCTCTTCAAGCGGGAGAAGTTCGGCCATTTGCCGAGGGCGCTGTCGGGGGACGGAGAAGGGGCGCGTACCTACGAAGTCGGGGACGTGGTCTATTGGCCTCCAGGCCCCGACGTGGCGGTCTTCTACCGTCACGACGGGCAGAGGATCCCCGCCCCCGGCATCACTGTCTTGGCCCGGATCGATTCGGGCGTCGAAGCCTTCAGCGCGCCCGGCCCGCTCCGAGTGACGATCGAGCGGCTCGAGTAGGCGTGACGGAGAGGAATGAAGTCATGAGGTGTTCTTTCGAAAACAAAGTCGCGCTCGTGACTGGAGCGGCCTCCGGCATGGGACTGGCCACCGCCAAAGCCTTCGCCGAGGCGGGAGCCGCGGTTGCGTTGGCGGACGTGAATGGGGATGGAGCGCGCGCCGCCGCAGACGCGCTTGTTGCCGCAGGCCACAAGGCACTTGGCATCCGTTGCGACGTTGCCGACCTCGATGAGGTCGAGGCGATGGTGAAGCAGACCGTGTCCACCTTCGGGCGATTGGACATGGCGTTCAACAATGCCGGTGTGCAGAGCCCAGTTGCCGAGACCGCCGATGCCGATCCCAAGGACTATGACTTCGTGATGGGGGTCAATCTGCGCGGCGTCTGGAACTGCATGAAGCACGAACTGCTGCAGATGCGCAAACAAGGCAGCGGCGCCATCGTGAACAACTCGTCGCTCGGCGGGCTCGTCGGGATCGCAGAACGGGGCATCTATCACGCCTCCAAGCATGGCGTGGTCGGTCTGACCAAGAGCGCCGGGCTCGAATACGCGGCCAAGGGTATCCGCATCAATGCGGTCTGCCCCGGCATCATCGAAACGCCCATGGTCATGGGCATGCTGGAGACCCAGCCGGAGGCCATGGCTGCATTGATGAAGGAAGTGCCGATGGGGCGCCTCGGCCGTGCCGAGGAGATCGCCGACGCGGTGCTGTGGCTGTGCAGCCCCGCCTCCAGCTTTGTGATCGGCCACGCCCTCCCGGTGGATGGCGGTTACACCGTGCGCTAGCAGCGATGGACTCGTAGGAGGAGACAGGAGTCACGCCATGAGAGGAGCCGTTCTCTACGCCCCGGGCGACGTGCGTTTCGAGGAGCGCGACGCCCCGAAGATCATCGAGCCGACGGACGCCGTCATCAGGATGTCGGCGACCTGCGTGTGCGGGTCCGACCTGTGGCCTTACCGCGGCATCAGCCCCGTCGCCCAGCCGACCCCGATGGGGCACGAGTACTGCGGCATCGTCGAGGAGGTCGGCCGCGCGGTCACCTCGGTCAAGCCCGGCCAATTCGTGATCGGCTCGTTCTTCGCCTCGGACAACACGTGTCCAAACTGCAAGGCCGGTTATCAGTCGTCGTGTCAGCACAAGGTGTTCGTCGGGGACGCGCAGGCGGGCCGGCTGCGCGTCCCGCTCGCGGAGGGCACCCTGGTCGCCACTCCTGAGGTTCCCTCGGACGACCTGGTCCCGAGCCTGCTGACGCTCTCGGACGTCATGGGCACCGGCTGGTTCGCGGCGGTTGCGGCGAACGTGAAGCCGGGTACGACCGTCGCGGTTGTCGGTGACGGCGCGGTCGGTCTTCTCGGCGTGCTCTCCGCGAAGCAGATGGGCGCCGGGCGGATCATCGCGATGAGCCGTCACGACTCGCGGCAGAAGCTCGCCCGCGAGTTCGGCGCAACCGACATCGTGACCGAGCGCGGCGACGAGGGCGTCGCTCGCATCAAGGATCTGACCAACGACGTCGGCGCCGACTCCGTGCTGGAGTGCGTCGGCAGCCAGGAATCGATGATGCAGGCGATCCGTGCCACGCGGCCGGGCGGCTCGGTGGGCTACGTCGGCGTTCCGCATGGAGTCGACCTCAACGGCGAGGAGCTGTTCTACACGCACGTCCGCCTCCACGGCGGCCCCGCACCTGTGCGCCGCTTCCTGCCCGAGCTGATCCAGCTGGTGTGGAACAGGAAGATCGACCCCGGGAAGGTCTTCGACCTGACGCTGCCTCTTGACCAGGTGGCGGAGGGCTACCGCGCAATGGACGAGCGCCGCGCCATCAAGACGTTGCTGCGCCCGTGAGGCCCATGCGCAAGGGAGACACGGCGTCGTTCTCCTGCTCTTCGCCCTGACGACGCTTTCGGGCTCGGCTCTATCCGGCCAGGATCGCGCAGGCAGCGAGGGCATTCGGGAACGGTTCATCGGGGCCTGGCGGCTGGTCTGGCTCGAAGAACCAGGCGCGGACGGGAAGGTGCAGAGAGCCGACTGCACAGGATCGCTCGTGTTCACCCGTGAAGGTCGCGTGTCGGTCCAAGTGATGTATCGACACCCGCAAGCAGGAGCGGCTACCGGCCCGGTGCCGTACGCGCAGGGCGGCTACGAGGCCACGTTCGGCAGATATGAGATCGACGCGCCCTCCCGCACCTTCACCTATCAGGTCGAGGGAGGGTTGGTCCGGAGCCTCGTCGGCAAGGACCTGGTCCGCTCCTTCGAGCTGTCCGGCAATCAGCTGATCGTGAAGTCGGCCCGCCCGGACGAGCGCTGGAGAGTGGCCTGGGAGCATTACTGATGAAGACACGCACTCTTGGGAAGAGCGGCCTCGAGGTGTCGGCGCTCGGGCTCGGCTGCATGGGAATGAGCTGGTCCTACAGCCCGATTCCGGACCGGAAGGAGATGATCCTTCTGCTCCACGCGGCCGTGGATCGAGGCGTTACGTTCTTCGATACGGCCGAGGTCTATGGCCCGTTAGCCAACGAAGAGCTGGTCGGAGAAGCGCTTGCTCCGTTTCGTGGAAAGGTCGTGATCGCGACGAAGTTCGGATGGGCGCCAGCAGTCGACGGCGAGGCGAGGTGGAGTCGCCTCGACAGCCGACCAGCGCACATCAAGGAAGCCGCCGAAGGTTCGCTCAGGCGCCTGAGGGTCGATGCGAACGACCTCCTGTACCAGCATCGTGTGGACCCCGAGGTCCCGATCGAAGAGGTGGCAGGAGCGGTCAAAGAACTCATCCAAGAGGGCACGGTCAAGCACTTCGGCCTCCACTCGTCGCGCGCACGCGGTCCAGTTCGTCACCGCCGTCCAGAGCGAGTATTCGCTCTGGTACCGCGAGCCCGAGAAGGAAGTGCTGCCGGCGCTCGAGGAGCTTGGAATCGGCTTCGTTCCATTCAGCCCTCTCGGAAAGGGCTTCCTCACGGGGAAGATAGACGAGACGACCACGCTCGACGGGGCCGACTTCCGCA
>QHVJ01000067.1 GCA_003222275.1 Acidobacteriota bacterium | reverse complement strand
GACCTCGTATCCGTTCCCGCGCAGGTAGAGCGTGCCCTTGGTGCCGCGAAACTCGATCTCGGCGCCTTTCAGCCCTGCCGGCGCCGCGGTGGCGTTGTACTGGGAGAAGCTCACGAGGGTGCCGCCCGGATAGAGCCAGAGGACCTCGAGCGTGTCCGGTATCTCGCGGTTGTCCTCGACGGCGAACTTGCCCCCCATCGCGGTGACGGCGAGCGGGGCGTCGTGGCCGAGCGCGCGGTGGACGACGTCCATGTAGTGCACGCCGAAGTTCGTGAGCTGCCCGCCGGAGTAGTCGTAGAACCACCGGAACCGGTAGAAGGCGCGGTTCTTGTTGTAGGGGCGCTTCGGCGCCGGACCGAGCCACGTCTCCCAGTCGAAGTCGGCGGGCGGCGCCTCGTCCGGCGGCGCGTCGATGCCCTTCGGCCACTCGTTCTGGATGTGGAACGAGCGGACCACGGTCACCTTCCCGATGGCGCCCCCGCGCACGAGCTCGGCCGCCTCGCGCACGAACGCCGACGAGCGGCGCTGCAGGCCCACCTGCACCACGCGGCCGAAGCGCCGCGCCGCGCCGGCCATGGCGCGCCCTTCGCTCACCACGAGCGACAGCGGCTTCTCCACATACACGTCCTTGCCCGCCTCGCACGCGTGGATCATCTGCAGCGCGTGCCAGTGATCGGGGGTGTTGATCGCCACCGCGTCGAGGTCCTTCAGCTCGAGGAGCCTCCGGTAGTCCTTGAACTGCCGCGGCTGTCCGCCCACCTTCTGGGCGGCGAAATCGAGGTAGGGCTGGTACAGGTCGCAAAGCGCCACGACCTCGGCGTCGGGGTGCTTCAGGAAGGCGTCGAGGACCTGGTCGCCGCGATTGCCGAGGCCGACGAATCCCACGCGGATGCGGTCGTTGGCGCCGAGCACGCGGCGGGCGCCGACGGCGGTGCCGATCCAGGCCGCGGCCGCGGCTTGGCCAAATTGCCGGCGGGTGAAGGGTGGCATGGTGAACCTCCTTGACCACGGACGGACACTCGAAGTACTACCACAACCCGGTGCGAGCGTCCGAGCCGCGAGATAGGATTCACGCGTGGACGTCCTGAGCCGGCGTGGTTTCCTGAGCGCGGCCGTCACGGGGACCGCCGGCGCGCTCGTCGCCCGCGCTCACGCCTCGATGGCCCCCTATGCCGAGGGCCCAGGTCTAGCACTGTCTGGCTTCCGAGGCACGCTCTGCCTTTTCTCGAAGCTCTTGCCGGACCTTCCGGCAGGCGAGCTGGGGCGCGCCCTCGCCGCCCTCGGCTTCGGTGGCGTCGACCTGACGGTCCGGCCGGGCGGGCACGTGGTCCCGGAGCGCGCCGCCGTGGACCTTCCGCCGTTCCTGGCCGTCGTGCGCGAGGAGGGCCTCGAGGTCCCGATGATCACGACGGGCCTGCTCTCCGCCGCCGATCCCACGGCCCGCCCGATCCTCGAAACCGCCGGGCACCACCAGGTTCGCTTCTTCAAGCCGGGCTACTACCGTTACGCATTCGTGGACGTTCGAAAGGAGCTGGAGAGCGCATCGGCAGACCTGCGAGGCCTCGCTGCGCTCGCGGCGGAGTGCGGCGTGCAGCTCGGCTATCACAACCACGCCGGCTACCTCGGCGGGCCCGTCTGGGACATCGCCCGCGTCATCGAGGCCCTCGACCCGCGGTGGGTCGGCTACTACTTCGACGTCCGGCACGCGGTGGTGGAAGGCGGCGACGGTGGCTGGCGCGCCGTCCTCAACCTGATCGCCCCTCGCTTGAAGATGGTCGCGGTCAAGGACTTCTTCTGGGAGAAGGGGCCGAAGGGTTGGGAGCAGCGCAACTGCCCGCTCGGCCAGGGGATGGTGGACTGGAAGGAGTTCTTCTCTGCGCTGGCCCGGGGCGGCTTCCACGGGCCGGTCTCGCTCCACATCGAGTACGAGATACCCGGCCCGCCGCGGGTGAAGCGGGAGAACTCGCTCGCGGCGGCGGCGCAGGACCTGGCCTTCTTGAAGGCGGGCCTGGCCCGGGCCTACGCCGGAGAGGGAGCGGCCCCGCGAGGTTGACGCGGCGCGGTTTCCTCGGGCTCGCGGCCGCCGCGCCGTTTGCCAGGGCGGGGCGGCGCGGTTTGGCCATCGCCGCCCCGCGTGCCACCGACGTGCGCATCGCCGAGGTCCGTCACGCATACGAGGACTGGGTGTATCGCGCGCCGTACAAGTTCGGCGGCCGCATCGTGGACAAGGTCACGATCCTCAACGTGCGTTGCCGCGTCGAGACGCGCGGCGGGCAGGTTGCCTGGGGATTCGGGTCCATGACCCTGGGCAACATGTGGGCGTTCCCCTCGCCCACGATGCCCTACGAGTCGACCCTGAGGGCCATGAAGGCGCTGGCCGAGCGGATCGCACGCATCGCCGGGCGGTGCACGGAGGTCGGACATCCTCTCGACCTCGCTCTCGTCCTCGAGCCGGCGTACCTCACGGCCGCGGCGGAGGTCTCCCGCGACCTGAAGCTCGACCAGCCCATCCCCAAGCTGTGCACGCTCGTGGTCGGGAGCGCGTTCGACGCGGCCCTCCACGACGCCTTCGGCAAGGTCCACCGCCGGAACGTCTACGCCACCTACGGTCCCGACCTGATGACCCACGACCTCTCGCGCTATCTCGGAGGCGAGTTCAAGGGCGACCGGCTGGACCGCTACCTGCTTCGCGAGCCGCAGGAGCGGATCCCACTTTTCCACAGCGTCGGCGGGCTGGATCCTCTCGAGGCGAAGGACGTGAAGCAGCCCATCGGCGACGGCCTCCCCGAGACGCTGCCGGAGTGGATCCAGTTCAACGGCCTCGTGCGTATAAAGATCAAGCTCAGCGGCGAGGACCTGCGGGGGGACGTCGAGCGCACGCTCCGCATCGACCGGGTGACGGCCGACACCCAGGCGCGCCGCGGCGTGGCGGACTGGAAGTACTGCCTGGACTTCAACGAGCGCTGCCCGAACGTGGGCTACGTGCTCGATTTCCTGCGCCAGGTCCGCGCCGGCGCCCCGCAAGGCTTCGCGCGCATCCTCTACGTCGAGCAGCCGACGGCGCGCGACCTCGAGGCCGACCGCGCGAACGTCATGCACGAGGCGGCCCGGCTCCGCCCCGTGGTCATCGACGAATCGCTGACCGGGCTCGAGAGCTTGCGGCTCGCGCGCGCGATGGGCTACAACGGCGTGGCCCTCAAGGCGTGCAAGGGCCAGAGCCAGGCCATGCTGATGGCGGCCGCGGCCCGGAAGTACGGCATGTTCCTGTGCGTCCAGGATCTGACCTGTCCGGGCGCGTCGCTCATCCACTCCGTCGGCATCTCGGCCCACGTTCCCGCCGTCGCCGGGATCGAGGCCAACGCCCGGCAGTACGTCCCCGCCGCCAACAAGCCGTGGACGGAGCGTTTCCCGGGGATCTTCGACGTGACGGACGGCTACATCCGGCCCGCCGGCATCCGGGGGCCGGGGCTGGGGATACCCGACGATCTGGTCCCGCGGTTCTGACCGCGTTACGGCGGGCGGGCTGGCCGACCGCCTCGTCCTGACGGTGCCACTTGGTGAAGGGCTACGGTTTCGATGACGGCAGCGGAACGTCCGAGTTGAAGATGTCGATCGCGATCAGCCACGAACCGTCTGCCTGCTTCCGGGAGATCACGACGTATTTGCCCTTGTCGCTCGCCGGTTGCCCTTTGGCGGGAGAGGCGAACGCCAAGGAGTAGGTCCCCCGATCGTAAGCAACATCGGCCCGGCCGTCGATCTCCCCGGGCGTGACCGTGATCTCCGACATCGGCGGAAACGCCTTGAACCACGCCTCGATTGCCGCCCGGCCCCTGACGGACGGCCCGTTGGGCGGCATGAACATGCCGTCCTCGGTGTAGGTGGCGGCCACCGCTGGCCAGTCCTTGGCCCGCGCGGCTTGCTGCCAGCGATCCAGAAGCGCCCGGAGCGCGGCCGCGTCGGCCTCCGGGAGAGCAGATGGCGCGGCCTCGGGGGTAGCCGCAGGCGTAGGGGACGGCTGAGGCTGGCAGGCCGCCAGGGTCAGCGCGAACACGGCGACGGATGCAGGGAGGCAAGTGATTCTCATTACAGCTCCTCCAGTGCGGCGTCAAACGATGGGACTGAACAATCGGTGATTGATTCTAGCTTCGAACGCAAAGTGCGAGCGACAACCGGCGAGGCCCGGTAACTCAGTCGGCCTTCTGGATCAGCTCCTCGACCACGGAGAGCCAGCCCCGAAGCTCCGCCGCGGTCGGCGCCAGCTCGTAGGGATGGTGGTGGCACGCCCGGCTCAGGGCCGACCAGGCATGACCGGCACGGGCAGCGAGGTCCGCGTCTCCCAGGTAGGTCCGCAGGCAGATGAGCTGAACCCTCATCGAGCGGCCCTGAAGATCGAGCGTGCGGCGCTCCCACAACCGGTGCATGGTGGTCTCGAGGGCCCGGCACGCCAGCAGGGCCGAGGCTCGGGGCCACAAGCCCGCGGTGTCCGGGTCCACGCGCCCGAGCATGCCGCGGGCCAGGCTCAGCACGATGCGAGGAGTATCGCCGCCTCTTCTCAACTCAGCCCCCGGAGCCACGCGGTGAGCTTGCTCGCCAGGCGGACGAGGTCGACCGCGGCTTCCGGCGGGATCTCACCGCTTTCGTCACAGCGCCGGAACGCGTCGGCAAGAGAGGCTCCCGCTTCGCGTTGGAGGCGCTCGAGCACCTCCCCGCCTCGCTCGACGTCGTCGAACAGGGCGAGGGCGGCGAGCCCGGACAGGTGCCCCGCCTCGCTCAACGTCCTCTCGACCGCGGCGTGAGCCTCTCCGCGGGTCAGCCGCCGGCGCCGCACCACCTCCATGCACGTCGCCTCGAGGGCGAGCCGGCACAGGCCCGGCACCACGTGCGCGGCGGCGGAGGAAGGGAGCCCGGCTGTGCCGGCGACGGCGAGGGCGTCTTCGAGGTAGCGCCCGACGGGATCGAGAGACCGGCGCAGCTCGACGACCGACCCTTCCCGGCGCGTCACCTCGAGGATCTCGGCCGCGATGTCGAGTCGGCGCACGGCTTCCGGGAGGCGGTCGTCGTGGGTGAAGACCACGACCTGGCGGTCCGCGGAAGCGCTCTCGAGGACCCGGGCCAGGCCGTCGACCCGGGCCGGGTCCATGGACTGGACGGGATCGTCGATCACGATGAAGCGGAACGGGCTCTCGGGGAGGGTGGCGCGCGGGACGAACAGGCTGAGGGCGAGGGAGTGCAGCTCGCCCTGGCTCATCACGCCGAGGGCGGCGCCCGCGACGCCGTCGACGGTGACGTCGAGGACCACGCGGCGGCGGGTGCCGTCGCCCGTGAGCTGGATCCGTCCCAGCTCCACGTGGCTCTGCTGGCGGAGGCGCTCCCAGATCCCCGCCGCCTTTTCGGCGATGGGCCCGAAGCGGTCGTCGCGGATCCCGGCGGCGGCCTTCTTGAGCCAAGCCTCCGCGGGCTTGAGACGCTTGAGGTGCACGGCTCCCTGCGCCGCGTCGCGGGCGCCGGCCAGCCAACCGGCGACCTCCGCCACCACTGGACGCCAGGCGTCCTCCCTGCGCTCGAGCTTGGCGCGCGCGGCCTCCCGCAGGCGAAGGACCGCCTTGCGCAGCGGGCCGCTCGCCGATTCCACGTGGTCGGCGAGGTTCCCTAGATCTTCGATCGACTGCGCCCGGACCCACACCTCCAACGCAGCGACCAGCTCGCGCAGGTCCAGCCCGACCTCGCTCGCACGCTGGAGCGCCTCGCCCTTCAGGATCGCCAGGTCTTCCCATCGCCGCCGGGCGGCCTCGGCTCGCTCGTGGGCGGCCTCCGCCTCCCGCGCCGCTTCCCGAAGGCGCGCCATGACGGCCCGCTGCCGCTTGTCCCAGGCGCGGTCGAGGGCGAGCTCCTGCCCGCAGACCGGGCAGTCGCCGTCGCCATGAGCCGCGTGGAAGGCAAGGGCCAGTTCGAGGAGCTTCGCCGCGTCGCGGGATCGGGCGGCGGGCGTGCTCTCGGCAAAGGTGAGCGCCGCCGCCGCCTCGCGCATCTCGGCCACGGCTTCCGCCACGCGAGCCGGGTCGGGCGGCTCCAGGCTCGCGATCGCCCGTAGCACCTCGGCTTCCGCCGTGCCCGCCGGCGCGGAGCCGGCGGCGCCGAGGACCGCTTCCACCGCGCCGAGGTCCCATTCCTTGCCCTCGATGGCCGCCATCACGCGTCGCGCCCGTTCGTCGTCGACCTCCCGCAGCCGTTCGAGGAGCCGACCCCGCCCCTCCGTCGCGTCCTTGAGGGCTTTCTCCCGCGACCGGCGGGCCTCCTGAAGCGCGCCCTGGGCTTCGACGAGGTCCTCGAGACCGAGGATTGAGGAGAGGGCGTCGTAGAGCTTGGAGGGTCCTTCGTCGAGGAGCGAGCCCAGCTCGTTATAGGACAGGAACGGGCGATGGGTGCGCAGCGCAGCGGTCCAGCCGAGGGAGTCGAGGTCGCGCTTCGGCCGGCCAGGGAGGGCGACCGCGACTTCGGCGACTTCGAAGGCCGCCTCGCCCTCCCATCGACGCGACACCACGCACGGCTGCGGCTCGCCTTCCACGAGAAAGGTGGCGCTCAGGGAGGCCGCGGGATGATGGAGGTTCCGCCAGCCGTCGCGCCAGACGGCGGCGCGCTCTTTCCAGCGCAGGCTGTCGCCGGTGAGGAGCACCTCGAGGCCTTCGGCGAAGCTCGACTTGCCGGAGCCGTTGCGCCCCACGACGAGGGTGAGACCGGGGCCCGGCGCCACCTCCAGGGTCTGCGCGCGGCCGATGCCGCGGAACCCCTCGACGGCGACCGAGCGCAGGAAAGCGCCGGCGGGCGCCGGGGACGCCGGCGCCGCGAGCGGCCGGGGCGAGGCGGAGCTCCCCGCCAACTGCGCCTCGAGGCCGTCGTGGCCTTCGAGGGCGCCGAGGACGAGGTCGCCCCACCCGTCGCCGAGGGAGCCGTCCGCCTCGAGCCGCGCCAACACGATCCGCCGGAGGCCGGGATCCATGGACCTAGAGTCTACTGCGGCCGCCGATGCGATCCGTCGGACGGACTTCCCGCGAGCCGAGGGATCGTGATTCCCGCGATCTCGCGGCGGCGCTACTCTGCCGCCGGAGGCAACGCCAGCACCGTCCAGGGGACGGTATCCGCCAACACTTCGAGCAGGGCCAGGCGCGTCGGGCTGCGGGAAGCAGAATCCACGCGAGGCCGCGCGCCGTTCTTGAGCTGCCGCGCCCGTTGGAAGGCCACGGAGGCGACGTGAAACGGGGTCAGGGGCCCGTTGCGCGGGTTGCTCGGCGCTCCCGGCGGGCTCACCATGATGAACGGGAGGGTCATGACCGCACCAGGCCGGCCATTCGGCGCAGGAGGGTGATGGTGCGGCCCGAGTCGTCCCAGACGGACGTGAACACTCGAGCGTCTCGCATCCTGCGATCCGCCCGCCGGGCCTCCTCCAGCAGGCGGTCGACCACGGGCCCGATCTGCTGCGGATGGACCTGGGCCGCGTCCGCCCGGCCGTGGAGCTCGCGGCTCTGCACCTCGAAGTAGTACAGCTCTCCCAGGAACTGCTGGCCGCGGCTCCGGTACTCGCCCACGTCCCGCTTCGCCCGCTCGTGGGCCTGGGTGGCACTGACATCCAGCTCACGCGCGAGCTGGCGGAATTCCTGGAGGCGCGAGCCCGACAGCGCCGCGACGACGTGAGCGGGGGGCACCTCGACATCGCGTCCGGCGAGAAGCAGGCTCATCCGCCCCAGCACGTCGAGAATGGCGTCCCAATCGTCATAGGAATTCTCGAGGGCGTGCGCGGCGCGGATACGGCCGTTCACCTGGCGAGCCTGCGTCGTGAGCGCGTCCACTTGCGCGGGCACGTCGAAGGCCGACGTCCAGTAGTCGTCCACCATGCGGTGGAAATCCTCCGCGCCTCGCGCGAAGGCGCGGATCGAAGACAGGAACCGGTCCTCTTCGGAGGATGACGCTCCGCGATGAGACTCGTCCGCGGCGCCCTCGAGGGCACCGCGGGCGGTCTCGTCGAGATGGTTCGCCAGGGCGCGCAAGGTCTCGTAGCGCTGACCCTCGAGGGGCTGGTCGCGGGTCCCGTGCTGGGCCTCTGCCGACGACGCTTGCCACGACGCACCGAGGAGGACGCCCGCGGCCCCGGTGGCCACCAGGAACAAGGTCTTCGTTCTCATCGACGTTCTCCTCAGTACATGCCACCGCCACCGGGCATGCCGGCCGGGGTCTTCTCACCATCCTCGGGGATCTCACAGACAATCGCCTCGGTCGTGAGGAGCAAAGACGCGATCGACGCCGCGTTCTGCAAAGCGGAGCGGACGACCTTGGCCGGGTCGATGACGCCGGCGTCGACCAGGTTCTCGTACTCATCAGTGAGGGCGTTGAAGCCTTCCTCGCCCTTCAGCTCGCGGACCTTGCCCACGACCACCGCCCCCTCGTGCCCGGCGTTGTTCGCGATCTGACGGAGCGGCTCTTCCAGGGCGCGCTTGACGATGCTCACCCCAACCGCCTCGTCGCCCTCGGCCTTCACGGCTTCCACGGCCTTGGTGCAGCGCAGGAGCGCGACGCCGCCGCCGGCGACGATCCCCTCCTCCACGGCCGCCTTGGTCGCGTGCATCGCGTCTTCGACGCGGGCCTTCTTTTCCTTCATCTCGGTCTCGGTAGCGGCTCCGACCTTGATGATCGCCACCCCGCCGACCAGCTTGGCCAGCCGCTCCTGGAGCTTCTCGCGGTCGTAGTCGGAGGTCGTCTCGTCGACCTGGGTGCGGAGCTGCTTGACGCGTCCTTCGATGTCCTTCTTCTTGCCCGCGCCTTCGACGATCGTGGTGTTGTCCTTGTCGATGGTGATCTTCTTGGCCTTGCCCAGGTCGTCGATCTTGAGGTTCTCGAGCTTGATGCCGAGGTCCTCGGTGATGGCCTTGCCGCCGGTGAGGATCGCGATGTCCTCCAGCATGGCCTTGCGGCGATCGCCGTAGCCCGGGGCCTTGACCGCGGCCACGTTCAGCGTTCCCCGGAGCTTGTTGACGACCAGGGTGGCCAGGGCCTCGCCTTCCAGGTCCTCGGCGACGATGAGGAGCGGCTGGGCGAGCTTGGCGACCTGTTCGAGAAGAGGGAGGAGATCCTTCATGTTGGAGATCTTCTTCTCGTGGATGAGGACGAGGGCGTTCTCGAGCACGACCTCCATCCGCTCGGGATCCGTCACGAAGTAGGGAGAAAGATAGCCGCGGTCGAACTGCATGCCCTCCACCACCTCGAGCGAGGTCTCGATGCTCTTGGCCTCTTCGACGGTGATCACGCCGTCCTTGCCAACCTTCTCCATGGCGTCGGCGATGATGTTGCCAATCGTCTCGTCGCTGTTCGCGGAGATGGTGCCCACCTGGGCGATCATCTTCCCTTTGACCGGCTTGCTCAGCTTCTTCAGCTCCTCGGTAACCGCCGCCACCGCCTTCTCGATCCCCCGCTTCAGCTCCATGGGATTCGCGCCGGCAGTCACGTTCTTGCTCCCCTCGCGGTAGATCGCCTGGGCGAGGATCGTCGCGGTGGTCGTGCCGTCGCCGGCAACGTCGGAGGTCTTGCTCGCGACCTCTTTCACCATCTGCGCCCCCATGTTCTCCAGGGGTTCCTTGAGCTCGATCTCCTTCGCCACCGTCACGCCGTCCTTGGTGATGAGGGGGGAGCCGTACTTCTTGTCGAGGACGACGTTGCGGCCCCGGGGGCCGAGGGTCACCCTGACGGCGTCCGCCAGCCGGTTGACGCCGCGGAGGATCGACTGCCGGGACTCGTCACCGTACGTGATTTGCTTCGCCATTGGTGCGGCCTCTATCTTTCTTGAGAATCGATTACGCCAGCACGGCCAGGACTTCGTCTTCGCGGAGGATCAGGACCTCCTCGCCGTCGATCTTGATGTCGGTCCCCGTGTACTTCCCGAACAGGATCTTGTTGCCCACCTTGACGTCCAGGGCGATCTTGGTGCCGTTCTCGAGGATCTTGCCGTTCCCGACGGCCAGGACTTCGCCCTTCTGAGGCTTCTCCTTTGCCGTGTCCGGGATGATGATGCCCCCCTTCGCCGTCTCTTTCTCTTCGATGCGGCGGACGAGCAGGCGATCGTGAAGCGGACGTACTTTCATCATGTTCTGTTTCCTTTCGTTTCGTCAGATGACTGCGCCGCAGAACTGAGGGAGCGGACCGGCCCGCCCCCTCAGCGCGAAAAGACTTACCGGCTCGCGGGCGTTACGGCAGCCGGAATCTTGTGGAAGGTCGAGTTGGAAACTTCGTACGTTTCGACCTGAGGAGTACCTTCAATGAACGACGCGAGGAGCTTCGCGACTTCTGGATAGGTTGCGCGGCTGTAGGCTTCCGCATCCTCTGTTCGGTCCCACAGGCTGATGCCGAAGGCATCCTTGCCGCCAGTGGTGATGAAGCTGATTTCGTCCTGAAACCCCTTCTGCTTTCGAAGCAGCGGAATGATGTCCTTCTCGAGCCGCCGCGTGTACTCCGCAGCGCTATTTGGCTTCAGATGCATGGAGACTCTGCGTGCAAACATTTGGACCTCCTTGGTCGTGACCAAGGGGCGTTCCAGATAACCACGTATACTTAAGATGACCTGAAAAGGACCCTCAGACAGTTAACTAGCTTAGGTCAACTTCACTTGCCGTGTCAAGCCAATTCGGCCTCATGCCATTTGAGTTAAATTATCTGGTTAACCGGCGTGGGTGGGGCCTTCGACCTCATCCAATGGAGGCCCTGTGGACGTTTGCCTACTGATCCGACAGCGCCTGACGGAACTGGGGCTCGAGCAGAAGGACCTCGCGGAGGCCGCGCAGGTCACGGAATCCTACATTTCCCAGCTTCTGGCCGGCAAGAAGATGCCGCCCGCGCCGGACCGCACCGACATCTACGTCAAGATGTCGCGGGTATTGAAGTTGCCGGCCGGGAAGCTGGCGAAGCTGGCCGACCTCCAGCGAAAGGAGGAGCTCAAGAAGAGCTGGAGTGACCCGCCGGCGCCCTTGTTCAAGGAGGTTCGCGAACTGATTCTCCAGAAGTGCTCACCCGCGCGAGGGCCACAGGTCCGCGTGATCTTCGAGAAGCAGCCCTTCGGAGAGCTCGAACGTCTCGTGACGCAAAAGCTCCTGGACGTCGTCAAGAGGGTCGCCAAGGAGGAGCTTGAGAGCGAGAACTGGGTCCGCCTGGTGGCACGACTGAGCCGCCGCAGCTACGAAGACATGCGAGTGATCGTCCTCGAGTTCCTGGACACGGACATCTTCAACCTCTCGGCGGAAAATTGCGTGTCCTTCCTGGATCCGCTGATCGAATCCTGGGACATCGACCTTGCTAGCTTCGGCGTGGAGATAGTGCTGAACCGGCGGCTGGCTCCCGGCGACTCCAAGAAGTTCGAGTTCGTCGAAAAGCAGCCCGAGCAACCCTTCAATGAAGAGCCGGGCCTCAGGGAATTCCTTAGTGACCCTTCGCTGAGCGGCGATGCGGCCCCGGAAGAGATCGGTTTCTTGAGGAGGCTGAGGTTCACGGGAAAACGTCCGACGCCGCTCTATTACTACCGCGAGCTACAAAGCCTCAGGGACCCGCTTCATTTCCACGGACCTGCGGCCGGAAAAGCGGCCCGAGAGGGCTGAACGCGCGCTTTCACTATCGGAACGAGTGTCCCCCAGAGGACCGCCGAGAATGCCAGGCTCGCCCACGCGAGACCGGCCCAGGGAAAGCCCTGGAGGATGAAGACGAGCGCGACGACCGACATCGGAGCCGCCAGCGCGGCCACACCCGTCCAGCGATTCGACACCAAGCCCGTCATGGAACGCCTCCTCAACGAAGGGTTGCTTTGGTGAGCT
This sequence comes from Acidobacteriota bacterium, assembly GCA_003222275.1. Taxonomy (GTDB): domain Bacteria; phylum Acidobacteriota; class Vicinamibacteria; order Fen-336; family Fen-336; genus AA32. Next base: position 9,505 of record QHVJ01000067.1, on the reverse strand, counting down.
GTCGGGAGATGGGATGGGCCGTTAGGCGACAGCGCTCAGGAAAGCGAATTACCGAATGCTCACTCTACGCTCGTTCCCGCGACAACACAAGCCGAACCGTTTCGGCGGGCGGCGCGCGGTGACCAAATGGTGCCGCGCGCGTTACGGCGCTACGTTGCGGGGAAGCAGCAATGGCCATCGGCCAGCCGATGGCGTGGAGCGCCTGGGCGACCTGGGGACCGAAGTCGCCCTTGTCGAGCCCAGGCTTGCGGGCCTCCATGACGACCAGTCGATCATCGGGCTGGATGTCGATCATGGCCCACCCGTTGTCGGCCAGGACCCCGAACGCAGCGCGCCGGCCCTGCTGCTGGTTGAGCCTCTTGGGGCATTTGACTCCTGCGCCATCGGGCGTGACGGATTGGCCCTTCCAACACCAGCGAATGACGGGCAGCGACTCTCGCGCTTCGTGCATGACATCCATACTACGCGGGTCGAGCGGCTTCTGCGAGAGGAATCGAGCCGGAGAGAACCTCCAGTTTGTTCTTGCTTTGTCGTCGAAACGAGAATAACCTGCTGATGTATCTGCGCTTTCCTGAGCGCTGTCGACCACGTCCCATCTTCCGACAGCTCACCAAAGCATTCAATCCGTTGAGAGGGGAGACCTCATGCAGGACCTCGTGTCGGGTCGGCGTTTCCGTGTGGTTGCGCACCTCGCCTTGCTGAGCTCGTTGCCCGTCCTCCTGCTGGCCGGAACGGCGGATCAAGCGGCCAACGTGTATGCGTGCAAGAGCGGCTGGCCGTCCTGCGAGCGCTCCCGGCTGACGCCGACGGAACTGACCGAGGTGACCCGCGTCGAGCGCGCGAGAAACGTGTCGAGCTGCCGGAACGGACTGACCTCCTGCGATCAATCGCAGCTCAGCGAAGCGGAGGCGATCACGGTGGCCGTCGCCGCCTACGATCGCAACGTGTCGAATTGCACGGCCGGCCTCAACCCTTGCGACCAGTCACGGCTCACCCGATCGGAAGCCCGTGAGGCCGCGGCGGCCCTGCATCAGCGCCATGTCTCCGATTGCCAGGACGGCATCGGCGCGTGTGAGCCCTCCACCCTCACCGAGCCGGAGCGCGCCGACGTGGCGCGGGCCCAGCGCCGCCGCGCCGTCTCCAATTGCAAGGACGGCCTGGGGCAGTGCGTGGACTCCGAGCTCACGGCGCCGGAAGCAAAGGAAGTGGCGCGGGCCGGACGCGAGCGCAACGTTTCGGACTGCACGAACGGCTGGGACGGGTGCGACCGGTCCCGGTTGAGCCCGCGGGAAGCGGCCGAAGTGGACGTCGCGGTCCGCGCGCGCAACATGTCGGATTGCCGGGAGGGCCGAGACAGCTGCGACTACTCCCTGCTCAGCCCGGCGGAAGCGAAGGAAATCACCAGCGCCGAGCGCGTGCGCAACCAAACCGCGTGTGTGAGCGGCCGCGGATATTGCGATCGCTCTCGGCTGACGCCGGCCAAAGCTGCTAAGATTCCGCTTGGCGTCCGTTAGTTCCCAAGAGGAGAGCCAATGGCCCTGACATCGATCTACGATCCGGAAGCGGTCGCACCCATGTGGCAGGAGCTGGCCGCGGTCGGCGTCGAGCCGCTGACGACCCCCGAGCAGGTGGAGGCGGTCCTGGGAGCGCATTCGGGCACGGTCCTCGTGGTCGTGAACTCCATCTGCGGCTGCGCGGCGGGGAGCGCTCGCCCGGGGGTGATGCTCGCCCTCCAGCACTCGGTGATTCCCGACCGCAACGTCACTGTCTTCGCGGGTGTCGATCGCGACGCGGTGAACCGGGCCCGGGAGTACATGGCCGCTTATCCGCCCTCCTCGCCCTCGATGGGCCTCTTCAAGGATGGCCGGCAGGTCTTCATGCTCCAGCGCACCGATCTTCAACAGATGACGGACGATCAGGTGGCCGCGGCCCTGAGGAAGGCCTTCGACGAGCACTGCGCCCGGACCGGGCCCTCCGTCGATCCGGAGAAGTTCAGGCAGCTCCAGCCGTACCGGAGCTGCGGATCCCAGATTCCGCTGGTCGGCCGGCCCTCCTAGGTTCGGGCTCGGCCCGAGCGCAACCGCTTCCTCCACCGGACACTGCCTGCCGGTGTGATGGCGTGCACTCTGTGACAGCGTGCACTCCGTCCCATGGGGCTCAGGCGCGACCATTGGCCCGCGCTTTGGCCCTGGGGAGGAACCATGCCTCGCGAGTACAAGCTACGCCTCGGTGACGGTACCGTGCTGGCGGTGGACGAGCAGGGTCTTCGCACCTGGGCCGTCGACGGCCAGGCCATGGTCCAGACGGCAAACTCGCAGCAGTGGCGGCCCCTCAAGGAAGTGCTCGCGGAGGCGGCCGCCTCACGGCCCGGGCCCAGCTCGCCGAGAGGGCGGCTCGACGACGGGATCCCGCTCATTCCGCTCAAGCCGATCGACGGCGAGCCTTCGTCGCGCGCGGCCGCCAGGGGCACGGCCCCGGATGAGGATGGACGCGCCCGGACCCCGAAGGGCCTGCTCGGCGCGGTCTCGGCCTGGGTGGCGCGGCTCACGGCGCGCCCCGGCGCCCCACCGGCGGTCCTGCCCGTCAGCGAGCCGAGCTTGCGGCTGGCCTCCGCGGAGGAGGAATCGGAGATCGAGGACCTTTACGAGGACGAGACCGGCGAAAGTGTCTTCGGTGTCGTCTGGCTGTGGGTGAAGCGGCTGGTCCTGATCGCCGGTTTCGCGGCCGCCGGGGTCGTGGCCGTGAACACCTGGCGCACCTGGCTGCCCGTAGTGACGCAGGTCGGCCTGGTGGTCTTCACGAAGGTCGACGAGTACGTGCACCCGGATCGGGTGCGGGCACCGCGGGCGGAGGACGAGCGCCAGCAGCAGATACAGGAAGCGCTGCAACGAGCCACCGGACAGCTTCCGCACCTCTCGCGCGAGACGATCGAGCTCGTGATGTCCAGGAACGTGTGGAGCGTGCCCGATCCGCCGGAGGTGTTCAGCCGCGGCTACGCGGCCGCCAAGCGCGGCTCGTCGACGCTGGCCCCCGGCGAGGCGGACGAGCTGAGGACGCTGGAGGCGGCGCTGCTCGCCGGCCTTCGTCCCGCGGAGCGCCAGCGTGTCCGCGAGTACGATCGCGCGCGCCGCGAGCGCGCCACGCTGCCCGGCGAAGACCGCGAGATCCTCGGCCTGTTCGCGCGCGGCACGCGCGCGCTGCCGACGCTGAGCCGTGAGCACCTGCAGGTGCTCTACGGAAAGGCCATCGCGGCCGGGCTCGCATCGGGCGGCGCCTAGCCGCCCGGCGCTCAGCGGACTAGCTGAGCCCGCACAGTCCGGAGGGGTTCTTGTGGATCTCCCCCCAGGTCGAAGGCGCCAGGACGCACACCCCGCAGGTGCCGGGAGAACCCTTGCCCCCGCAGGCGACGTAGCTGCCGGGGGCATAGACGTCCAGCAGGTACTGGTTCTCCGGCTTGAGGTCGCAGTGCGTGTTGGGCTCGCCGCACTTCACCAGCTTGCCGTTGTTGTCGATGTCCTCGAACCAGTTCGGCCCCGGCTGCCCGTTGTCGGCGATCCCGGAGAGGTAGTTGTCGCAGGGCACGCGCTCGGGGGCGTTCTCGTTCCGAGTGTTGCAGATGATGCGGCCGCCGAGGCCCGCCGCCGTGCAGTAGTCGGCGTTCTTCACGATCGGGCTGGCGTTCAGGATCTTCTTGCCCGGCGTCGGCTCGAGCTGGACCTTGATGCCGAACCCGTAAGAGTCGGCGAACGCAGGTAGCGGACTGCCGCAAGCCGCCGCGAATGGGTTGGGTGTGGCAGTGGGAACCGGGGTCGGCGCTGGAGTCGCCGGTGTCGTGGGAGCGGTACTGCCCCCCCCGCAGGCGACAGTCCCAGCAATGATGGCGAAAGCGACCAAACGGCGCATGAATCACCTCATGTTAGGTCTAACGGGCCCTGGATTCGACGACGAGCACGTTGGCGTCGGGGTGTTGGAGCTACAGCCCGCGAGACAGGCGGCGGACAACGCGGCGACGGCCCAGGCACGGTTCATCAGGGGAGCCTCCTTCCCAAGTTCATGAGCCGGGCATTGTAGGCAAGGGCCGTCATGGCGTCAAGTACTTCATTTAATGGAGTTTAACGGTACTGAACGATCCGGTCGGTCGGGCTGAACGGAGCGGGCAACTGTGTTTGGAAGAGTCGGGTTAATTCGGCGTCCGCGAGGAGACGATCAGGATCTCCGCGATCGCACCAGTGCGGTTCTCCCAGAGTCGCGGCGCTTGGGCCGGCAGCGTCACCGCGTCTCCAGGGCGCATCACGCTCTCCTCGTCCGCGAGGGTCAGCGTGACCTCGCCCGTCACGATGAAGGCGAACTCCTCGCGGGAGGGGGCGTGGGGATGCTGTCCGCTCTTGCCGCCGGGGCCGAAGATCACCAGGACGGGCTCCAGGCGGCGGCTGCGCGCCATGGCGCCGAGGGCTTCGATGTGCGCATCGGTCCAAGTGCTGTCCATTCGGCTGCGATCCGCGACGCGGACGATCAGCGGCTCCTCTCCGGTCTCCGCGGTGGCGAAGAACTCGCCCAGGGTCACGCCCAGGGCCTCGGCGATCTTCTGCAGCGATCCCAGGGACGGCGAGACCTGACCGTTCTCGAGCTGCGAGATGAAGCTCGGGGAGAACCCGGTCTGGGCGGCGAAGGCCCGCACGGACAGCCCACGGTCAGATCGCAGCCGGCGGATGTGCTCGCCGATGACTTGCGGATTGACGGCCGCGCTCATGACCTCTCCCTCCCTCGACGCCGTTCGGCCGGCGGATTACCGGTCCACCAGCTCCAACAGCACAACCCACCGTTCGGGAAGCAGGCCGAGCACGAGGAGCGCGGAGCGCGGGGTGGCGCGCCGCTTCCAGGAGACAGCCGTGCCCAGGACGAGCAGCGGAGCAATCCACGATGCGCCGTGGACCAGGTATTCAACGCCGCGTCTGAGGGCCAGGACGTCTCCCGCCTTCGCGGAGTACGTGCTGGGAAAGAAGGCCGCCGATCCGCGTGCAACCGTAGGCGTGGGCAACGGCGAGAAAGATCGCGAGCGAGGCCACGAACCCGGCCGCGCCGAGAATGTACAGCCGCGGCATGGAGGGCCCCGCCGGAGGCCCTAGCGGCCCTCGCCCAGCTCCCGGACCCACACATTGCGGAACCGCACGGGGTCGCCGTGGTCCTGGAGGCCGAGCGGCAGCTTGGCCGCGTGCGCCTTGTACGGCGGCCGTGCCTTGTGGGCGGTGGGCCCGGTCAGCTCCTGGTCGTCCTGGACGAGGACACCGTTCAAGATCACCGTCGCGCGCGCCGGGCGCTGGAGCGCGCCGTCGGCCCCGAAGCGCGGCGCATGGAAGATGATGTTGTACGTCTGCCACTCGCCGGCCGCCCGCGTCGCGTTGACGAGGGGCGGGAACTGTCCATAGAGGGCCGAGGCCTGGCCGTCCGGGTAGGTCTGGTTGCCATGGGAGTCCAGGACCTGGACCTCGTAGAGCCCCATCAGGAACACGCCGCTGTTGCCGCGTTCCTGCCCCTCGCCGTGCGGCGGCGCAGGCGTGCGCCACTCGATGTGGAGCTGGACGTCGCCGAAACCCTGCTCGGTGTGGATCCCGCCCGTGCCCTTCACGACTTCCATGTAGCCGTTCTCGACCTTCCAGCCCGCGGGCCCGCCGTCCTTGTCCGCGCGCCAGCGCGAGAGGTCCTTGCCGTCGAACAGCACGGTCGCATCGGACGGCGGCTTTCCCGGCTGGTCCGGCGTGCTCGCGGTGCCCGGTTCGATCACCTTCGGTTGCGGCCGGTTCATGTCGTGGATGCCCCATTCCTTCGGGGGCTGGGCGAACGTGGTGAGTGCGAATGCGGTGAGGGCGGCGACGGCGATGAGCGCAGGGGCGGACCGAATGATCATCGTGCTCTCCTTCCTTTGAATTCCGGGGCCGCGAGTGTACTCCATGATTCCTGGCCGTCAGCGCATCCGGGCCAGGTCCGCTTCCGCGGCGATGAAGCCGAAGGCCGGCCACTGCGTCCCCGCCACGACCTCGCGGAAGACCGCGCGGGCGCGCTCCTCGTCTCCGTTCACGAGGTACCAGTTCCCCACGCCGTAGCCGTAGGTCGCCAGCTCCGTCGGGTCGTCGCGCGGGCCCCGCAGCTCCTCCGGGCTCTTCTCGCCTTTGTACATGAGGAGGCGGTTGAAGTACGAGGTGTTGTCGACCACGTTCAGGTCTTTCGTGATCGGGCGCAGCACCTCGGCCGCCTCCTCGTTGCGGTTCAGGCGCCGGAGCGTCATGTAGAGCCAATCGCTCATGGCGACGCGGCGGTCGTCGCTGGCGGTGGCGTACTTCATCCCCTCGCGATAGGCGGCCAAAGCCTGATCGAATTCACCCTTCAGGTAATGGGCCAGGCCGAGGTGGTAGTAGACGTTGAAGTGCGTGCTGCTCGTGGGCAGGCCCGTCGGCTTCGGGTCGCCGTCGGGCTCGGGCTGCTCGGGGATGTGCCGCGACTCGATGAGGTCGGCGGCCCGCTGCAGGTCGGCGACCGCGGGGTCGAGCTCCCGCAGCGTGATGTAGCGATGGCCGCGGTGGCGGTAGAGGCGGATGTCGTCGGGGTACTTCTCGATGCCTCGCGTGTAGGTCGCCACCGCGTCGCGGAAGCGGCCGAGGTAGGCCTGCCGCCGCCCGAGCCAGAGGAGAGCGTCGGCGTCGCCGGGATGCTTGTCCAGCTCCATCTCCGCCCGGGCCAGGTTCGCTTCCAGCGTGGCCCGCCGCTCGGCGGCGACCTCCGGCGGATAGAGCGCGGTCCCCAGCAGCGACATCGCGGGCGGCGGCTTGAGGTAGCGGTCGTACCAGGCCACGTATCGCTGATACCGGTCCTGGACGTAGGTCGGCTTGCGAATGCCGTGGTTCTGGCCGGGGTAGATCACGAGCTCGCTCGGCACTCCGAGCCGGCGCAGCGCCTGGTAGAGCTGCTCGGAGTTGAGCAGGGGCACGTTCATGTCGTCGGAGCCGCCCATGAGCAGCGTCGGCGTGGTGACCTTGTCGACGCTGAACCAGGGCGACATCTTCACCCAGCGCTCCACGTTGCGCCAGGGCAGGCCCAGCTCGGTCTCCCACTCGTATTGGTAATGATCGGTCCCATAGTTCGAGAAGTAGTTCGCTTCGCTCGCCCCGGAGATCGCGGCCCTGAAGCGGCCGGTGCGGGTGATGACGTTGTCGGTGAGGATCCCGCCGTAGCTCCATCCGCCGACACCCAGGCGATCGGGGTCGGCGACCCCCATCGCCACCACGTGGTCGACCGCGGCCATCACGTCCTCGAAGTCCTTGTGGCCCCAGTCGGCCCAGATCGCGCGGCTGAACGCGAGCCCGTAGCCGGACGAGCCGCGCGGGTTGGCGGCGACGACGGCGTACCCGTTGGCGGCCAGGATCTGCCACTCGAAGCTGAAGCCCGTGGCGAACTGCGAGACGGGCCCGCCGTGGATGCGCAGGACCGCGGGCAACTTGCGGCCTGCGGGCGCGTCGGGGGGATACGTCAGGTATCCGTCGATCGCCGTGCCGTCGGCGCTTTTCGCCTTGAAGCGCTCGACGCGGCCGAGCCGGATACCCTTCAGGAAATCGTCGTTGACGTGGGTGAGCCGGCGCAGCGTGCCGGCCGGGCCCGCCGCGGAGACCTCTTCCGGCCGGTCGACCTGGCTCTCGAGGACCACGATCTCGCCCTTCGGCCCGAGGTCGAAGGCGCTGATCTCCCGCTCGCCGGCGACGACGCGCTCGACGGGCCCTCCCGCGGCCGGGATGCGCGCGAGGTGGCTGTTGCCGCCGTCCTCGAGGAGGAAATAGATCCATTTCCCCTCGGGAGAGAAGCGGGGGCGGGAGACGTCGCGGTCGAGCGCCGCGGTCAAGGCCGCGGGCGGCCCGCCGGCCGCCGGGACCGCCGCGAGGTGGCCGGGCGCGTACCACATGTTCGTGGGATCGCCGCCGGCGACGAAGGCGATGGTCCGGCCGTCGGGGCTGAAGACGGGGCTGGAGGCGGCCAGCGGATCGTTCGCGACCGCCCGCGGCGTCTGACCGGCGCGCGGCGCGACCACGAAGATGTCGGTGTTGCGGTTGGCGTCGGCGTCCGGCGTTCGGTTGCTGGAGAACGCGATCCACTGCGAGTCGGGCGACCAGGCGGGCTCGCCGTCGTCGTAGGGACCGCGCGTGATCTGGACGCTCGTCCTGGCCTTCACGTCGAAGACGTGGACGTGGCGGCGCAGCTCTCGGAGGTAGCCCTCCTCGTCGCGCTTGAACTGCAGCCGCCGGATGACGATGGGCGGCGGCGTCTTCTTCTTCTCCGCGGCCGGCTTCTCGTCGTCGTCCTCGTCCGGCGCCTCCGGATCGGGATCGGAGGCGACGATGGCGAGCCGCGTGCTGTCGGGCGACCACTCGAAGCTCGAGACGCCGCCCTTGTAGGCGGTGATCTTCACCGCCTCGCCGCCGCGGCGCTCGAGCAGCCACACCTGGCCCTTCTTGCCTTCCCGTCCGGACAGGAACGCGAGATAGCGCCCGTCGGGGCTGAAGCGAGGGCTCGATTCCGGCTTCTTGCTGGTGGTGACGCGCAGCGCCTCGCCCCCGGCCAGCGGCACCATGTAGACGTCGACGTCGGACTCGTCGGACTTGGGGTCCATCGAGCGCACGGTGTATGCGACCCAGGCCCCGTCGGGGCTCACGCGCGGGTCGGCCACGTCCTTCAGCGCGAAGACGTCGTCGAAGCGCAGGGTCCGGGTCTCGGCGCCCGCCGGGAAAGGCGATACGGTCAGCGCGGCCCCGATGAGCAGGAAGAGAGCGCGTGGGCTCATGCGCCCTCTTGCTGCGGCTACATCCGCTCGATGAGGTCGCCGCGGCCCTCGGCCGTCAGCGACGTGAGCAGCACCCGCAGGCTCTCCAGCGACTCCTCGGTGAGGGTCTGGAAGTCCTCGCGGACGAACTGGATCTGCTCCCATTCCTTCTCGGAGTTCGGCTGCCCCTCCGCGATCCGCCGCGTCGAAGAGAGGAGGAACCTCGTGGCGAGGCCGAAGCTGCGGCCCAGGATGTAGACGCGCAGCCGGTAGCGCTCGGCGGTGGTGACGACGAAGTTGTGGAGGAGCTGGTTGAGGTAGGCGAGCGAGGCGATCTGCGCCACGCGGAATCCCTGGGGCCGCAGGGGCTTCACCGGGGCCATCGCCGAGACCATCCGCGAGAACGTGCTCATCGCCGCCAGCAGCCGCAGCATGCTGGGCGAGAACTTCTCGATCACCTTGTAGCCGACGTCGAGCAGGTGCTTGGCCTCTTCGATCGAGCCGAGCTCGCGCACGGAGAACGCTTCGTCGTAGGTGATGGTGGCGAGCTGCATCTCAGAGGTCACTCGCGTCTCGATCGTCCGGTAGAGCTGCTCTCCTCTTGGGGTGAGGAGCAACTCCCAGTCACGACGGACCTTCTTTTCGTCGCGTCGGCCCAGAATGTACAGAAGGGGGAGGCAGAGAATGGCCAGGCCGAGGATT
>QHVJ01000066.1 GCA_003222275.1 Acidobacteriota bacterium | reverse complement strand
GTCGACCTTGACGACAGGGCGACCTCACGCCGCCGGCGACGCGGCACCGATGTGCGCGGGTGCATCGCCACCCTGAAGAAGCGACTGGAGCCTTACGGTTTCGCGGACGCGATCGCGCTCTTCCCGTTGAACGACGAGCCGCTTCCGCGTGATCTGACCGAGGGCTGCCTGGACCTGGACGCCGCGGCCGAGGCTGACCTGCTGGTCAATCTGTGGCATTCCTTGCCCGCACCCGTGGTGCGCCGCTTCCGCCTGACCGCGTTGGTCGACACTGATCCAGGGCTGCTGCAGATCTGGATGACCACCGGCAAGCTGAACGTCGCACCGCACGACGTCTATTTCACGGTCGGAGAGGCGGTGGGCACGCCGGCGGCGCAGTTCCCGGACTGCGGCCTACGGTGGCACTACACGCCACCGCCGGTGTTCCTGCCCGAATGGCCGCAGGCCGGGGCGGACTCCGGCGCGCCCTATACTACTGTTGCCCATTGGTGGGGTGGGACGGCTCAGTTCAGCGGCCGGCACCTGAGCAACGACAAGCTGGTTGGGTTCCTGGAGTACGCGCACCTGCCGGCTCTCACCTCTGTCACCCTCGAGCAGGCGATCTCCCTCGGGCGCCTCTTCCAGGAGTGGCGCGCGTGCCTGGAGCCGCTCGGCTGGAGGCTCCGGGATGCTTGGGACGTGAGCGCGACGCCCGAGCAGTACCGCGCCTACATCCAGCGATCGCGCGGCGAGTTCAGTTGCGCCAAGCCGACCTACGTCAAGCTGGGGACGGGGTGGATCAGCGATCGCACCGTCTGCTACCTGGCCAGCGGCAAGCCGGCGGTGGTTCAGCATACCGGTCCCAGCCGGTACTTGCCCGATGACGAAGGCCTCTTTCGGTTCCAGACCATGGACGAAGCGGTGCGGGCGCTGGCCCAGGTGGAGGCCGATTATGACCGCCACTGCCGTCTGGCCCGTTCGCTCGCCGAGGAGCACTTCGACGGGCGCCGCGTCGTGAGGCGCGTGCTCGAGCACGCGCTGGCCGAGCGTGCGCCGTCCCGGCTAGCGATATGAGCCCGGCCACGGGTCTCGCCACGGAGCTGGGCCAGGCGCTGAAGGGCAGCGGAGAACCGGGCACCGCCGAGCTGCTCGAGGCGCTGCTGGCGCTCCTCGACGGCACCGAGGGCGCCGGAAAGGCGATCGGTCTCACGCCGCTGAAGGGCCTCGTGTACCGGCTGCAGCTCGAGCCGGGGCCCGGGCCCCGCTCGCTGATCCTCAAGCGCCGCGAGCCGGTGCTCGCCCAGCTCAACCGGCTCGTCGCCGACCGCTGGCTCCCTGCGCTGGGGATGGGCGACCATTGTGCCCGGCTGCTTGCGACGGCGGCGGAGCGAGAGGGCCGTTGGGTATGGAACGTCTACGAGGACCTCGGTGACGGGCACCTCGACGGATGCACGGACCGGCAGCGCATCGAGGCCGCCGTCGACCTCGTGGCCGAGCTCCACGCGCGAGCGGCGGGGCACCCGCTGCTGCCCGAGGTTCGCCATCACAGCCAGGACCTGGGCCTGCCCTTCTTCATCGCAAATGTCGGCGATGCCGTCCGGGGGCTCGAGGCCCTTCCCGCCGCCGCTCGTCAGCCACCGAAGGAGTTGATGGCGCTGCGCGATCGCTTGCTCGAACGGCTGTGCCCCCTGATGGCCGAAACGCCCGGCCGGGCGGCGGTCCTGAAGGACGACGGGGGACCAGACACGCTCCTGCACGGCGACCTATGGCGTGCGAACGTGTTCGTGACCGTCGCCGGGGAGGGCGTCCGCGTCCGCCTCATCGACTGGGATCACGTGGGGGTCGGGCCGTTCAGCTACGACCTCTCGACCTTCCTGATGAGGTTTCCACCGGCCGAGCGGCCGTGGATCCTGGATCGTTACCGGCAGGCGGTGTCGGAGGCGGGCTGGCGACTGCCGGCCGAGCGTGAGCTCAACGTGCTCTTCGAGACCGCGGAGTACGCGCGCTTCGCAAACCGGGTGGCCTGGGCGGCCATGGCCTGGTTGCGCGAGGGCGCCGAGTGGGTCCCCGTCGAGCTGGCCGAAATCGCGCGCTGGTTCGAGGCCTGGCGCCCGGTGCTCGCCGAATGAGGCGAGACTCATGTCACGGCAACCCGCCAAGCTCCCTGTCCGGCTGATCGCCGCTCGGGCCGTCCTGACCACGCTGCCCGCGTGGTATGATAGACTATCCGACCAGAGGTATGACATATGGCCAAGGCCAAGGTCTCCGTGACCGTGGACCGCTCACTGCTGCGAAGGTGCGATCGAGCCTCCCGGGGGGCGACGCGTAGCGAGGTGTTTGAACGGGCACTGGAGAGGTGGCTGCGGAGCGTGCGCCAGAGTAGCCTGGAAGAAGAGATTGAGCGCTACTACTCCTCCCTGAGCAGGGCTGACCGAGAGGAAGACTCGGAGTGGGCCGACCTCGCGCCTCGAGTTCTCGGAGAGACTTGGGCGTGAACCCGAGCCCGCTACGCGGGTGTCTCTACTGGGTGGCCATTCCGGGTGAACCTGGTGAGAAGCGCCGTCCCGCTCTCGTCGTTTCGGTGGATGCCCGTAATCGCTTGGCGGATGACGTGCTCGTCATCCCCGCGAGCACTACACTGAGGGTGGCGCCGACCCACGTCCGTCTCCGGAAGGGAACGGGAGGGCTCCGCAGGGATTCGGTCCTCAAATGCGAGCAGATCACGACGCTTCCGAAGCGCTTGCTGAGCGAGTCCGCCTTGGGCGGACCGCTGTCCCCAGTGTTGCTCGAGGACGTCCAGCGAGGCGTGCTCCGCGCGATCGGGGTCGCGATCGAGTGATCGGCGAGCGGTCCTCGGTCTCGAGGTGACAGTCGGGTCGGCGAAGTGCGCGAGGGCAACATCGAATCGGCGCGGACGCTGTTCGTGGACCTTCGAGATCACAAGGTGTTTCGCCGGGCGATCTCGCCCAGGAAGCGCGCGCTCGGCTTGACCGTCCGCTCCTGGGTGTCGCGGTTCACCGCCACCAGGCCGAACGTGGGGCGGTAGCCGAAGATCCACTCGAAGTTGTCGAGCAGCGACCAGTGGACGTAGCCGCGGATATCCACCCCGTCCGCCAGGCAGTTCTGCACGCCGGCCAGCGCCCTCTTGATGTACTCGATCCTGCGCGCGTCGTCGTCGGTGCCGATGCCGTTCTCGGTGACGTACACCGGCACCTTCGCCTGCGCGGCCGCGTACCGGATCGTCTGCTCGAGCGCCTCGGGCCAGAACTCGTAGCCCATCTGCGTCAACTCGGCGCCCGGCTCCGGGGGCAGGTCCCCGTCCTTGCCGACGCGCGAGCGCGTGTAGGTCTGGACGCCGATGAAGTCGCTCTTGGCGGCCGCCTCCAGCCAGGGGCCGTAGAGCTGGGCTCGCTTCCGGTCGCGCGCGCTGTCCGCCCCGACCGCCTGGTCGTCGGACATCGCGAGGGTGACGCCCACCGGATATTTCCCGGGCCCGGACTTCATCGCCGCGAGGCCACGGTGGTGCGCGGCGAGCAGGGCCTCGAGCGTCTTGTCCGCCGGGCCGAGGAGGAAGAAGCCGAAGCGGTCGGAGCCCACCGCGCGGGCGGCCGAGGCCAGCATTCCCTCCAGCACGGCCGGCGGGATCGGGATCTTCAGCCAGTGCAGGAGCAGCGGGATGTTGGGCTCGTTCAGCGTCGCCGCGAAGGCGATCAGGTCCCCGAGGTGCCGGGCCGCGCGCTCGCAGTAGCGGGCGAACAGGTCGCTTGCCGCCGCGTTCTCCCACCCGCCCGTCGCCGACAGCCAGCGCGGCAGCGTGAAGTGGTTGAAGGTGACCATCGGTGTCAGATGGCTCTCGTGGCACGCCGCCAGCATCCGCCGGTAGTGGTCCAGCTCCGCGCGGGAAAAGAAACCCTCCTCCGGCTCGATGCGCGCCCACTCGATCGAGAAGCGGTACGTGTTGAAGCCGAGCCCCGCGAGGAGCTTGATGTCGTCGGCGTAGCGGTGGTAATGATCGCAGGCGTCGCCCGACGGCTCGGCGAACAATGTCGGCTTCACGTGCTCCAGCACCCAGTTGTCGTTGTTGAGGTTGTTTCCTTCGACCTGGTGCGCCGCGGTCGCCGCGCCCCACAGGAACCCCTTGGGGAAGACCTGTGCCCCGGGACTGGCCGCCCGCCCGCGCGCGGCGGCCCCGACGAGAGACGCGGCGCCCGCGCTCACGAGGAAGCCCCGACGATCCATCTCGCGCTCCATCCGCGTCTCCGGTCTAGCGGAGCGTCACCGTCGACACGGTCACCGGACCCAGCAGTCCCGATTCGAGCAGCGGCGAGTCCTTCGTGTAGGGCTTGTAGTCGGTGAACGTGTATGTCTTCGTCGCCGAGGCCTGCTGGTCGCCGATCATGCGGTTCGGCCAGAGGTTCGTGACCTTGACCTCGAGGCGGTTCGCGCCCGGCTTCAGCGCGCTCGTCACGTCCGTCTGGAACGGTGCCTTCCACAGGATGCCGAGGGGCTGGCCGTTGATCGACACCTCGGCGATCTCCTTCACCTTACCGAGGTCCAGCATCACCTTCGTGCCGGGACGGAACCACGCGGGTGCCGCCGGGACCTCCTTCGTGTAGGTGGCCGTGCCCGAGAAGTACTTCACGCCGGGATCGGCGGAGGCGGTCCACGACGTCAGGCCGTCCAGACGGATCTGGGGAGGAGCGCCCCAGTTCGGCGGGAACGTCACGCTCCAGGGGCCCGCAACGGTGGCCACGACGGTGCTCGTCGGGCGCGGCCGCGTTCGCGACGGCGCCGCGGCGGCCCGGCGGAACACGACGAACACCGATCCGCCGGGATCCAGATGCAGCGGCACGGTCGTCCGGCCGTCCTCGATCTTGTAGGCGGACGGCTCGATCGCTCCCGTGTCGGGATGCCAGAGCTCGGCCTCCTTGCCGTCGACGCGGAAGCTGGCGAGAACGTCTTCGGCACGGTCCTTCTGATTGCCCACGAAGTAGATGTCCGCGTCGCCGCGGCGGCGGTGGATCCACACGAGGGACGTGTCGATCTGTGGCCGGTTGTGCTGGACGTCCGGTGCGACCTTCTCTCCCGCCAGCACCTCCTCCACCGACGGGCCCCAAACCACCTTGCCCTTGCCGTACTCGTGCCGCGTGATGCTCTTGCCGTCGACGGCGCCCCAGACGTCGTTCGCGATCGCCCGGGCCTCGTCGTCCGAGGCCGGGAAGCCCGTGAGGCTCGGCGGTCGTTGCGGCTTCGGCGCCACCACGACGGCGCCCGCCGCCACGAGGTCGCGGATCTTGCGGAGCACCGGCAGCGTCAGCCGATCGACGTCCTCCGGGAGGACAAGCGCTCGGTAGCTCATACCGTCGGGCAGGACCAGCCGCCCGTCCTTGACCGACAACCGGTTCAGCAGCACGTCCGTGTTGACGTAGTCGTAGTTGTAGCCGGCCGGCGGCTCGGGCTTGAGCTTCTTCCAGAAGGGCGCCGAGATCGGCGCGCCCTCGCCGTAGTAGTAGGCGAGGTCGCCGACGAACAGGCCTTGCTGGAGGAGGAACGAGCAGCGGGCCAGGTAGGTGTTCCACACCACCGCCTGCTCCGCCCACGTGATGTTGCGGGTGTAGTGCTGTCCGAACGGCCCCAGCGTGATGCCCGGCTTGTGCGCATCGTCCACGAACGGCTGATGGTCCGAGGTGTGGAAGACGATGCGGTTCACGCCCAACGCGAAGTAGCGGTCGGCGATCGGCTTCAGGTACGAGGGCGGCTGGCCCCAGCCCGGGACCATCGGCATCGACGTGAAGGACTCGGTGGCCGCGAGGGTCTTGCCGTAGATGTGCGCCGCCGAGGCCGCCTCCCGCACGTCCGGAGGATGCTCGGGCTGGTCGCCCTGCCCGGGCAGCGGCACCCAGAACTCGCCCATGGGAACGTCGACGCGGCCCTTGTTGAGGAGGGCGTCTCCCGTGGTGGGAAGGCCGGTGCCCATCGCCTCGGCGTAGAGGCCGACGCCGCGCTGGTGGAGGTATTCCGTCGCGGCCCCGTAATGGTTGTCGGCCAGCAGGTCGGCGATCGTGCGGCGGAAGTCCCACAGGAAGCGATCGCTGACATCCGCGCTCTCCACGATGCGTCCCGTGAGCACGGGCAGGTATGGAGTGGGATCGTATCCGCGGCGCTGGCGGAACTCGGCGATCATGTCCTGCGTCCAGTTCTCCTGCCCGGCCTCCCAGCTGTCCATGAGGAAGTAGCGGAAGCTCTTGCCGAAGAACGGCCCCAGCGCGTCGGACACCTGGCCGACGTAGTTCTGGAAGTACGCGTCGACGTGCTTGCGGCTGAGCTTGTCCACCTCGTAGCCGGTCGCTTCCGGTGTCGCCGGGTGGTTCTTCTCCCCGGTCAGCGAGTAGCCCATGCGCAGCACCACCCACCGGCCCGCGGGCACGTCCCAGTCGAGCGTGCCGTCCTTGCCCATCTTTGCGGTGAGGTCGACGACGTTGCTCTTCGCGATCGCCTCGTCGGCGGGCACGGCGGGGGTAACGGCGGTGCTGGGCTCCGTCAGGGTGGCGAAGCTCGCCTTGTCCTCCCACATGTTCACGCGCGGCGCCGAGAGCAGCTCCATCTCCGCGATGTCGAATTGCCGGAACGGAGGCAGCGACAGCAGCGCCGCCAGCGGATTCGGCGCCGGCGCCTGGAACACGACGCGGTACCAACGGGCCGCCGTCGGCGGGAATGAGTAGGTGCGGACGGGGAAGCCGCCGAAGAGCGGCTCGGGTCCGGGCAGGGTCACGAGCGTCACCCAGCTCGTCCCGTCCTGGCTCGCCTGCAGATGGCCGTTCGGCGGCGTCGCCCCGAAGAAGCCCTGGCCCGCCGCCATGGCGATCGAGAACGCCTGGGCGCGGAACGGCTGGGCAAACTCGCACTGGATCCAGGCGGGCTTTCCGTCCGCAGGGACCGGGAGGGCCACGGTCCGGCCGAAGCTGCCGTCGACCAGCGCCGCCGCGTCGATGTCGCCGCCGCTCGCCGTCACCCGCGGCTGCGCGTCCGCGATCCGCACCTCGTCGTCCGGGATGCGGTACGCGAGCACGACCGTGTCGGCGTAGTAGGTGGGATCGGGGGACGGCGGCGGCGAGGGCGGCATCGGCTTCGCGCCGGGCAGGTCCGTCGGCATGGGGAACTCGAAGTCGGGCGGGATCGGCATGTCCTGGAACCGGCCGTTGACGGCCGGAGGATGGGGAAGCGCGCCGTTGAACTTCCTCGGGCCCTCGACGCGCGTCTCGCTCCACACGACTTTCTTCATGCCCTCTTCGGGCTTGACCCAGGGTCCCGCGGTCTCGCTCCACCCGCCGGACGCGGCCATCGACATCTCCAGGCCCAGCCGGTCGGCCTCCGCCGCCGCGTGCCGGAACGCCTCCTTCCAGTCCGGCGTCATCCAGACGAGCCGCTTGTCCACGAACAGCGGCACGCCGAGGCTCCCGTCGAACATCTGCATCCCGGCGATGCCGACGCGCTTCATCCACTCCAGGTCCGCGGTGATGCCCTCCTTGGTGACGTTGCCGTTCAGCCAGTGCCACCAGACCCGCGGCTTCGCCGAGTCGGGCGGGTCCTTGAAGCCGCGCTCGAGCGTGTCTTCCGCGGCGTCGGAATGAATCCGACGCCGCTCATCTTGCGGGACCGCTGCGCGGCCCCGGGGCGGAGCGTCGGAATGAATCCGACGCCGCTCATCTTGCGGGACCGCTGCGCGGCCCCGGGGCGGAGCGTCGGAATGAATCCGACGCCGCTCATCTTGCGGGACCGCTCCGCGGCCCCGGGGCGGAGCCGCGGAGGACGGTGTCTGCCCCGGCGCCGGGGCGGCGAGGGCGAGGAGAACGGCGCTCGCGACGACGCGGGTCATCGCCTACTTCCCGGGGGCATAGGCGAACCGGTAGTCGCCCGACCCGACCTCGACGACGACCGCATCGCTGTCCTGATGCGAATCCGTGATCCCGTTTCCCTTCCTGAGGGCCTGGCCCGCTTCGGTGACGCCCGCGAGCTGGGCCTTCGGCAGCCGCACGGTGGCCCGCGTGTTCGGGGGCACGCTGACGGCGAGCTCGAACCGGCCATCCTTCAGCGTCCACGCGGAGCTCGCGGGGCCATACATCGTCTCGTGGCTGGCCTTCACGCTCGTGAACCCGCCACCGGGTTGCGGCTGGACGAGGATGTGCTTGTAGCCCGGCATCGACTCATCGATCTGCAGGCCCGCCATCACCCGGTACATCCAATCGCCGATCGCCCCGTAGGCATAGTGGTTGAACGAGTTCATCCCGACGTCCTGGAAAGTGCCGTCCGGCTTCTGGCCGTCCCAGCGCTCCCAGATGGTGGTCGCCCCCTGCTTGACCGGATAAAGCCACGACGGGTATTCCTCGCGGTTGAGCAGCATGTAGGCCTCGTCCAGGTAGCCATAGCGGACGAGGACGTGGCAGAGGTACGGCGTGCCGAGGAAGCCGGTGGTCAGATGCTTGCGCGTGCGCACCTCCTGGGCCAGCCTCTTCGCGGCGACGGGCCGCAGGTCGTCCGGCAGCAGGTCGAACTGCAGGGCGAGCGTGTAGGCGGTCTGCGTGTCCTCGCCCACCCGGCCGGTATCGGTGACGAACTCCCGGCGGAAGGCGCTCTTGATCCGGCCGAGCTGCTCGCCGTAGCGGGCGGCGTCATCCGTCTTGCCGAGGACGAGGGCCGCGCGCTGGAGCAGATCGGTCGAGTGCGCGAAGAAGGCGGTCGCGATCATGTCCTTGCCCGTGGTGGCGCCCGGATAGTCGCTGGCGTTCGAGGCGAACGCGAGCCAGTCCCCGAAATGGAAATCGCCGTCCCAGATGTAGTCGTCGCCCGCCCGCGTCTTCTCGTACCCGACCCACTTGACCATGCTGTCGTACTGCGTCTCGAGGACCCGCTTGTCTCCGTAGCTCAGGTACATGTTCCAGGGGATGATCACCGCGGCGTCGGCCCAGCCGGCCGCGCCGCCCGGGTTATGGCCCTCGAAGTCGGGCAGGACGTTCGGGACCACGTGCGGCACGCTGCCGCTCGCGAACTGGTCCGCGGCCACGTCCTTCAGCCATTTCGTGAAGAAGGCGGCCACGTCCATGTTGAAGGCGGCGGTGGGGGAGAAGGCCTGCGCGTCGCCGGTCCATCCCAGGCGCTCGTCGCGCTGCGGGCAGTCGGTGGGGACGTCGAGGAAATTTCCCTTCTGGCCCCAGATGATGTTGTGCTGGAGCTGGTTGACGAGCGGCTTCGACGTCTCGAACGCGCTCGCCCGCGCCATTTCCGAGTGGACGACGACGCCGGTCAGGCTCTCGGGCGTGACCTCCCCCGGATAGCCGGCCACCGCCACGTAGCGGAACCCGAAGAACGTGAAATGCGGCTCGAACGTCTCCGGGCCTCCGCCCTTCATCGTGTACCGCATCGTCGCCTTCGCCGCGCGCAGGTTCGCCGTGTAGAAGTTGCCGGCCTTGTCGAGCACCTCGGCGTGTCGCAGCGTGATCGTGGTGCCCGCGGGCCCCTGGGCCTTGAGCCGCACCCAGCCGACCATGTTCTGCCCGAGATCGACCACGGTGTCACCGGCGGGGGTCCTGAGCACCTTGACGGGCTTCAGCTCCTCGATCCTGCGCACGGGCGGTCCCGCGGGAGCGATGAGGTCGTCCTTGCGGTGATCCGCGACCTTGACCTTGGACCACTCGCCGTCGGCGAAGCCGGCCGCCGCCCAGCCCGGCTTCTCGAGGCGCGCGTCGTAGGTCTCGCCGTGGTAGATCTCCGACATCAGGATCGGACCCGTCGCCGCCTTCCAGCTCGCGTCGGTGCCAAAGGTCTCCTCGCGCCCGCCCTTGTAGGTGATCTTGATCTGGCAGAGGAGGGCCAACCGATCGCCGTAGATGTTCCGCCGGTCCTGCCAGGCCAGGAAGCCCCGGTACCAGCCGTTGCCGAGCGTCACGCCGATCGCGTTGTCTCCGCTCTTGATGAGGGGAGTGACGTCGTAGGTCTGGTACTGCAGGCGCTTGTTGTAGCTCGTCCACCCGGGAGTGAAGAGCTGGTCCCCCACGCGCTGGCCGTTGAGCTGCATCTCATACAGCCCGTGGCTCGTGACGTAGGCCCTCGCCCGCTCGACACCGCTCTTCACCTTGAACTCGTGGCGGAGCATCGGCGCGGGACCCGAAGTCTTGACGTCTTCCGGCAGGTCGGGCTCGATCCACGACGCCTTCCAGTCCGACGGCTCCAGCAGGCCCATCTCCCACCAGGCGGGCTCGCTCCACGCGGAGGGTTTGCCTCCGCCATCCCACACGCGCACCTGCCAGAAGTACCGGCGGCCCGACTGCAGCGGCGGCCCCTCGTAGGCGCGATGGATCGACTCATCCGAGGCGACGCGCCCCGAGCTCCACACGGAGTCGCTTCCGCCGCGCACGCCACGCTCACTCTGCGCCACACGCACCT
The DNA here is from genome assembly GCA_003222275.1 of Acidobacteriota bacterium. Taxonomy (GTDB): domain Bacteria; phylum Acidobacteriota; class Vicinamibacteria; order Fen-336; family Fen-336; genus AA32. Next base: position 20,406 of record QHVJ01000066.1, on the reverse strand, counting down.
CGTAGGCCGATTGCGTCACGCCTCGGCTGCCGGACCGGAGCTGCCAGCTGAGGCGGGGCTTGCGGGCATCGATGCCCAGCGGGTTCTCCTTGTACTCGGTGCGCAGGCCGACGACCCGCAGGGACTCCGGCGCCGCCGCCCGGGCGGGCGCTGAACCGAACAGAGCGAGGCCGATCAGGATGGCCAAGGCGCCTCTCCAAACAAAGTCTTCGAAAGTCTTCCTCGCTTGCATGAGACGCTCCTTGCTCTCTGGGTTTCGGTCCAGGCCTCGTTCGAACGAGCTCTCTCTTCTAGGGCGGGCCCTCTTTCGATTCCAGCTCCTGCTTCGTCACCTGGAGCGGCAGAACCGCGGCGTCCGTCCGCTGCCGCTTGGCGCGAAGGGCTCGGGATTTTGCGAGCGCGTCTTGCTGGCCGGCCGCGTTGCCGAGGGCCTGGTACGCGCGCGAGAGCTGGTAGTACGAGACGTCGTTCTCGGGGTCGAGCGCAATCGCCTTGCGCAGGTGGGCGAGCGCGGGCTCGAGCTTCCCCGTCGCGAGAAGCACGCGCCCCAGGCCGAGCTGGGCCTGCTCGAAGTCGGGATAGTGCTCGACGGCGGCCTCGAAGAGCTTCCGAGCCTCTTCGAGGTCGCCCGCCCGCCGATGGATCTCGCCGAGCTCGTAGGCGGCGGTCGCGTTTGCGGGGTCGAGGGCGCGCTCCTGCTCGAACTCGTTCACCGCCTCGGCCCGGAAGGCCGCCGCCGGTCCTTCCTCGGGGGTGGCCGCGGCGCGCGCCAGGAGGGTGCGGCCGATCCGGAAGTGGATCCCGGGCCGCCGCGGGTCCGCCGCGAGCACCGCCCGATACTCCCGGATCGCCGGATCGTAGAGCCCTTGGCTCTCGTTGGCCTCCCCCGCCGCCTGGTGCGTCCAAGGGGACTCGGGGGCCAGGCGGGCGAGCTTCATCGTCATCAGGTAGGCGTAGTTCGAGAGCAGGCGGCCGGCGTGGTACAGGACCTCGGGGTCCGTCGGGTAGAGGCGGGTCAGCTGCAATGCGATCTCGGCCGCCTTCCCGTCCTGCTCGAGTTGGGTGTACGCGCGCTGCAGCTGGAGGCCAGCCAGGCGACGCAGCGGATCGTCCGCCGTCTGCTTGAAGGCCTTCCCCAGGCCGGCCAGCGCTTCCTGGTACTGCCCCAGCTCGGAGAGACACAGGGCGAGGAGGATGTCGGTCCGGGGCAGCTTCGGGTTGAGCTTCAACGCCTGACGCAGGGCCGGAACCGCCTCGGCGAACTTGCGCTGCTGGTAGTAGATCAGCCCGAGGCCGGCGTGCACCTCGGCGGTTCCCGGCGACAGCTCACGCAGCTTTTCGTAGGCCTTCTCGGCGTCCGCGTATCGGTGCTCGGCCAGCGCCCGTTCGCCCTCCTGCGAGTAACGCTGGAGAAGGTTGAGGTCGGGAGCCTGGGCGGCGGACAAGCACACGAGGTACAGGAGCAAGGGCATCCCGAGGTCACCTCCGTCCGACGATTTGTCCGCCGGACTTCGGCCAATGGTACAACCGGCGGCCGCCCCGCGAGAGGTGCCGAGGCCAGGGGAAGCATGGCCCGCCAGGTCGCACCTGGCGGGCCATTCCCGCGCGTCCTACCAGATCAGCTTCAACCCGAGTTGGTTGATCCGGCCTGCGCGGGCCGACGTCAGGCGGCCGAAGGCAGGGTCCGGCAGGTACGTCTCCACGCCGTTGAAATTCGGGTGGTTGAACGCGTTGAACGATTCGAACCGGAACTGCAAGCGCGCACCCTTCACCACGTCGAAGTTCTTGAACAGCGCGAAATCAAGGTTGTTGATGGTGGGCCCGCGCAGCATGTTACGCGTGGAGTTGCCGAACTGGCCGAGGGCCGGTTGGGAGAAGGCGGCGGTATTGAACCACTGCTCGACCGTTCCTGGGCCCGACGGATCGCCGGTGACGTTCGCCCGATTCGTGCCGAAGCTGTCGAAGACGTTCCCGAGATCGGCGGCCCGGATCGTGATCGGGAACCCGTGCTGCCAGGTGTAGATGCCGTTCACCTGCCAACCGCCGATGATCGCGTTCTTCACGCCGGAAGCCGAGCTGGCGTAGCGCTCGCCCTTGCCGAAGGGCAGGTTCCAGACGAAGCTCGCCACCGCGCGATGGTCCACATCGAAGTCGGAGGGGCCGTAGTCGAGGCCGGGGTTGTGGTTGTCCAGGAACCCTTGCCAGCCGTTGTATTGCGAGGCGCCGATGCCCGCGGCGGCCGACTTGCTGTCGGTGCTCTTCGACCAGGTGTAGGCGAAGGTGGCGAGGAGCGCGCGGCCATGATGCTCGATCTTGGCGTTCAGCCCGTTGTACTTCGACGTGCCGCTCCAGGTGCTGTCGATGTACACGCCGAAGTTGGGATAGGGCTTGCGGCCGGCCACGGTGGGGTTGGACGGCGTGTATTCGAGAGCCTGGGCGATGTTGATCCGCATCAGCAGGTTGTTGCCCTTGCTCCCCACGTAGTTCAGCTCGGCCACGGTGCTCTGCGTGATCTGCCGCTGCACGCCGAGCGACCACTGATCGACGTAGGGGTTCCTGGGCTCCGGGGACATGCTGACGGCGAGGAAGGTGTTGGCGGCCGGAGTGGCCACGCCCTGCTCGGAGAAGCTCGGGAACAAGTCGTTGGTGGTCTTGTACGGTGTCGTCTGACTCACCGACTGTGAATAGATGCCCCGGCTCACGTAGGGGTAGATGTCCGCCGCGCCGTCGATCTCGCGGCCCTCCGCCGAGTCGTAGAAACGTCCGTAGCCGCCGCGGACTACGGTCTTCTCGTCGCTGCCCGGGCGGTAGGCGAAGCCGAGGCGGGGAGCGAAGACCTTGAAGCGGTCGGGATTGTCGGGGCTCCGGCGGCCGGCGGCCTGGTAGTACTTGCCGTCGTTGATTCCCTTCTCCTGCAGCTTGGCATCCGCCACGAGGAGGCCGCCCGGGGCGTAGTTCAGGTTTCGCCAGCCCATGTGGTCGTTCGTCTCGTAGGGCACGTTGCGATAGTCGTAGCGCAGGCCCAGGTTCAGGGTGAGTTTCGGAGTGACCTTCCAGTCGTCCTGGATGTAGGGGGCGATGTACAGGAAGTTCATCTCACGCGGGTTGCCGACCTGTCCCGGGACGCTGAAGCCCGCGGGCTGGAAGGAGGAAGCGCTCGTGTAGTAGCCGAGCAGGAAGTCCGCGACCCGGTTGCCGGTGAGGGTAAAACCGGCGCCGAAGCCGAAGTTCCCGGTAAAGTCGGTAGCGAGATCCCGCTGCAGCCACCACCGGCGGTAGTTGGCGCCGACGTTGAAGGTGTGGTTGCCGGTGATCCAGGTCGTGGTGTTGCTGATGTCCCACATGGGCTGCGTGCTCGCGGAGTACGCGTTGACCGGGCCCCCGGTGCCGGAGTAGCTGTCAATGCCGATGTTCGGACAGTTTCGCTTGTCGTCGGGGATGTTCTGGAAGATCCCCGTATTGGCCGCGGCGTCGATGGCGGACTGGGCGCACGGTATGGGTTTCAGGGGCGCGTCGGCCCAGACGCGGCCGAAGCGGAACGAGTTCACGACGTTGTTCCGGATGGGCCAGGTGTGGGAGACCTGCCAGTTCTTGGCGTTCTGAACGAAGATCTGGTCCGAGATATCCAGGACGTTTCCCGTGGTCTGCCGGTTCTCGTATCTGGTGTCCGTGTAGCGGACGAAGGCCCGGCCGAAGTGGCCCAGCTCCTGGTCGATCCGGACGGTGAACTGATTCTGCTTCTGGGGAAGCGTGCGCACGACCGAGTAGTTCCCGAGGGGCGAGTCGGCGTTGGGAGCGGGGAACCACTTGTTCGCCAACGCCACGTTCGCGAGGCGTGAGTTGCGCGACGTGGGGATGATGTTGTTCGGGAACGGCCGGCCGGTCGTGGGGTCGATGATCGTCGACGAGAAATTGCCGGCCAGCTCGTTCGGGTTGGGCACCCTGAAATACGAGCTGAACCCACGGTCGATGCGGGTGCCGTCGTAGTTCAGCAGGAAGAACGTCTTGTCCTTGATGACGGGCCCCCGGATCACGCCCCCGAACTGCTTCTGGTCGAGCTTGGGTTTCTCGGCGTTCGGCGGGTCGAAGAAGTTCTTGGCGTCGAGCTTGTCGTTCCTCATGAACCCGAAGAGCGCCCCGTGCCACTCGTTGGTCCCCGACTTGCTGACCAGGTTGATCTGGTTGGCGCTGAAGCCGTACTCCGCGGAGTAGGTCTTCGTCTGCTCCTTGAACTCGTCGAGGGCGTCGATGGACAGGATGGCGGCCGGGGTGCCGAGCGCGGTGTCGATGTTCGCCGTGCCGTCGATCATGAAGTTGTTGGAGGTCGGCCGTGAGCCCATGATGCTGATCGCGTTGCCCGCGCCCTGCCGCATGGATCCCTGCTCGCCCTCGGCCTCCACGGCGCCCGCACCCAGGAACAGCAGCGATATGAAGTTGCGCCCGTTGAGGGGAAGGTCCGTGATCTGTTTCTCGGTGATGACCTGGCCGACGCTTGCGGTCTCGCTGTCGATGGCCACCGCGTTGGCCTGCACCTCCACGGCCTCGGTCAGCCCTCCGGTCTGGAGGTCCAGGTCGACGCGGACGACCTGGTCGACGTTCAGGCGGACGCCGGTCCGCTTGGCGGGGCGGAAGCCCTGGAGCGACGCGGTCACCGAGTACGTGCTGACGGGTAGCAGCGGAATGACGAAGCTACCTTCCTTCCCGCTGATAGCCTCGCGCTTCGAGCCCGTCAGCTCGCTGGTGGCAGTGACGGTGACCCCGGGAACCACCGCCCCGGTGGCGTCCTTCACGGTGCCCGTGATCTGGCCGGTGGCCGACTGAGGCCGCGCGATCGAGGGCATCCCGAGCACGGCAACGAAGGCACCGAGCAACGCCATCTTCCTCTTCATGGCCGCGTCTCCCTTTCGGATTGAACTGCCTGGGACCTCGGCGCGAACTTTTGGCCGACGCCGGTGTGACGGTCAAGTCACGCGCGCTGTACCCGCGGCGTTCCCTCTGATGAAACGAAGGGGAGGGACTGCGGCGGGCAGGTAACCCGTGGCGCGACGGGAGTTAGTGGCAACATCTGCCAGCGGCGTGAAGCCGGTTACGCCAGGCCGGACCGGGATTGTGCGTTATGCAGGGCGTAACGGCGTCGGGCCGCTGCGCGGGCTCGGCCGGTCCGTCCGGGGCGTCGTGGGCGCGGGTGTCACCGGCCCCAGCAGCGAGTCGTTCGGGTAGAAGTGGTCGACGTTCTCGGTCGTGATGAGCTGGTGCCGGATGAAGAGGGCGGGGGGAGTCTGCCGGTGGCCGAGGATGTCGAGGGCCAGCTTGATGAGGCCGTCGCCGTAGCGCTCGGGGAAGAAGCCCACCGAAGCGATGAGCGGCGTGCGCGGCTCCCGCAGCTCGGCCCGCGCATCCGGCTCCGCATTCTGGCCGACGACCGCGCACGCGTCCGCCCGGCCTGCCTCCTGGAACGCGCGCGCGGCACCCAGCGCGCTCGGGTCGTTGGCCGCCGCGACCAGCACGTGCCGGGCCTTCGTTTCGCGGACGTGCCGCCGGACCTTCTCGAGCGACGTCTTGAACTGGCCGTCCCCGTCCAGCGATACCACGGGACAGGCGTCTATCGAATCGTGCAGCATCTCGCGCAGGCCCGTCCGCACGCCCCCCATGCGCGCGTGCACGAGCGTGCCCGCCCGGGCCAGCTCCAGCAGCAGCACCTCGCCGACCTCCCCGGCCCAGCGGCTCCGCGCCCACTGCCCGAGATACCGTCCCGCGAGCAGGCCGGCCTGGTAGTTGTTGGCGCCGAAATAGGTCGCGCCCGGGTGGGGGATGTCGATCGCGATCAGGGGGACGTTGGCCTCCAGGTACTTCGACGCGATGGCGGGCGCCACCGCCTCGTCGGTCTGGAACTCGATGACGAGGTCCACGCGCTCCTTGATGAGGTGCTCGGCGTTGCGGAGGGCGATCTTCGGCTGGTAGCGGTTGTCGATGACGATCAGCTCGACGTCCTCGCGCTCGGCCGCCCGCTGCAGGCTCGCGTGAACCTCGCGCGGGAACGAGCTGTCCTGTCCCTGGCCCGCGTAGCCGATGCGGTACCTACGGCGCCGCCGCATCTCCGAGACGACGCGGTACCGGCTCTCGTCGACTTTCTCGAGCAAGCCGCAATGATGAAGCGTGTGCAGGAGGCGGAAGCAGAGTCCCTTGCCGAAGCCGGTGCGCTGCACGACGTCGCGCAGCCGCAGCACCTCGCCCGGCGATTGGAACGACCCGAGAACCTGGGAGGCGTTGACGACCGATCTCACGATATACGGCTCGCGATTGGACGTCGGCACGCCTCACCTCCTGGTCCACGCCACCACGGACGTTTTTGTGTTCCGCGGAGCATAACACGGGCGTCCCAAACGAGCGTTCCCGCCGCTGGGTCCCGGCCCGCGCCCCTGCGGTGAAACCCAGGGTGTAGCGTGGGTTGGGTGCGGCCGGCCCCGCACGGCCGTGTTTCATCAGACAGAACGGGGACTTGAATGCCAACTCGTCGGGACCCCCCGTGGGGCTTTGTTATCATCCACGCGCCCGAAAACCGACAAAAAGGGGCGGGAGGTCCGTGAGCCAGGCGACCGACAGCACCACGAAGCGGGCGGAGCGGCGGCCCGACAAGTGGAAAGACGACGACGTCCGCGGGCTCTCCGAGCCCGAGCTGCTGCGGTACCGGTCGAACCTCCTCGGATCGGACCTCCGCATCACGAACTACGGCGGCGGCAACACGTCGGCCAAGGTCGCGATGGAGGACCCCCTGACGCGCGGCAAGGTCGACGTGCTCTGGGTCAAGGGGTCCGGGGGCGACCTCGGCAGCATGACGCTCGACGGCTTCGCGACGCTGTACCTCGAGAAACTGCAGGCGCTCAAGGCGCTCTTCCGCGGGCGGGAGCACGAGGACGAGATGGTCGGCTACTTCCCGCACTGCACCTTCAACCTGAACCCGCGCGCGACCAGCATCGACACGCCCGTACATTGCTTCGTCGCCCACCGCCACGTCGATCACATGCACGCGGACGCGATCATCGCGATCGCCGCTGCCGGCAACGGGGAGCGCCTGACCCGCGAGATCTTCGGCGACGCCATCGGCTGGGTGCCCTGGCAGAGGCCGGGGTTCGACCTCGGCCTGAAGATCGGCGCGGCCAGCGAGGGCACCTCGACCGTCGGCCTCATCCTCGGCAGCCACGGCCTCGTCACGTGGGCCGATACCTCGAAGGCGTGCTACGAGACGACGCTGCGCGTCATCCAGCAGGCCGCGGACTGGCTGACGGCGCACGGGCGACCCGAGCCGTTCGGGCCCGCGGTGGCGCCGCCCCGGCCCGAGGCCGAGCGGCAGGCCCTCGTCGCCCAGCTCGCACCGGTCCTGCGCGGGAAGCTGAGCCCGCTCGCGCCCAAGGTGATGCAGTACGTCGACTACGCGGCGGTCCTCGAGTTCGTTGGCAGCGCGCGGTGCGAGGAGCTGGCGGCGCGGGGCACGACGTGCCCCGACCATTTCCTGCGGACCAAGATCCGTCCGCTGTTCGTCCCGTTCCGCCCCGGACACGAGACGGTGGCCGACCTGTTGCCCCGGCTCGACGCCCTCGTCACGCGCTATCGCGACGAGTACGCGGCTTACTACGAGCGGGGCAAGCGGGGCGATTCTCCGCCGATGCGCGACCCGTATCCGGTCCTGGTGCTCGTGCCGGGCGTCGGGCTGCTTTCCTTCCAGAAGGACAAGGCGACGGCGCGAGTGGCCGCCGAGTACATGGTGAACACGATCAACGTCATCCGCTGGGCGGAAGGTGTCGACACCTACCAGCCGATCTCGGAGCAGGACGCCTTCGACATCGAGTACTGGCCGCTCGAGGAGGCGAAGCTGCAGCGGCTGCCGAAGCCGAAGGAGCTGGAGGGCCGGATCGCGCTCATCACCGGCGGAGCGGGCGGCATCGGCGGCGCGATCGCGCGGCGGCTCCTGACCGACGGCGCCTGCGTCGTCCTGACCGACATCGATCCTGCGGCGCTCCAGCACGCGGTGAGCGAGCTGGGGACGGCGCACGGGGCGGACCGGGTGCGCGGGATCCAGGGCGACGTGACGAGCGAGGCCTCGGTGCGCGCGTGGTTCGCGTTCACGGCGCGGGAGTTCGGCGGGCTCGACGTCCTCGTCTCCAACGCGGGCATCGCCTCCGCCGCGCCGGTGGACGAGACGACCCTCGCGACCTGGCAGCGCAACGTCGACATCCTCGCCACCGGGTATTTCCTGGTCGCCCGCGAGGGCTACTCGCTCATGAAGCGCCAGGGGCGGGGCGGCTCGATCGTGTTCGTCGGCAGCAAGAACGCGCTCGTGGCCTCGGCGGGAGCCGCCGCGTACTGCACCGCGAAGGCGGCGGAGCTGCACCTGGCCCGCTGCCTCGCCCTCGAGGGCGCGGAGCACGGGATCCGTGTGAACGTGGTCAACCCCGACGCGGTCATCCGCGGATCGCGCATCTGGAGCGGGAGCTGGCGCGCGGAGCGCGCGGCCAGCAACCGCATCGAAGAGGACCAGGTCGAGGAGTTCTACCGTCAGCGCAGCCTGTTGAAGCGCAACGTCCTGCCGGAGGACGTGGCGGAGGCGGTGGCCTTCTTCGCGTCGGAGCGGTCCTCGAAATCGACGGGGAACATCGTGAACGTGGATGCCGGCAACGTGACCGCCTTCCCTCGCTAGACCGGAGGCCGCACCATGGCGTTCGAGCTGAGTCCTGATCACATTGCCGCCGAAAACCGGAAGCGGCTCAAGTGGCTGGAGGAGGATTACGAGCATCTCGGCCGGCAGCTCGCGCGCCGGGGGGCCGACATCGAGAGGCTGACCGAGCGGGCGATGGGCTTCCGCGTCGCGGTCCCTTCGTGGGGCGTCGGCACTGGCGGCACGCGCTTCGCCCGCTTTCCCAACCCGGGCGAGCCCCGCAACGTCTTCGAGAAGATCGAGGACTGCGACGTCGTCTTCAAGCTCGTGCGCACGACGCCCGGCATATCGCTGCACATCCCCTGGGACAAGCCGGAGAGCGCGGCCGAGCTGCGGAGCTTCGCCGAGGCGCGCAGGCTGTTCTTCGACTCGATGAACTCCAACACTTTCGAGGACCAGCCGGGCCAGGCGTGCTCGTACAAGTTCGGGAGCCTGAGCCACACCGACCCCGCCGTCCGCCGGCAGGCCGTCGAGCACAACCTGGAGTGCCTCGAGCTGGGGGTGAAGCTCGGCGCGCGCTCGCACACGGTCTGGATCGGCGACGGCGGCAACTTCCCCGGGCAGGTGCACCTGCGAAACGCCCTCGAGCGGTACCTCGACAGCATGCGCGACATCTACCGCGCCCTTCCGCAGGGCTGGCGGCTCTTCATCGAGCACAAGCTGTACGAGCCGGCCTTCTATTCCACCGTCATCAACGACTGGGGCACCAGCTATTATTGCGCGCGCGAGCTGGGCGAGCGGGCGTTCTCGCTCGTCGACCTGGGCCATCACGCGCCCAACGTCAACATCGAGATGATCGTGGCCCGCCTCATCCAGTTCGGGAAGCTCGCCGGCTTCCACTTCAACGACAGCAAGTACGGGGACGACGACCTGGATTCCGGGTCCATCAAGCCGTTCCAGCTCTTCCTGATCTTCCACGAGCTGGTCGACGCCGAGCTGTCGCGCGTCCCGGGCTTCGACCCCGCGTACATGCTCGACCAGTCCCACAACGTCACCGATCCCGTCGAGTCCCTCATGACCAGCGCCGCGGAGCTCGTGCGGGCGTACGTGCAGGCGCACCTCGTCGATCGCGAGCGGCTCGCCGCCCACCAGCAGGCCAACGATGCGCTGCTCGCGCTCCAGTCGCTCAAGCAGGCCTTCACCACGGACGTGGAGCCGATCCTGGCCATGGCCCGCCACCGGGCGGGCGGCGCGATCGATCCCGTGGCGACCTACCGAGCGAGCGGCTACCGCCAGCGGGCGGCCCAGGCGCGGCCGGCCGCGGCGCGCCTCGGGGCCGGGATAGTGTAGCTTTCCCGTGGCCGCGCCCGTCCTCCATCTTGCCGTCGACCTCGGCGCGGGCAGCGGCCGCGCGGTGATCGGAGGCGTCAGTGGCTCGGCGCTGTCGCTCCGCGAGACGCACCGTTTCCACTACGCGCCACGGCGGGTCGCCGGTCATTTGCGATGGGATTTCGCGGGGCTGCTCGAAGGGCTCCGGACCGGCATCCGCCGCGGGTGGTCCGCGGCGGCGGAGCTGGGCGGCCGGCTGGAGACGGTCGGCGTCGATTCGTGGGCGATCGACTACGGCCTCCTCGACGGCGAGGGAGAGTTGCTCGAGGACCCGATCTGCTATCGCGACGACCGTACCGACGGAGTCATGGACGAGGTCTGCGCGCTCCTCGGCCGCGCGGAGATCTTCGGCCGCACGGGCATCCAGTTCCTGCCTTTCAACACGATCTACCAGCTCGTCGCGCAGGCGCGGGAGGGCTGGCCGGAACGAGCGTCGCGGCTGCTGATGATCCCCGACCTGTGCCACCACGCTCTCTGCGGCTCGCTGGCCGGGGAGCGTACGAACGCTTCCACGACCCAGCTCCTCCGCGCCGCCGACGGCCGTTGGGACGAGACGCTCTTCGCCCGGCTGGGCCTGCCGCTCGCGTTGATGCCCGAGGTCGTCGCGGCGGGGACCGAGCTGGGAAGGTTGTCGGCGGAGCATCAGGCCGGGCTCGGCGTCGGCGCCCTGCGCGTCGTCGCGCCGGCCACCCACGACACCGCGAGCGCGGTCGCGGGCACTCCGCTGGAGCCGGGATGGGCCTACATCTCGTCGGGCACGTGGTCGCTCGTGGGCGTCGAGCGCGAGTCGGCCCTCATCAACGAGGCGGTGGCGCGTGCCAACTTCACGAACGAGACGGGAGCCTTCGGCACCGTGCGCTTCCTCCGGAACGTGATGGGGCTATGGATCCTGGAAGCGTGCGCCCGCGAATGGGAGGCCGGAGGGCGGGCGCAGGACCTGCCGGAGCTGCTCGCGCGGGTGGAGGCGTTCTCCGGGTCGGCGGGGCTGGTCTTCCCGGACCACCCCCGCTTCTTCAACCCGGCCAGCATGACCGCGGAGCTGCGCGCCAGCCTCGTCGAGACCGGCCAGCCCGCGGTCGACGACCCCGTGAGCCTGACGAAGGTGATCCTCGATTCGCTGGCATTGAGGTACGCGTCGGTGCTCACCACGATCGAGGAGCTGACCGGCCGGACGGTTCCCGGCATCCACATCGTCGGCGGCGGCTCGCTCAACTCCTATCTGAACCAGGCCACCGCCGACGCCGCCGGACGTCCCGTTCTCGCGGGGCCGGTCGAGGCCACGGCGGCCGGGAACCTCCTGGTGCAGGCGATCGCCGGCGGCGAGGTCGGCTCCCTCGCCGACGGCCGGCGTCTGCTCGCGCAGAGCGTCCGCCCCCGACGCTTTGCGCCGCGGCGTCCCGAGAGCTGGGCCGAGGCGGCCCGGCGCTACCGCGAGATCGAGCAGCGTTGCGCGGCCTGAGCGAGGCACGGGGTTGATCCGCAAGGCCTTCAAGATGGTGGTGAACGCGGACCGGCACGAGGAGTACGCGCGCCGCCACAACCCCATCTGGCGGGAGCTCGAGGACGTGCTCGTCGAGCACGGCGTGCGGAGCTACTCGATCTACCTCGATCCGCAGACGAGCGAGCTGTTCGCCTACGCCGAGATCGAGAGCGAAGACCGGTGGCGCGCCATCGCGGCCACGCCCGTCTGCCGGCGCTGGTGGCAGCACATGCGCGAGCTGATGCCGTCGAACCCCGACGGCAGCCCCGTCGCGAGCGACCTGCGCGAGGTGTTCCACATCGAGCGCACGCGGTGAGCCTGCTCCGGCTGCAGGACGTCAGCAAGGCCTACGGGGGCGTGCGGGCGTTGCGGGCGGTGTCGTTCGACCTGCGCCCCGGTGAGATCCACGCGCTCGTGGGAGAAAACGGCGCCGGCAAGAGCACGCTGGTGCGGATCCTGACGGGCGCGGTCGAGGCCGACTCCGGGACGGTCGAGATCGAGGGGCGCCGCGTCGAGCACGCGGATCCGGTGGCGATGCGCGCGCTGGGCGTGGCGCCGATCTATCAGCAGCCCGCGCTTCTCCCCGACCTGACGGTGGCCGAGAACGTCGCGATGGGGCTCGAGCGCGGCGGACCGTGGCGGCGGATCGACTGGCCGGGCCGGCGGGAGCGGGCCCGGCAGCTCCTCGCGCGGGTGGGGGCCGACATCGACGTCGACGCGCCCGCCCACGGCCTGCGCATGGCCGAGCAGCAGCTCGTGGAGATCGCGCGCGCGCTGGGCGCCGACGCCCGCATCCTCCTCATGGACGAGCCGACCGCCGCCCTGACCGACCGCGAAGCCGAGCGCCTCTTCGAGCGGATACGCGGGCTGAGGGCCCACGGGGTGGGGGTGGTCTACATCTCCCACCGTCTCGAGGAGGTCGCCTCGCTCGCCGATCGCGTCTCGGTGCTGCGCGACGGCGAGCTGGTCGCGACGCGTGAGATGGCGGAGGTCGACCGCAACGAGCTGATCCGGCTGATGGTCGGCCGCGAGATCCAGGCGCTCTTCCCCAAGCGGACGGTGCCGCGGGGCGACGTCGTGCTCGCGGCCGAGGGGCTTGGCTGCCGCGCGTCCGGGATCCATGGGGTCAGCTTCGACGTGCGCGCCGGGGAGATCGTCGGGTTCGCGGGCCTGGTGGGCGCCGGCCGCACGGAGCTGGCCCGCGTGCTGTTCGGCCTGACGCCGGCGGACGAAGGCGTCATCCGGCTTCGGGGCGCGGCGGTGCGCATCAGCACGCCCGCCGAAGCCGTGGGGCTCGGCCTGGCCTACCTTCCGGAGGACCGCCGCCGGCATGGCATCATCGCGGAGATGTCGATCGCCGCCAACACCACGCTCGCCGCCCTGCGCACGATCAGCCGCGCCGGCTTCCTCGACTTCGCGGCGGAGCGCGAGATCGCCGCGAGCTACCAGCAGCGGTTTGCGATCAAGGCGCCGTCGATCGATGCGGCGGTGGCGACGCTCTCCGGAGGCAATCAACAGAAAGTGGCGCTCGCGCGCTGGCTGGCCACGCGGCCGTCCGTGCTCGTCCTCGACGAGCCGACGCAGGGCGTGGACGTGGGCGCCAAGGCCGAGATCCACGGGCTCATCGTCGACCTTGCCGCGCAGGGCCTCGCGATCCTGCTGATTTCCTCGGAGCTGCCCGAGGTCCTGGGAATGAGCGACCGCGTGGTCGTCATGCGCGCGGGTACCGTCGCCGGGGGCCTCGATGGCGCGGCGGCGACGCAGGAAGCGGTCATGACGCTCGCGCTCGGGCACCAGCCGCGCCTTTCCGCATGAGCCTCATCACGACGCATAGGCGGGAGCTGTCCGTGGCCGCCGCCTACGGCGTGCTGCTCGTGGCCTTGATCCTCTTCGCGCCCGCCTTCTACCAGGGTGCCAACCTGCGCGACGTCCTCGTCGGCGCCGCGCCCGTGCTGGTCGCGGCGGTGGGGATGACGCTGGTGATCCTCGCCCGGCAGATCGACATCTCGATCGGCTCGCAGTTCGCGATCTGCGCGGTGGTGGCGGGAATGCTCGCCAAGGCGGGGCTCGCCATGCCGATCGCGGCCGCGGGCGCCCTCGCCGCCGGCGCCTCGCTCGGCGCGCTCAACGGCGTGCTGGTGGCCGGCTTCGGGCTGCCCGCGATCGTCGTCACCCTCGCGACGATGGTGGGGCTGCGAGAGGCGCTGCGGTGGGCGACGGAGGGCGTCTGGGTGCAGGACCTGCCGCCCGGCTTCCAGTGGATGGGCTTCGGCCAGGACGTTGGCCGCTTCGCCATCCCGGGCCTGGCCCTCGTCGTGTGGGCCCTCGTCGCCTGGGGGATGCGGCACCTGGCGGCCGGGCGCGCCGTCTACGCGACGGGCTCGGACGCCGAGGTCGCCCGCCTGACCGGCGTGCGGCCGCGACGCGTGGTCTTCGGCGTGTTCGTGGTCATGGGCGCGCTCACCGGCCTGGCCGCGCTCCTTTCCGCGATCCAGTTCATCGACGTGCAGACCAACTCCGGCGTGGGCTTCGAGCTGCGCGTCATCGCGGCGGTGGTCGTGGGCGGGACCTCGATTGCGGGCGGGAAGGGATCGCTCGTGGGCTCGCTCCTGGGCGTGCTGCTTCTGGCCACCGCGGGGCCGGCCCTCACGTTCCTCGGCAGCCAGGCCTACTGGGACCGCGCGCTGCAGGGCGTGATCATCCTCGTGGCGGTCGCCGCCGATGCGTTCGGCTCGGCCACGCGCCTGAAGGCCCGGCCGTGACGTACGAACGCGGCCTGGCGCTCTGCCTCGTGCTGGAGATCGCGCTCTTCGCGTCCATCGGGTGGAACTTCTTCACCGCGGGCAACGCCGGAGAGATCGTGCGCGCCAGCGCGGAGATCGGCCTGCTCGCCCTCGCGTTGACGCCGGTCATCGTCACCGGCGGGATCGATCTGTCCGTGGGCTCGCTGCTGGGCCTGTGCGCCGTCGTGCTCGGCGTAACCTGGCGGGACGCGGGCTGGCCGATCACGGTCGCGGCGGCGGCGGCGGTCGTCGCCGGGGTCGTTGGGGGAGGATTGAACGCGCTGCTCGTAGCGCGGCTCGGCATCCCGCCGCTGATCGTCACCCTCGGCACGTACTCGCTCTTCCGCGGCGTGGCCGAAGGCGTCACCGCCGGCGTGCGGAACTACTCCGACTTCCCCGAGTCGTTCCTCTTCCTGGGCCAGGGGAGAATCGGCGTCGTGCCCAGCCAGCTCGTGGTGCTCGTGGCGGCCGCGATCGGCTTCTGGCTGATCGTCCATCGGATGGCGGTCGGGCGGATGCTGAGAGCCATCGGGTTCTCGCCGGACGGCGCACGCTACGCCGGGCTGCCGGTGGGCCGGCGCCTGGGCAGCGTCTACCTGCTGTCGGGGATGTGTGCGGGCGTGGCGGCGCTGCTGTACGTCGCGCGCCTCGGCCAGGCGAAGGCCGACGCCGGTACCGGGTTCGAGTTGATGGCGATCACGGCCGTGATCCTGGGCGGGACGTCCATCTTCGGCGGGCGGGGCAGCGTGGGCGGGACGCTGCTCGGGCTCGCGACGCTGGCCGTCCTCCAGAACGGCCTGCGCCTCGCCGACCTGCCTGCCGAGCTGGCGGGTGTCGTCACGGCGGCGCTGCTGCTGGCGGCGCTCGGAGCAAACCGCGTGTTGCAGGGGAGGAGTCGCAAATGAGGAGACTGGGTGGTGGCTTGACGCTCTTGGCGCTGGTGCTGGGCGCGGGCGCGTGCCGGGGCGGCGGCGGCGCCGGCGGCACCGAGCAGGGCCAGACCATCGCCATGATGCCGAAGAACAAGGGCAATCCCTATTTCGCGAGCTGCCGCACGGGAGCGGAGGAGGCGGCGAAGGAGCTGAAGGCCCGGCTCCTCTGGGACGGGCCGACCGAGACCGATCCCGCGAAGCAGAACGAGGTCGTGGAGGCGTGGATCACCCGCGGCGTCGACGTGATCGCGGTGAGCGTCGAGAACAAGGAGGCCATCTCGACCGTGCTGCGCAAGGCCCGCAGCCGCGGCATCAAGGTGATCACCTGGGACGCCGACACCGAGCCGGACGCGCGCGACTACTTCGTGAACCAGGCGACCCCCCGCGGCATCGCGGAGACGCTGGCTGGCCACGCCGCCCGCCTGCTCGGGGGAAAGGGCGAGTTCGCCGTCATCACGGCGTCGCTGACCGCGGCCAACCAGAACGAGTGGCTGCGCCAGATCCGCCTGGTCCTGGCCGAGCGCTACCCGGAGATGAAGCTCGTCGACGTCCGCCCGAGCGACGACGACCGCAAGCGGGCCTTCGAGGAGACGCAGACGCTGCTCAAGGTCCATCCGCAGGTGAAGGTGGTGATGGCGATCTGCTCGCCCGCGGTCCCCGGCGCGTCGGAAGCCGTCAAGCAGTCGGGGCGGACCGACGTCCACGTCACTGGCCTCGGCCTGCCGAACGACGCACGGCCCTATCTTAAGGACGGGGTCCTCGACTCGGCGGTTCTCTGGAACACCAAGGACCTGGGGTATCTCACGGTGTACACGGCACACGCGGTGGCCAGCGGCGCGCTCAAGCCCGGCGTGTCGTCGCTGCCCGCCGGCCGGCTGGGGGCGGTAAAGGTGGAGGGGGACCAGGTGATCCTCGGAACGCCGTTCACGTTCACCAAGGACAACGTCGATCAGTTTCATTTTTAGGAGGTCTGCGATGAGACGCGTCGGCGGTTGCGCGGCGATTACGCTGATCACGGTTCTGGGGACGCCGGGCGGGGCGGCGCCGGACCAGGCGACGAGCGCCGCTCCCGCGCCCACTCAGCCGGCACCGACACCCACGCCCGCCCCGCCGCAGATCGCTTTTCCCGGTCAGTACGACGCGGCGCCCGCGGACTGGAGGTTCCCGGTGTGGCCGAGCGGTTGCCGACGCTTCTTCACCGGCGAAGAGAGGACGGCTTGTCTCGAGTTCGTCGCCAATGACTTCGGGCGGCTCTCTCGTTTCGCGGGGGCGAACGCCGCCTTCATTGAGCTGAGGGGCGCTAGCGGCGCGCCCCCCAGACCCCCCGCTCGCTCCGCGCGAATGAATCGCGCTCCGCTCGTGGCGTTGCCACCAGGCAGGATCGTACTCTTCTTCGGCGACTCGATCACGGACAACTGGTCGAAGGCGGGCTACGGTGGCTTCTTCCCGAGCCGGCCGTACGTGAATCGCGGCATCGGGGGCCAGACCACGGCCCAGATGCTGCTGCGCTTCCGACCCGACGTCATCGACCTGCAACCCGACGCCGTCGTGATCCTCGCCGGGACGAACGACATCGCCGGTAACGCGGGGCCGGTGAGCCTCGAGTCCATCGAGCAGAACCTCGCCACGATGGCGGAGCTGGCGAAGCTCCACGGCATACGGGTGGTGCTCGCGTCGCTGCTCCCCGTCTCCGACGACAAGCGCGATGCCGACGGGCGGCCGCTTCTGCGCACGCAGGATCGGCCCACGGCGAAGCTCCGCGCGCTGAACGGGTGGATGCAGGACTACGCGCGGCGGAACGGCCACGTGTATCTCGACTACTTCTCCGCCGCGGCCGACGCGGACGGTCTCCTGAAGCCCGAGCTCAACAACGACGGCCTCCACCCCAACGCGGCCGGTTACGCCGTCATGGCCCCTCGCGCCGAGCAAGCCATCACCGAAGCCCTGGGCCGCCGCTAGCGCGGGCGACAGAAACGTCATCCGCGGAGACGCTCCCTTCTTTGTTGTCGCCCTTCGGCGTGACCGCGGGAGGCGGGGTGTCCCCGAAGCCGCACGCACACCTGACTTTGAGGGCCGGGTCCGCCAACGAATGGGTCGAGCGGAACGCGGCACGGCGGGTCGTCGCCGCGAACGGCGCGGGAAAACCCGCGCCGGTGGAAGAGGCAGACGAACGTGATGGCCTCGCCTGCGATTCGCGACGGAAGTGTCGGATCCACTCGCTCGCGCGCGGCCCGCGCGGCAACGGTGATTCGCGCGCAACCCGTTGGAAATCCGCCTCCTGCAGCGAGCGCCGCGGTCTGGGCGATCAGAGGGGCACGGGCCTTGCTGACTCGGGCGTCGAGCCATGGACCTCGCGTTCTCCAACACGCTGCGGCGCGCGGACGGCGCGCTCGACGTCCCCGGAGCCGGCGCGGGCGCCGGCGAGCCGGCGGAGGCGTTCAAGCGCTTCCTGAAGATCGAGACCGAGCGCCTCCGCACGCGTCACCGGTTCGGGCTGGGGGGGCGTGAGATCGCCACCGGGCGGAGCGACCTCGTCGACGTGGTGGTGGGCCGGGCCTGCCAGCTCGCGGCCTCCGAGCTCGCGCCGACGCTGCCCGGCGAGCAGCACCAGATCACGGTCGTCGCTCTGGGCGGCTACGGCCGCCGGGAGCTGGCGCCGTGCTCGGACGTAGACCTGCTCTTCCTCCACGCCGACCGCGCGGACGAGGACATCCGGGCGGTGGTGGAGCAGGCGCTCGCGCTCCTGTGGGACGCGGGGCTCACCGTGGGCCACAGCTTCCGGACGGTGGGGGAGTGCGTGGCCATGGCGAGGGACGACCTCCACTCGCGCACCGCGCTGTCCGAAGCGCGCGTGGTCACGGGCAGCGCGACGCTCTTCGCGCGGCTCATCGCGCAGATGGACGCACTCGTGTTCGGGAGCGCGCGGGCCACCGAGAGCTTCCTGGAGTCGTTGCGCTTCGACCTCGGCGAGCGCTACGAGAGGTTCGGCCGGGCCGTGGGCCTCCAGGAGCCCCACGTCAAGGAGAGCGCGGGCGGCTTGCGGGACCTCCACGTCGTCCTGTGGGTGGGCCATGCGCTGTTCGGCGCTCGCGGCCTCGCCGCCCTCCACGACGAGGGACGGATCAGCGACCGCGAGCGGCGGTCAGCGCTGCGCGCCTACGACCAGCTCCACCGTGTCCGCAACGAGGCCCATTTCACGACGGGCCGCAAGACGGACCTGCTCAGCCTCGACCTGCAGCCGACGCTGGCCGCCAACCTCGGCTATCGCGCGCGCCGGGGCGTGCTCGCCTCGGAGATCCTGATGCGCGACTACTACGAGCGCGCCTCCGAGCTCCACCGGTTCGCGCAGGGCTTCCTGCTCCGCTACGCTCCCGCCCCCGCGCGGCGGCGCTTCGGCCTCGGCCTCCTCCGCCGCCGGCCCCGCGGCGCCTTCGAGATCCGCGACGGCAAGCTGTTCGCGCGCGGGCCCGCGGGATCCCTGGGCAGCGCGCGCCGCCTGCTCGAGGCCTTCGCCATCGCGCAGAGCGAGGGTCCGGACCTGAGCGAGGAGCTGAAGCTCGACATCCACGAGAGCCTTCCCCTCGTGGATCGCGCGTTCCGCACGTCGCGCGAGGCCGGCCGGGCGCTCGTGGACCTGCTCGGGCACAAGGGGCGCGTCGGGCCGACGCTGCGGGCCATGCACGAGACGGGTCTGCTCGGCCGCCTCCTGCCCGAGTTCGCCCGCGTGACGTTCCTCGTCCAGCACGACTTCTACCACCGCTACACGGTCGACGAGCACACCCTGACCGCGATCGAGGCCCTCGACGGTGTTGCCGGGGCGAGCGCCGGCGACCCCTCGCGCGAGCGGTTCCGCAAGGTCTTCGCCGAGGTCGAGCACCCGGCGATGCTGTACCTGGGCCTCCTGCTCCACGACATCGGCAAGGGCCACGGCGGCGGCCACGTGCGCCGCGGCATGCGCATCGCCGAGCGGGTCTGCGCGCGCCTCGGCCTGGACGCGGAGCGCTCCGCCGACGTGGTGTTCCTCGTCGAGGCCCATCTCGAGATGTCCCAGTTATCGCAGCGGCGCGACCTCACGGAGCCGGGGCTCATCGCGGCCTTCGCCCGCCGGGTCTCGACCGTGGACCGGCTGAACATGCTCCTGCTGCTGACCTACGCCGACCATTGCGGCGTCGGGCCCGGGATCTGGAACGACTGGAAGGGCGCGCTCCTGTGGGACCTCTATACGAGGACCCGCGCGCGCCTCAGCGAAGACGCGGGCCCGGCGGGCGACGAAGAGCCACCGGAGAGCGCGCGGGATGCGGCCAGCCGCCTGCTCCAGGTCGAGTTCCCGGCCAGCGAAGTGGAGCGGCATTTCGCCTTGATGCCCGAAAAGTACCTGCGCGCGACCGCCCCGGCGGAGATGGTGCGCCACTTCCGGCTGGTGCAGTCGCGGGGAGAGGCGCCGCTCGCCGCCGCATGGCGCGCCGGCGACCACTGCATCGAATTGGTCGTCGTCACGCGCGACCACCCGGGTCTGCTCGCGCAGATGGCGGGGACGCTCACGGCCCAGGGCCTGGACATCCTCAGCGTCGATCTCTACACGCGCGAGGACGGGGTCGTCGTCGACGTCTTCAAGGTGCGCGACGCCCGGGACCACGGCGTGGTGGCGGCCGCGCGGCGGCCCGCCGTCGAAGAGACGCTGCGGTGGGCGGTCGAGGGCCGGTACGACGTGGCGGCGGGGGTCGAGCGGTGGCGCCGCGGGTGGAGGCGCCGTTCGAAGCGGCCCCTCGTCCGCCCGGCGGTCCGCCTCGACTCGACCTCCTCCGCCCTGAGCAGCGTCATCGAGGTCCGGGCGGAGGACGAGCCGGGCCTCGTCTTCCGGATCGCCAGCGTGCTCGGCGCGCACGGGATCAACATCAGCTTCGCCAAGATCGCCACCGAGAAGAGCCACGCGCTCGACGTGTTCTACGTAACCGATGCCCGCGGAGAAAAGGTGGACGCCGAAGAGATGCCGCGCCTGGAGGCGGCGCTCGCCGCCGCCCTCGACCCGCGGCGGGAAACGCAGTCATGAAGGAGGTCCGGATGAAGAAGATCGAGGCGATCGTCCGGCCCCACCTGCTGGAGGCGGTAAAGAACGCGCTCCAGGAGGTCGGGGTGGTGGGAATGACGATCAGCGAGGTGAAGGGCTTC
>QHVJ01000065.1 GCA_003222275.1 Acidobacteriota bacterium | reverse complement strand
GCGATGCCCCCGCCCATGAGCCCGGAGCCGACGACGGCGATGGTCTCGACGCTCACGTGGTCCGTTGCCGGATGGTAGCACGCCCCGCCGTCCAGACCCGGCGTGCGTCGACGGTCTTCGGGGAAGGGCGTAACCTGCATCACCCTCCGTCGGCGTAGGTTAGACCGGCTGGCGCCCCCGGCGCCCGACGACGAAGCCGCCCAATACCTTGCGGGGTAGTTCAAAATCGTGTACGAAGAATTTCGTTGACTTGACGAAGACCTTCGTACTACGTTGGGCGGCATGAGTCCATCGCCCCGTCCCACGCCGGCGGAGCTGGAGATCCTGAGGGTGTTGTGGCAGCGCGGTCCGAGCACGGTTCGCGAGGTGCAGGCGACACTCAGCGAGAACCGCTCCAGCGGCTATACCACGGTGCTGAAGATGCTGCAGATCATGGCCGACAAGAACCTGGTCACCCGCGACGAGACACAACGCGCCCATGTCTACTCGGCGCGGCTGGCGGAATCACAGACGCAGCGGCAGCTGGTGCGCGACCTTCTCGAGCGCGCCTTCGACGGCTCCGCCATGAAGCTGGTGATGCACGCCCTCGCCGACCGGAAGTCGTCGCCCGAGGAGATCGCGCGGATCCGGCAGATGCTGGACGAAATCGAGGGAGGCGAGCGGTGAGTCTCCCCGAGCTGCTCCGACATCCCAGCGCGGTCGCGCTGGGATGGGCGCTCCTGCATTCCCTCTGGCAGCTGACGCTCGTGGCGGGGCTGCTCGCGAGCGTGAATGCGCTCCTCCGGCGGCGGTCCGCGTCGGCGCGTTATCTGGCCGCGACCGGCGCCCTCCTGTCGATGGTCCTCCTGCCCGTGAGCACCTTCCTGATGGCGAAGGGCGCGCGATCCACACCCGCGGTTTCCGTCGTCCCGGCGGTGCGGGCGGCGTACGGGGTCGGGGGAGAGGAAGCGCGGGAAGCGGGCCTCACGAAGGAGGCCGCGCCGATTTCCATCACGGACGCGGCTCCGCGCCGGGATGCGGGGGCACCGTCGGCTCCGCGGGCCGTCCTCCGTTTGCGCGAGCGTCTCGACGCCGCGCTGCCCGCGCTCATCCTGGCCTGGGCGGCCGGCGTCGGCTTGCTTTCGGTGCGGGGGCTCGGAGGCTGGGCCGTTGCCCAGCGCCTGAAGCGGTCGGGCCGGCCGGTGACGCTGGAGGCCTGGCAACGGGGTGCGCGCCAGCTTTGCCAGCGAATGCGCGTCTGGCTGCCCGTCCGGGTCTGCGAATCAGCGCTGGTCGAGGTGCCCACGGTCGTCGGGTGGCTGCGCCCGGTCGTCCTTCTCCCGGTGAGCACGCTCGCCGGCCTGAGCCCGGCCCAGCTCGAAGCGCTGCTCGCCCACGAGCTGGCCCACATCCGCCGATTCGACTATCTCGTGAACCTGCTCCAGACCTTCGGCGAGACGCTGCTCTTCTACCATCCGGCGGTCTGGTGGGTCTCCCACCGCATGCGGGTGGAGCGTGAGCATTGTTGCGACGACGCGGCGGTGGCGGTGTGCGGCGACGCCGTCGGCTACGCGCGGACCCTCGCCGAGCTGGAAGGGTTTCGCTCCATCGCGCCCGCGCTCGCGGTGGCCGCCGACGGCGGATCGCTGTGGCGACGGGTCGTGCGCCTCGTCGACGGGCCGCCCCCGCACCTCAGCCGCTCGTCACGCTGGCTGGCCGGCCTCTTCGCGCTCGCCACGCTCACCGCTCTCGGCCTCAGCGCGAGCGCCTCTCTCGAGGGCGGCACGCCCGGCCGCCTCGGCGAGCCGGCCGCCGTCCGTCCGGTCCTGGCCGACTACGGCGTGACGCAGGACTACGTCCGCCGCCTCGCCAGCCTCGGCTACGAAGGCCTGTCGGAGGGCAGGCTCATCGCGCTCAGGAGCAACGGCGTGTCGGTCTCCTACGTGGAGGGGCTGAAGGAACTGGGCTACGAAGGCCTCTCCGTGTCCCGCTTGATCCTGCTCCGCTCGCAGGGCGTCACCCCCGACTACGTGCAGGGTCTGCAGGAGCTGGGCTACGAGCGCCTTTCGCCGCTGAGCCTCGTCGCCCTCCGGAGCCACGGGGTGACCCCGAGCTACATCGAGGGGCTGAAGGACCTCGGCTACGACGGGCTGTCGGTGCCCCTGCTCATCGGACTTCGCTCCCAGGGCATCGATCCCGGCTTCGTCGAGGGCCTGCAGGAGGAAGGGTACGAGGACCTGGCTCCGGGCGAGCTGGTGCAGTTGCGCCAGAACGGCGTGACCCCGCACTACGTGAATCGGCTGAAGGCGGCCGGCCACGAGGAGCTGACCGTGGCCCAGCTCGTCGCGATACGGCAGTCCGGGGTGGAGCCCGAGGCCGAAGCGGCGCGCGACGACGAGGATCCGGGCGCGGCCCACGATAAACCTTGTTCCGACAAGAAGCGTCACAGCGGGGAGGAGGAACCATGAAGGCACGACCGCTCCTGCTGATTGCCGTCGTCGCAGGAACCGCCGCCGCCGCCCTCGTCTCGGTGGCGGCGGCCGTGAGATCCGCCGGCGGCGCCAGCGCCGGGGACGCCCTCACCGGCACGTGGACCGCGGAGCCGGCGACATGGAAAGCCGCCTCGGCCCCCGGCCCCCTCGTCCAGCTCTCGTTGAGCCGCCGCCGGGGCACGCACGGGAGCTCCCAGCACTCGAACCCGGTGGCCCTCGCCGAGCTGCGGGGCTTGACGGCGGAGCAGATGAGCGCGGACGCGTCGAGCGTGAGCTTCACCCTGGAGCGCGACGCGGGTCGCTTCTCATTCGACGGGACCTTCCGCCGCGGCGAAGGCGCCGGCCATTTCACGTTCACGGCCCGCCCGGAGTTCGTGGCCGCGATGCGCGGGCTCGGCTACGCCCTCGACGACGAGAAGCTCTACTCGATGGGCGTCCTGGACGTGAGCCGGGAGTTCGTGCGGCAGCTGGACGCGCTCGGCTACTCACGTCTCGAGCTCGACGACCTGCTGAGCCTCCGCATCCACGGCGCGGACCCGGCGTTCATCCGGGAGGTGAAGGACCTCGGCTACGACCATCTGCCGGTCGACGAGCTCGTCAGCTTCCGCATCCACGGGGCCACGCCGGACTTCATCCGCCAGATGCAGTCGCTCGGCTATCGCCGGCTGTCGGCCGAAGACCTCGTGAGCCTGCGCATCCACGGCGCCTCGCCCGACTTCGTCCGTCAGCTCCGCGATCTCGGCTACGATCGCGTGAGCGCCGAGGAGCTGGTCTCCATGCGCATCCACGGCGTCAGTCCCGAGTTCATCAAGGAGCTCAAGTCTCTCGGGTACGATCACGTGGCCGTCGAAGAGCTGGTCTCGATGCGGATCCACGGCGTGAGTCCCGAGTTCGTGCGCCGGGTGCAGGCGAGTCGGGGCGCCGTGAGCATCGATCGCCTGGTGGAGATGCGGATTCACGGCCAGGAGCGGTAACCTGGGCGGGGAGGCTGGCCCATGGACACGCTGCTCCAGGACCTGCGCTATTCGGTACGGACGCTCATCGAGCGACCCGGGTTTGCCGTCGTCGCGGCGCTGACCATCGCCCTCGGCGTCGGCGGCACCACCGCCATGTTCGGGGTCGTGGATGCGGTGCTGCTCCGCCCGCTGCCCTACGCCGATCCCGACCGGCTCGTCATGCTGTGGACGCGCACGCCGGGCGGGCCGCAGGCCGCCGCATCCTGGCCGGAGTTCGTGGATTGGCGGGAGCAGAACCACTCGTTCGCCGACATGGCGGTATGGCGGGGCCAGAGCGTGAACCTGACCGGCGGCGCCGAGCCCGAGCGGGTCGTGGGGGCCTTCGTCAGCGACCGCTTCTTCCCGTTGCTCGGCGCGCGGCCGGTCCTCGGCCGCACCTTCACCCCCGAAGAGACCGACCCGGCCACCGCGCGGCCGGTGGCCGTGCTCGGACACGGCCTGTGGCAGCGACGCTTCGGATCGGACCCGGGGATCCTCGGCCGCAGCCTCGTGCTCAACGGCCAGAGCCACACGGTCGTGGGCGTCCTCGGGCCCGAGTTCGACGGCGGCAACGCTCCCGCGAGCGGCTGGTTCATGGGCTGCGACGTGTTCCTCCCGATCTCCTATTTCCCGAACAAGAAGGGGATCGCGCGCGGCGAGACCGAGATCCTCGTGCTCGGCCGCTTGCGGCCGGGGGTGGACGTGAGCCAGGCGCGGCTCGACATGGCGGTCGTCGCGCGGCGGCTCGAGCAGGCGTACCCCGACACCCACGCCGGCCGGGGGGTGGAGATCGTGCCCCTCCACGAGCAGATCGTGGGCTCGTTCAAGCCCGCGCTGCTCGTCCTTCTTGGCGCGGGGGGCCTGGTGCTCCTCATCGCTTGCGCCAACGTGGCGAGCCTCCTGCTCGCCCGCGCCAGCCGGCGGCGGCGCGAGCTGGCCGTGCGCGCCGCTCTCGGAGCGGGCCGGACGCGGCTCCTGCGCCAGCTCCTCACCGAAAGCGCGGTGCTGGCGCTGCTGGGCGGAGCGCTCGGGTTGCTCGTCGGCCACTGGACCCTCGCGCTCCTGACGAGCCTGGCGCCCGCCGGTGTGCTCCCGACCGCGTTGACCCTCGACGGCCGCGTGATGGCGTTCGCCCTCGTGCTCACCGCGGCCACCGGCCTGTGCTTCGGCCTCGTGCCCGCCCTCCAGGCCTCGCGCCCCGACCTCGACGGCGTCTTGAAGGAGGCGGGGCGAGGCGGCAGCGGCGTCGCGGGACACCGCTTCCGCGACGCGCTCGTCGTCGCGGAGGTGACCCTCTCGCTGGTGCTGCTCGTCGGCGCGGGGCTGCTGGTACGCAGCGCGGTCGCGCTCCAGCGAGCCGAGCTGGGCTTCCGCCCCGATCACGTCCTGACGGCCGAGTTCCGCCTGCCTCCCGCGAAGTACCCCGAGCCCCACGCGATCGCCGCGTTCTTCCGCCACACACTGGAGCAGCTCCGCGCGGTGCCCGGAATCGAGTCCGCCGCGCTGGTGCGGGCGGTGCCCTTCAGCGGCAACGGCGGCTCGACGACCTACCAGGTCGAGGGCCAGCCGGAGCCGCCGAAGGGGCGGGAGCCGATCGCGCAGCTCAACATCGTCAGCCCGGACTATTTCCGGACCATGGGCATCCGGCAGATCCAGGGCCGGGACTTCGACGAGCACGACACGGCCGACATGCCGTCGGTCGCGGTCGTCAACGACACGATGGCGCGACAGCTCTGGCCGGGGATGGATCCGATCGGCCGCCGCCTGCGCCTTCGGGACGCGGGATGGGTCACCGTCGTGGGAGTGGTCGGCGACGTGCGGCACTCCAGCCCGTCCGAGCCGCCACCGCCGCAGATCTATACGACCCACGAGCAGGATGCGCGCATCTTCGCGTGCGTGGTGGTGCGCACCGCCGGAGATCCGATGGCCATGGCCGCACCGATGCGCGCGGCGTTGTGGTCGGTGGACAAGGACCAGCCGGTCTGGAAGGTGCGCGCCATGGAACAGCTGGTCACCGGCTCTCGGGGGACCGCGCGCGCCATGAGCCTCCTGGTGGGCGTGTTCGCCGCGGTAGCGCTGGCCCTCGCCGGAGTGGGGATCTACGGCGTGATGGCGTACGCCGTCTCCCAGCGTACGCGCGAGATCGGGATCCGGATGGCGCTCGGGGCGGCGTCGGGCCGCGTCCTGCGCCTCGTGGTGGGCCGGGCCCTGGCCCTGACGAGCTTCGCGATCGTCCTCGGCGCGATCGGCGCCCGCGCCCTCGCGCGGCTGCTGGGCACCCTTCTCTTCGGCGTGGGTCCCGCCGATCCGGCGACGTTCGTGGCCGCGGCGGCGGCGCTGGCCACGGTGGGCGCGCTGGCCGCCTACCTGCCGGCGCGCCGCGCGGCCCGCATCGATCCCGTGCGCGCCCTGGCCGAAGAGTAGAGGGGTCTATAATCCGGCCATGCCCGCCTCGGCCGTGGTCATCTACGGCAAGGACACCTGACCCTACACGACCGAGGCCCGTGAGGCCTACTCCGCCAAAGGCTACCGCGTCGACTACCGCAACGTGAAGAAATCGGCCCCGGACCTCGACGCGATGCTCGTCCACTCGAAGGGCGCCCGGCAGGTGCCGGTGATCGTGGAGGATGGCCGGGTCACCATCGGCTTCGGCGGCACCTGAGAAGTATGATCCCGGCCGGTCCGGCCATGAGTTACCCGAGCGTCTTCACCATCTCCAGGTAACGGTGGCCTCGGCGCTCCGCCCTGAGGTCGAGGAAGAGCATGAGGCCGGCCTCCAGCATCAATCCCATGCCCACCGCGTAGAGCGTGCGGCCGTAGCCCTCGATCGAGGCCAGGGCGAGACCGATGGCCAGCAGGCCGATCTGGATGCGCTTGTAGAGGACGAAGCTGCGCTGGATACGCCTCATGCGGGCGGCCTCGGCCACCTGATACGCGGAGGGTGACGAGCGCAGCTGCCCGGTGAGGCGCGCCACCTGCCCGGGCGTACGCAGGAAGACCGTGCCGCCCACGACGAGCTGGACGAGGCCCACCGCCACCAGCGGCCAGCCCATCGCGCGGTACGGGCTGCGGAGGGCGACGAGCGCGGCCGACACGACCGCCGCCGCGACGGCGCCGCCGAGCAACAGGCCGCTCTCCGCGCGCTCGCCGGCGAAGTAGCGGGTCATCTCGGCCTCCATCGGGGACGGCGTCGCCGGGCTCACGGGAAGAGCGTGCGCGCGTTGGTCTCGAGCATCTTCACGAGCGCTTCCGCGGGCAGCGGCAGGGCCTGGAAGTCGCGCGCGTTGGCGGCCATGCTCCGGACCCCCGGCGAGGGCCAGTCGCTGCCGTACAGCACCTTGTCGGCGATTTCCGCCAGCCGCGGGAAATACCGCAACACCGCCCTGGGCGGGATGCTCGACACGTCCATGAATACGTTGGGGAAGCGGCGCACGAGGAAGAACGCCTGCTCCATCCAGAGCGGCCGCCCGCCGTGCGCGAGGATGATGCGCAGGTCGGGGAAATCCACCGCCACGTCGTCCACGGCCATGGGCTCGCCGAGGCGGCTGCGCGCTCCGGGGAAGATGGAGGTGCCGGTGTGGATCATCACCGGCACCCGTAGCCGCTGCGCCTCTTCGTAGATCGCGCGCAGGCCGTCGAGCCCGTCGAGATACGCGTTGGCGGCGAAGCCCATGTGCGGCGGGTGGACCTTCAGCGCGCGCACACCCGTGGCCACCGCCCGTCGCACCTCCGCTCCCGCGTCCTCCGCGAAGCGTGGATGCACGCCCCCCATCGCGACGAGCCGGTCGGGGGCCTCCGCGCAGTAGCGGGCCACGTACTCGTTGGCATCGTGGGTGAAGCCCATCTGCTCGGGGCTCGGGTAATTGACGAGGACGGCCCGCGCGATCCCGTCCGCATCCAGCCGCCGCAGCAGGTGAGCGGGGCTCTTCATGATCCGGTGCAGCTCGTCCAGGTCGGAGCGCCCGCGGGTCATGGCGTCGAAGATCGCCGGCCTCAGCTCCCACCACGGCTGCACGTGGATGTGCACGTCCGTGATCTGCATCCCGGGCGAGGTTAGCACGCCCGCCCGTGCTAGCCTCGAAAAGCGGGTGCCCTCGGGCACCGTTGACCCTCCGATGACTCGCACGGTCGCGTTCGATCGCCGCTCCCCCGGGATGGCGAGCCGGGCCTGGCGCGGCGTGGGCCCGTGGATCGTGCTCCTGGCCCGCGTCGGTTTCGTGGCCAAGGGCCTCGTCTACATCGTCATCGGCCTGATCGCCGCCGGGGTGGCGCTCGGCATGACCCGCCACTTCGCCGACGCCGGGGGCGCGTTGCGGATCCTGTTGTCGGAACCCTTCGGCCGCGTGCTGCTCGTGGCGGTGGGCGCGGGCCTGCTCGGCTACGCCGTATGGCAAGCGGTGGCGGCGGCGCTCGACGTGGAGCGTCGGGGCTCCCGCCTGCAGGGGCTGGCCGCACGCATCGGCTTCGCGGTGGGCGCGTTCGTCCATGGCGTGCTCGGGATCGACGCGCTGGGGCTGGCCTACGCGGACCACGCCGGCCGGCGCGGGGCGGAGCCGATCCGTTACTGGACGAGCCGTGTGCTCTCGGAGCCCCACGGCACGTGGATCGTGGCCATCGCCGGCGCCGCCGTGATCGTGTTCGGCCTCGACCAGATCCGGCGCGCGTACGTGGGCGACGTCGTCGCCGACCTGGAGCTGCCTCCGACGGGCATCGCCGCCCGATGGGCGGTGCGCGTGGGCCGGCTGGGCGAGGCCGCCCGAGGAGTGGTCCTCCTCGTCATCGGCGGCTTCCTGCTCCACGCCGCCCAGAAGGGCGATCCCCGGCCGGTGGGTGGTCTCGTGCGGGCCCTGCGCGCCCTCGACCGGGACTATGGGCCGTGGCTGCTGGCGGCGGTCGCGGCGGGGCTGGCGGCTTTCGGCGTGCTGCAGATCCTCAGCGCGCGCTACCGGCGGATCCGGATGGGCTGACGAGCAGCCCGCGGAGCAGGTAGTCGGCGAAGGCCTGACCGATCTCCTCCGACGTGGCGCTCCCGCGCGGGTCGAACCAGCGCGAGATCCAGTTCACCGCCCCCAGGATCGCGAAGGCCCGCAGCTTGGCGTCCCCGCGGCGGAAGGCCCCCGCGTCCATCCCCTCCTGGAGCACGCGCCGGATGCCGCGGTCGAAGCGGTCGCGCTTGGCGATGATCCTCCGCAGCGCGCGCGGCGAGAGCGCCTGCAGGTCCATCGTGAGCGCGGTGCCGTGCAGCTCGTCGATGATCATGTGCACGAACGCCACGATGAGGCGGCGGAGCTTCTCCTCGGGCGGGCGGTCCTCGGCCTCCACGTCCTCCAGCAGCTCGAGGAGGATGTCGAGCGAGTAGTCGTGGCAGAAGTAGAGGATCTCCTCCTTGTTGCGGAAGTAGTAGTAGAGGCTGCCCTTCGTCATGTGGAGCGCGTCGGCGATCTCCTCGACGCTGGCGCCGTGATAGCCGCGGCGGCGGAAGGCGGCGGCCGCGCTCTTCAGGATCTCGATGCGGCGGGGCGAGAGCGCGGCCCGGGCGGGCATTGGACCGCGAAGGTAGCATATCCTTGAGGCCCGATGGCGGCGAAGGAGCGGCGCAAGATCGTGGTGATCGAGGACGACGACGAGGTGCGCGGCCTCATCCGCCACGTCCTCCAGGGCGGCGGGTACGCCGTCGCCGACACGGGGGAGCCCGCGCGGGCCGCGGAGCTGGTGCGGGCCGAGGACCCGGCCCTCGTGCTCTGCGACATCTCCATGCCCGGGCTCGACGGCTACGGCGTGCTGCGCGAGCTGCAATCCGACCCCAATACGGCGCGCTATCCGGTGGTCTTCCTCACCGCCCAGCGCGAGTTCACGGAGCGGGTGCAGGCCTTCCGCTACGGGGTCGTGGACTACATGGCCAAGCCGTTCACGCGCGAGATCCTGCTGCGCAAGGTGGAGAAGGTCCTCGAGGAGCGGGCGCGCCGCTCGGGCGTCGCGGAAGGCAAAGGACCCGCGCCCGCGAGCGAGCTCGTGGAAGAGGTCCACCGCGAGTCCCGCAGCGGCCTGCTCACGGTGGAAGGGCTGGAGGGGGAGGCGAAGGTCGTCCTGCGGGCGGGCGAGGTGGTGGAGGCCACCGGCATCCCCGCCCCCGACGACCCCAGCGCGCGGGCGCGGTTCCAGGAGATCGACGCCGAGCACGAGGACATCGCCTCCCACGACCCGCCGCGGCTGCCGGGCACGGCCCCCGGGTTCAGCTTCGACACGCTGCCGGAGGTCGTGCGCGACGTCCTCATCGTCGACGACAACAAGGCCTTTCGGAGGTTCCTGTCCCTGATGCTCGCGCGCCACGGGTTCACCGTGCACGAGGCCGCCGACGGCGAAGAGGGGCTGCGGATCGCCCTCGACCGCCGGCCCTGGCTCATCCTCACCGACGTCCGCATGCCGGGCATGGACGGCTTCGAGTTCTGCCGCCGGGTGCGCCGTCACAGCCTCATCCGCCAGACGCCGCTGCTCTTCCTCTCCGGCTGGGACGACTACAAGCAGCGCTACCAGGGGCTGGAGCTGGGCGCCGACGACTTCGTCTCCAAGGAGACTCCCATCAAGGAGCTGCTCATCCGCATCCAGCTCCTGATGCGGCGCTACGCCGACCTCGGCGTGCGCGCGCGCAAGGGAGCGGGGATGGAGGGCCAGATCGAGGTCGTGGGGGCGCCGGGGGTCCTGCAGGTCTGCCACCTCACGCGGCTCACGGGCACGCTGTCCGCGGTGGATGCGGGCCGGCGGGCCGACGTGCGCTTCCGCGAGGGCGAGATCGTGGATGCGCAGTGCGAGGAGACCTGGGGCGAAGACGCGGTTTTCGCGTTCCTCGCCTGGACGCAGGGACGCTTCCAGTTCCATCCGGGGGATCCGGGGGAGGGAATGCCCCTGGGCGAGAGCTTCAGCCAGCTCATCCTGGAG
The DNA here is from genome assembly GCA_003222275.1 of Acidobacteriota bacterium. Classification (GTDB taxonomy): domain Bacteria; phylum Acidobacteriota; class Vicinamibacteria; order Fen-336; family Fen-336; genus AA32. Next base: position 10,976 of record QHVJ01000065.1, on the reverse strand, counting down.
GGATGCCGCCGCCTGGACGAGCAGCGCGGCCGCACCCCCTCGGGCGCGGGCTAGCCCCTCTCAGCTCGCGAGCTGTTGCGGCCGCGGCTCCGGGCGGCGCCGCAGCCCGAGCCGCTTCATCTTCTCGTGGAGCGTGGTCGGCAGGAGGCCCAGGGCCGCCGCCGCCCGACGCTGGTTGCCGGCCGCCGCCGTCAGGGCGGACTGGATCAACTGACGCTCATAGGCGTCCACCAGGGACTTCAAGCTCGTCGACGTGTCCACCGCCTCGTGCTCGTGCATCCGTGCCTTTCCTCAGGGTTCCAGGCATCCGCCCCCGGGGCGGAACCCATCGACGGATAAGACGCTGGCCGCCCGGCAAAGGTTTCCTGAAATCTGGGGTCCTTGCCCGTGGTCTGGGCGTGGGTTAACTTGGCCCGGGGATTCTTCGCGAGATGCGCAAGGCACTGGTCATCGTCGTCTGGACGGCCATCGCGCTGCTGGGCGCGGGCGCGCTCGCCTCCATCGCGTTCACGCGCGGCGAGCCCGTCAGCGCGATCTGGTTCGTGCTGGCGGCCGCGTGCACCTATCTCGTCGCGTATCGCTTCTATTCCGCGTTCCTGGCCGCGCGCGTGCTCGGCCTCGACGACACCCGCGCCACGCCCGCCGAGCGCCTGGACGACGGCCGCGACTTCTGCCCGACGAGCAAGTGGGTGGTGATCGGGCATCACTTCGCCGCGATTGCGGGGCCCGGTCCGCTCGTCGGGCCCACCCTCGCCGCCCAGTTCGGCTACCTGCCGGGCACGCTGTGGCTGATCCTGGGCGCGGTCCTGGGCGGCTGCGTCCAGGACTTCGTCATCCTCTTCTGCTCGCTGCGCCGGAACGGGAAATCGCTCGGCCAGATGGCGCGCGAGGAGGTGAGCCGCCGGGGCGGCACGATCGCGATCGTCTCCGTGCTCGCGATCATGATCATCCTCCTCGCGGTGGTGGCGCTGGTCGTGGTCAACGCCCTGAAGGACTCGCCCTGGGCCGCCTCGACCCTCTTCATGACGATCCCCATCGCGATGCTCATGGGGGTCTACATGCGCTTCTGGCGGCCGGGCCGCGTGCTGGAAGCGTCGATTCTCGGCTTCGCCCTCGTACTGCTCGCCGTCGTCGCGGGCCAGTGGGTGGCGGCCGCGCCGCAGTGGGCGACCGTGTTCTCGCTGTCGGGGCCGGCCCTCGCGATCGCCATCATCATCTATGGCTTTGCCGCCTCCGCGCTTCCGGTGTGGCTGCTGCTCGCGCCCCGCGACTACCTGAGCGCCTTCATCAAGGTGGGGGCGATCCTGGCCCTCGCCGGCGGAATCCTCATCGTGCGGCCGGCGATCCTCATGCCCCCGCTCACCCGCTTCGTCGACGGGACGGGCCCGGTCTTCGCGGGGAAGATCTTCCCGTTCTGCTTCATCACGATCGCCTGCGGGGCGGTGAGCGGCTTTCACGCGCTCATCGCTTCCGGCACCACCCCCAAGCTGCTCATGCGCGAAGGGCACGCCCGGCTCGTGGGCTACGGCGCGATGCTCATGGAGTCCTTCGTGGGCGTGATGGCGATGGTGGCCGCGTGTGCGCTGCATCCCGGCGTCTACTTCGCCATCAACTCTCCGGCCGGGATCGTCGGCGCGACCGCGGAGAAGGCTGCGGCCACGATCAGCTCGTGGGGCTATCCCGTCGACGCGGCCACGCTCGAGAGCCTCGCGGCGCGGGTGGGGGAGCGCACGCTGCTCAACCGCACCGGGGGCGCGCCGTCGTTGGCGGTGGGAATGGCCCAGATCTTCAGCGGCACCATCGGGGGCGACCAGCTGCTCGGCATCTGGTATCACTTCGCGATCATGTTCGAGGCGCTCTTCATCCTCACCGTCCTCGACGCGGGGACGCGGGTGGGGCGCTTCATGGTGCAGGAGCTGCTCGGGCACGTCTACGCGCCGCTGGGAAGGACGAGCTGGTACCCGAGCGTGCTGGTCACGAGCGGCCTCATCGTCGGGGGGTGGGGCTACTTCCTCTACCAGGGGGTGCGCGATCCGCTGGGCGGCATCAACTCGCTCTGGCCGCTCTTCGGGATCTCCAACCAGCTCTTGTCCGCCGTGGCCCTGGTGGTCGCGACCACGATCCTCCTCAAGATGGGGCGCGGTCGTTGGGCGTGGGTGACGCTCGGGCCGATGGCGTGGCTGGTGACCGTGACCATGACCGCCAGCTACCAGAAGATCTTCCATCCCGATCCGCGCATCGGATTCCTCGCCCAGGCCCGCGTCCTCGGCGAGCAGATCGCCCGCGGGGTGTTGCCGCCGGACAAAGTCGCCCCGACCGAGCGCCTGATCTTCAACAATCACCTGGACGCCGCGGTGACCGCGCTGTTCGTCGTGCTCATCGTCATCCTGATCGCGGAGGCCCTCTACGAGTGGTACCGGATCGTCAGCGGGCGCAAGGTGCCGGCGCTGCAGGAGACGCCGCACGTGCCCACGCGGTGGGCGGAGGCGGGCGGATGAAGCGGCGAACGATCGCGGTCCTGTCCGCCCGCGCCTGGGCGTGGCTGCGCGCCGTGAGCGGCGACGACGCCTACGAGGTCTACCGGGCGGGGGCCGCGCACGTGGGCGCGGCGCTGACGCGGCGGGAGTTCTATCTCGACCGGCTGCGAAGGAAGTACTCTCGCATCAACCGTTGTTGTTGACGTTCTTGAGCGCCCAGAGCGGGAAGGGATTCACCGCCGTGCCCTTCCACCACTGCTTCTCCGGACCCAGCTTGAAGATCGTGAAGTGCAGGTGCGGCGTGCCGGGCGGGGCGTTGCCGGACGTGCCCACGTAGCCGATCACGTCCCCTTTCTTCACCGCCAACCCCTCCTTCAGGCCCTCCGCGTATCGGTCGAGGTGCGCGTAGTAGTAGCAGTACGTCTCGTCGCGGTCGAACTCGTAGATCGTCCGCCCGCCCGGCACGCTCGTGAAGAGCTTCTGCACGACGCCGTCGTCCGCGGCCAGGACGGGTGTGCCGCGCGGGGCGAGGATGTCGATCGCCTCGTGCACGCGGCTGCCTCGCATCTCGCTGAAGTTGTCGCGGAGCTGGCTCACGTCGACGCCCTGGACGGGGATCGCGATATTGCGCGTCTTGAGGCGCGCGAAATCGCCGAGGTCGGGAGGCGGGGCGGGGAGCGCGTGCGGAGGCGTCGGCACGTCGGGTACGGCCATGGGCGCTTCCGCTTGCGGGGCCCACGGCGCGGGCGAGGCGAAGCCAGGCGTTACTTCAAACGCAGAGGCCGCAGAGGACGGCGCAGAGACCGCAGAGAACGGAGGCGAGGGGGAGGCAAACGAATCCCGGGGGGACTCGGCGGGGGACGAAGCGATCGGAGGGAGAGTGGTGGGGGGTACGGCGCTGGAAGCAGGCGCGAACGGGCCGCGCACGAGCTGGCCCTTCCAGAGGAGAAGCACGTACAGGACCACCACCCCGACCAGGAAGCCGGCGAGAAATGCGACCGCCTGCCGGAGGCGGCTCACCGCTCCAGGATGGCGGGCATGCCGGGGCTCACCATCCGCGACAGCTCCTCGGCGTCCCAGTTGGTGAGGCGGATGCACCCGTGGGACTCGGTCTTGCCGATCTTCGAGGGCTCGGGCGTGCCGTGGATCCCGTAGTGCTCCTTCGAGAGGTCGATCCACACCACCCCGACCGGATTGTTGGGGCCGGGCGCGATCTTCGCCTTCGACTGGTCACCCTTGGCGTCCCAGAAGAGGTCGGGGTTGTAGAAGAACGGCGGGTCCTTCGAGACGCCGTTGATCTTCCAGGTGCCGATCGGCAGCGGGTCGTGCTCGCTGCCCATCGTGGCGGGAAATCGGGCGAGGACGCGTCCTCGCCCATCGAGCGCGACGACGGACTGGTCGGCCTCGGTAACCACGACCTTGGCCGCCTTGCCCGGCGCTTCGGTGTGGACATTCGGGACCTGCACGACCTCTCCGGCCCGGGCGAAGCCCCGGCCGGCGTTCAGCGCCCGCAGCAGCTTCGGGCTCGCGTGAAAGCGCTCGCCCAGCGCCTCGAGCGGGGACGTGTAGGAGAGGGCGTCGAGCTTCGCTCTCTCCATCATGTCCTCGGGGATGTTCCTCTGGTACGGACCCTTGACGTCCTTCTCGGTGAGCGTGTAGTCGACGAGCGTCGGCGCTTTGTCGGATTCGAGCGCACTCCAATCCTCCTCGCTCACCGGTCCCCGGGATCGCGACCCCCGCTCGCGGCGGAACGCGTCCAGGGCGCGCGACGTGTTGCCTCCCGCGGCCCCGTCGATCTCCCCGGGAGAGAAGTGGGCGCGGTCCAACAGGACCTGAAGACGAAGAGGAGTTCTGGCAGAGGACGCCGAGAGGGGCACGGATGGACTGGCAGAGGGCGCAGAGGGCGCCGAAGGCGTGGAAGGCATAGAGGGGGAGGCTGAGGGCGGCGTCGGCGTCGCTTGTGCCGGAGCCAGGGGCGAAACGGTGCCAAATGGATTTGGCGTCGCGTCGCTGGGCGCAACGGCCGTCGGCACCACGGTCGGCGCAGCGCTGGGAGCCGCGAGCGTCGAACCGGGCGGCGCCGGGGTAGGAGGCTCTGATCTCGAAGAGCATGCGGCTGCCGCCGTCGCCAGCATCAACGCCTCTACGGCCAAAAAGCGAAGGTTCGCGCTCATCTCGAATGTCTCCTCCTCGTGACCATGCTTCGCCGCGACCGGAAAATGCAAAACGGGTGCCACGACCGCCTTGAATGCGGGGCCGCCCTGATCCATGCTGGAGAGCCGCCACGGGCGGGAGCGGGGAAGCATGATCGTCGGCGAGAGGATCCGGCGGCCGGACGCGCCGGACAAGGTCAAGGGGAGCGCGCTCTACATCGAGGATCTGGCCTTCATCGGCGCGCTCTGGGGCGCCGTGCTGCGCTCTCCCCACGCCCATGCGCGCATTGCGCGCCTGGACGTGACCCGGGCGCGGTCCGTCGCCGGCGTGCACGCCGTGCTCACGGCCAAGGACATCCCGGGAAAGAACCTGATCCCGATGATCCAGGCGGACTGGCCCGTGCTCGCCGCCCAGTTCGTGCGGCACGTCGGCGAGGGCGTGGCCCTCGTCGCCGCGGAGAGCCGCGAAGCCGTGACCGAGGCCCTGCACACGATCGTGGCCGAGTACGAGCCCCTGCCCGCACTCCTGGACATGGAGGACGCGCTCCGCGCGGGCGAGGTCATCTCCCACTGGAAGGTCCGGCGCGGCGATGCGGCGGCGGCGCTGAAGCGCACCGACCTGGTGGTGGTGGAGGGCACGTACCGCACGCCCTATCAGGAGCACGCCTACATCGAGCCGAACGGGATGATCGCGGTGCCCGACGGCCAGGGCGGCGTCGTCGTCTACGGGTCGATGCAATGTCCCTTCTACGTGCAGAAGGCGGTGGCCTCCGCCCTCGGCTGCGACCTCGCCCAGGCGCGCATCGTCCAGACCGTCACCGGAGGCGGCTTCGGCGGAAAGGAGGACGCCCCGTCGGCCCCGGGGGCGCAGGTCGCGCTGCTCGCGCGAGCGACCGGGCGGCCCGTGCGCCTCATCCTCTCGCGCGAGGAGGACATGGCGGTCATGTCCAAGCGCCACCCCGGCCGCGTCCGCATGCGCACGGCGGCGACGCCCGACGGCCAGCTGGTGGCGGTGGAGGTGGACTACCTGCTCGACGGCGGGGCGTACGCCACGCTGTCCCCGGTGGTGCTCTTCCGCGGCACCGTGCACGCGTGCGGCCCGTACCGTGTCCCCAACGCGAAGGTCGACTCGCGCGTGGTGCGGACCCACAAGGTTCCCTGCGGCGCCTTCCGCGGCTTCGGCGAGCCGCAGGTCGTCTTCGCCGCCGAGAGCCAGATGGACCGGCTGGCCGAGCGCCTCGGCATGGACCCCCTGGTGCTGCGTCTGAAGAACGCGCTCGGCGAAGGAGACGAGACGATCACCGGGCACTCGCTCACGGTCAGCGTCGGCTTCCGTGACGTGCTCGACAAGGTGGCGGCGTCGTCGGAGTGGGCCCGGAAGCGGGCCGAGTACGCGAGGGACTCCGGGCCGGTGCGCCGCGGGATCGGGCTCGCGGCCTGCTACTACGGCGTGGGCCTGGGCGCGATGGGCAAGCACCTGAACCCGGCGGGCGCGAACGTCCTGGTGGCCGCCGACGGCAGCGTGACGGTGGCGGTGGGAACGACCGAGATCGGGCAGGGGATGATCACGGTCCTGTCCCAGATCGCGGCCGAGGCGCTGGGCTGTCCGGTCGAGCGCGTCCACGTGGTCGAGGCCGACACCTCGCGCGTCCCCGACAGCGGGCCCACGGTCGCGAGCCGCACGACGGTGATGAGCGGCAACGCGATCCGCGACGCCGCGGCGAAGATCCGCGCCGCGATGGAGCCGGTCATCGCCGACAGCGGCCTGAGCTGGGTCGACGCGGTGGCGCTCTGCGTCCAGAAGCAGGTCGGCCTCGCGGCCCACGGGTGGGCGGTGCCCCCGGCCACGACGTTCGACCTCGAGACCGGCCAGGGTGAGGCCTACATGTGCTACACGTTCTCGGCCAACGTGGTCGAGGTGGAGGTGGACACCGAGACCGGCCAGACCCGCGTGCTCGCCGTACACTCCGGCCACGACACCGGCAAGGTCATCAACCCCACGACCGGCGAGGGCCAGGTCGAGGGCGGCGTCGTGCAGGGCCTCGGCTACGCCCTCGTCGAGGAGCACGTACTGCGCGATGGCCGGATCGTCAACGACCAGTTCTCGACCTACATCATCCCCACCCCGCTCGACGTCCCCGAGATCCACTCGATCCTCGTCGAGCATCCCTATCCCTGGGGACCCTACGGCGCGAAGGGGCTGGGGGAGACGCCGATCATCGCCGTGGCCCCGGCGGTGACGGCGGCCATCCATCATGCCGCGGGCGTGCGCCTCGACGAGATTCCGGCTACGCCCGAGCGGGTGTGGACGGCGCTGCAGGCGAAGAAGGCCGGTCCTACAGCCAGCCGCCCCTGAAGCCGGCCCGTCGCAGCCCCGCTACCACGTAGGGGCAGCTTCGCATGAGGTTCCAGACGAGCCCCGTGCGATCGTTCTCGATCATGACCACGATGGGGCCCTGGTTGATCCCGTAGTGATGAGGGGAGACCCAACCCCACTTGCTGTCCGTGCGATCGGGAAAGGTGGGGTTGAACGTGGCCTTGAAGCCGTAGGGGTTGGCGGCGTGCAGCTCGAGCTTCTCGCGATAGTAGCGGATGGAGGGAACGACGATCTCGGGGGCGAAGGGGAGCGACGTCACCACCGCCCACGGCGCCAGCGTGCCGTCGTCCGGCCCGGTCGGAACTCCCCGGGCGACGTAGTCGTAGAAGCGCCGCCGCACGCCGTCGACCGTCAGCGTCTTCGGCCCGGGTCCTTCGCTGGCGGTCAGCCCCCAGCACTCACGGCTGTAGCCCTCGAAGCCGCGCGGGTTGTGCACCGCGTACTCCTGCTGGACGCAGGTGGCCCGCCGGGAGTTCTGGAAGTAGTCGAGCTGCCGCTCCCGCACGTATCGGTCCTGGATCCCACGGAAGTCGATCCAGAGGTGCGACATCTGGTGGACGAAGAGCGGTCCGGCGTGGACGAGCTCGTGCCCGTAGATCTTCCGCCAGGAGTACGTGGAAAGCCACGCATCGTAGCTCTCCTGGGGCAGGGGGAACGTCGGGGAGCCGAGGCCGAGAAGGTAGAGGATGAGGGCCTCGTCGTAGCCCTCCCACCGGTACTTGAGGAAGCCGCGGCCGGGCTTCCAGCCGTGGGTGACGGTCGCCCGCCGGTTGAGCGCCCAGCGCCAGTCCACCCGGCGATAGAGCGCGTCGGCGAGCTTGCGGATCTCCGCCTCTTCCTCCGTGTCTTCCTGGAAGTAGGCGGCGGCGGTCAGGATCCCGCCCATCAGCAGCGCCGTGTCGACGGTGGACAGCTCGGAGCGGTGGGCGCGGCGCCCGCTCTCCATGTCGAGGAAGTGGTAGAAGAAACCCTTGTAACCCGTGGCGTCCGGCTGGGGGCCCTGGGGGCTGCGCCAGAAAAAACGCAGCGTGGTGAGGGCGCGGTGGACGGCCTGCGCCCGGCTCAGGAAACCACGCTCCACGCCCACCGGGTCGGCGGTGAGGGCCATGCCGACCGCGGCGATGCTCGCCGGCCAGTCTTTTCGTGTCTTGTCCCGCACGAGGCCGTTGCGGGGGTTCGTCTCGTGGAGGAAGTAGGAGAAGCTTTCCTTCTGGACCTGGTCCAGGATCCGATGGCGCAAATCAGTCTGCGCTGACGCTGATGCTCAGGATCTCGCCTGGCCGCGAGCGCACGAACACCTCCATCGGCTTGCAGCAGACGGGACAGTCCTCGTAGTAGCTCTGCTCGGCCACGCTCGTATCCACGTCCAGGGCCGCGGGCTCGCCGCAGTAGGGACATTCGACGATGGTTTCTTCGAGCATCCCCCCCACAGTAGAGGCGCCCATGCGCCCGCGTCAAGCGGTTTGAAACCGCGGCAAGGCTCGTTCATCCTTAGCGCGGAACCGCCATGGCCGACCTCATCGACATCGCCTTCACCCTGAACCGGCGGCCGGTCCACCTCCGGGCGCGCAGCGACCTGCGCCTGCTGGACCTGCTCCGGGGCGATCTGCGCCTGACCGGGGCCAAGGAGGGGTGCGGAAAGGGCGAGTGCGGCGCCTGCACGGTGATCGTGGACGGCCAGGCCACCGATTCGTGCCTCATGATGGCCTTCCAGGCGGATGGCTCGGTGGTGGAGACGATCGAGGGCCTGGCCGGCGACGGCCTTCATCCGCTGCAGGACGCGTTCATCGAGACGGGCGGCGTTCAGTGCGGCATCTGCATCCCGGGGATGATCATGGCGGGCAAGGCGCTGCTCGATCGCGACCCCCAGGCCGATGCCGACGCGATCCGGGGCGGTCTGGCCGGCAACCTCTGCCGCTGCACCGGATACACGAAGATCTTCGCCGCCGTGGCGCGGGCCGCCGGCCGCCCGGCCCCCCATCCGCGGGCCACCGCGACCACTCCCGCGGCGGCGCCCGCCTACTACCGCCCGCGGTCGCTGGAGGAGGCGCTGGAGATCCTGGCCCAGCGCGCGGGAGAAGCGCGTCCGGTGGCCGGCGGGACCGACGTGCTGGTGAAGGCGAAGGACGGGCAACAGAGCCTCGGCACGCTCTTCGACCTCACGGCGGTCCCGGAGCTGAAGGGGATCGAGGAGCGCGACGGCCACCTGTGGATCGGCTCCGGCGCCACGCACGCCGAGATGATGGCCTCGCCGCTCGTGGCCCGCCACCTGCCGTCGCTGCCCCAGGCCTGCGCCGTCATCGGCGGCCCGCAGATCCGCAACCGCGGGACGCTCGGCGGCAACCTCGCCAACGCGTCGCCCGCGGCCGACACGGTGCCGCCGCTCTACGTCGCGGATGCGGTGGTGGAGCTGGTCTCGGTGTCGGCGCGGCGAGACGTGCCCGTCGCCGATTTCTTCACCGGCCCCCGCCAGTCGGTGCTCGTCCCCGACGAGCTGATCGTGGGTGTGCGCGTGCCCTTCCGCGGGGGCGTGCGGGGCTGCTTCCTGCGCCTCGGCCAGCGTCAGGCCCAGGCGATCTCGAAGGTGTCGGTCGCGGTGGGCATGACCTTCCGCGACGGCCGTCCGGATTGGGTGCGGGTGGCGCTGGGGGCGGTGGCGCCCACGGTGGTGCGGGCCCGGGAGGCCGAGAAGGCGCTCCTCGCCGGCGGCTACGAAGGGCTGCGCCGCGCCCGGGAGGCGGTGAAGTCGGAGGTGGAGCCGATCGACGACCTGCGCTCGACACGGGCGTACCGGCGGGAGATGGCGGCGGTGCTGCTCGAGCGCGCGGTGCGCAGCGTGGCCGAGGGCTGAGCCCCGGCCGATCAACCGCCGTTCTCCGCGATCCGGGCCTTGACCAGCTTTCGCACCAGGGCGGCCGGCAGGGGATCGTCCGCTTGGAAGCGAATGGTGCCCTTGCTGGTGTCGTAGTCCTTGAGCTCGTCCTGGTGGGCTTCCACCGTGGAAGAGCTCATGAGGTAGAAGGCGCAGTGCCTCGGCGTCGCGCCGAAGCCCACCAGCATTCCATTTTGACGGTAAGCGGGGATCTGGTAGCTGATGCACTCTTCAGCCTTCGGCGCGGCCGCCCTGATGGTTCTTCGCAGTCTCTCGAGCGCGGCTCGCTTGTCGTCGCTCAAGGCGGCGAGGTACTCGTCGATGGTCTTGGGCCTACCGGCCATGCGGCGCATGGTCGTCAGGATTTCGCCGCGCTCGGGCCCGGCATGCTCTGATCGGCCTCGAATAGCTGGCGAAGCTCGCACTCACCATCACCCGCGACGTGGAGGAATTCCTTGACCAGTTCTACGGCCTCTTCCTTCGACCTTGCCTGAAGGATGGCCAGACCGCCGACCACCTCCTTGGATTCGGTGAAAGGCCCATCGATCACGGTCAGCTTGCCGTTGGCGAGGCGGACGCGCGCGCCCGTCGCGCTGGGCATGCAACCCTCGACGGCGAGGAGGGAGCCGGCACTCATTCCCTCCTCGACGAGCTTGCCCATCCTGGCCATTTCCTCCTGGGTTGGGAGAGCGCCCGTCTCCGTGGTCTTGTAGATGCTCAGGAATCGCATGATCACTCCTTACTTGCTTACCGGCATGGGAGCGTCGAGGAACGGCGTGACCGAGGATGCCAGCGCCGGCGACGCGAAGACGTTGTAGTGGGTCAGGCCGGGCAGGATGGCGAGCCGGGCCGTGGACATTCCCGATCCGTCCCCGCCGGCGTCCTTCTTGCCGCCGCCAAGGAGCTCGAAGAACTGCACGGCATGCGCGGTCCGGACGGCGTCGGCGTCACCGAACACGAGCAACGTCGGCGCCTTGATCGCCGCCACCTCCTTCGACCAGTCATAGTCCTTCCGGAGCAGCTCCCCGAGCTTGGTCAGCAGCACCGGCCAATCGCCCGGCCTCGGCGCAATGCGCGCATAGAGCTGGTACATCGGG
>QHVJ01000286.1 GCA_003222275.1 Acidobacteriota bacterium | reverse complement strand
CGCCGGCGTGAGCGAGCTCATCGTCGTCGGCGCGCCGGAGCAGCGGCTGGCGCTGGCGCGACGCTGGGGCGCGTCATCCACGGTATCGGTCGAGGAGCTGCCGACCGCCGAGTTGCGCCTCGCGCACGTGCGGGAGCTGACCGGCGGGCGCGGCGCCGACGTGGTCCTCGAGCTGTCCGGCGCGCCCTACGCGTTCGCGGAGGGCCTCGACTTCCTGAGACCCGGCGGGCGCTACGCCGTCGTCGGCCAGCTCGGCGGGCCGCTGACGCCCGTGCAGGCCGCGCTCTTCGTGCGCAAGCAGGCGACGGTCCTCGGCGTGCAGTCTGCCGACATCGGCCAGTTCTGGAAGGCGCTCGAGTTCGTGCGCCGCACGGCCTCGCGTTACGACTTCGGGGCGATGCTGACGACACGCTATCCGCTGGACCGGATCAACGAGGCCATCCAGAGCATGCGCGCCTTCCGCGAGATCAAGCCGCTCGTCCTGCCCTGGACCGAGCGATAGAATGACGGTGATGACCGTCCCCAGCGGCGACTCATCGAGCGGCCGTGCCACGCCCCGACCATTCGGTGCGCCGGGTCAGTACGACGAGAACGGTGTCGATCTCTCGCTGATCCGCGCCAACCTGCGCGTCACGCCGACGGAGCGCGCGCGTCGGGGGGACCGCGCCCGACGGGCCGCGCTGCGGGTGCAGGCTATTGGACGGTCCGGTCGAGCAGAGCGCGCTTGAACGGTTCTGCGCCGTGCTGGCCGAGCACGACGTGGAGTTCATCGTCGTCGGCGGCCAGGCCGAGACGCTCATGGGCAGCGCGCGGGTCACGTATGACGTCGACCTTTGTTATCGCCGCACGCCCGACAACCTGGAGCGTTTGGCGGCGGCGCTGGGAAGCCTCAGCCTGACGCTCCGCGGTGCCCCTCCGGAGCTGAAGTTCCGACTCGATGCGCAGGCGCTCGCGCTCGGCCAGAACTACACGTTCGAGGTCGACGGTCAGTACCCGCTCGATTTCCTGGGGTATCTCGAGCCGATCGGCACGTACGACGACCTGCTGCCACGCGCCGAGACCCTGGACATCGCCGGGCGACCGACGCGGGTGATCGGGCTCGACGACCTGATCCGCATCAAGCGGTACCTCGGCCGTCCGAAAGACAGGGAGTCGCTGCTCCAGCTGGAGGCGATCAAGCGGCTCCGCGAGCAGGAAGGCTTGCGCTGACGTCGGGGTGCCGAAGCCACCCCAACCGCCGCCCCCTCACGAACTTGCGCTATGATTTGGCCCCGCTGGCGGCAGAGGAGAGCCGACGGCTCTCTTGTCAGCGGCGCGACCGATCCCCCGAGTGGAGGCCCTGACATGAGACGTTCTCGATGCGTGGCGGCCGCCCTGATGCTGATCGTGCTGGCATCGACGGCCGCCTCGCTCTCGTCACCGGCCGGGGCCGCGGCCAGGGGAAAGCTCGTTCTGGCCTGGCATGCCGGCCTCGCGTCCCGTTGGCTGGATCCCCAGGAGCACGACGGCACCGCGACACCGGACAACTTCTTCACGGCCATTCACGATGGCCTCATCAAGAACCAGGGCACCGCGCTGTTCGATCATCCCGCCCTCGCCGAGAAATTCACGATCGCGCCGGACGCCAAGAGCGCGACGTTCACGCTACGAAAGGGCATCAAGTTCCACAACGGCGAGCCGGTCACGCCCCAGGATGTGAAGTTCAGCTACGAGAACTACCGAGGCGCCAAGGCCGACGTCTTCAAGAAGAAGACAGAGCGTGTCGAGATCGTGGACGACCGGACGATCCGGTTCCACTTCAAGGAACCCTTCCTCGATTTCGCCATCCTCTTCGGGACCGCCAACGTCGCCGCCCCCGGCTGGGTGGTGCCCGAGAAGTACTACAAGCAGGTGGGCGCCGACGGCTTCAAGCAGAAGCCCGTCGGAGCCGGCCCGTACAGGCTCGTCCGCCACGAGCCGGGCGTGAAGCTCGAGATGGAGGCCTTCGACGGCTACTACCGGCCCGTCAACGTGAAGCAGCTCGTCATGACGTCGGTGCCGGAAGGGGCGACCCGCGTCGCGATGCTGGAGCGCGGTGAGGCGGACATCATTTATTCCGTGCCCGGCGAGCTGGTCAGCCGGGTGCAGAAGCTCCCGGGTGTCACGCTCGCGCCGGTGCTGTCAGGATCGTGGTTCCTCGAGTTCCCCGGCTTCCAGGACCCGAAGAGCCCCTTCCGCGACAAGCGCGTGCGCGAAGCGGTGAGCCTGGCTATCGACCGGCGCGCCATGAACCAGGCCGAGTCGGCTGGGTTCGGCAAGGTGTCGGGGAACTGGATCAACAACGACGTGCAGTACGCCCTCGAGTGGCCCGAGATCGAGCGAAACGTGGAGCGGGCCAAGCAGCTCCTGCGCGAGGCGGGGTATCCGAACGGCTTCGACGTGGACTGGGTCACCCCGCTGCCCGCGTGGTACTCGCGGGGCGAGCGGCTCATCGGGCAGCTCCGCGAGGTCGGCATCCGGGCTCGGATGCAGACCATGGAGCGTGGCGTCTTCTTCCAGCGGCTGCAGGGCGGAATCAAGGAGTGGCCGGGCGTACAAATCATCTTCCACGGCATCAGGATCGCCGGAAGCTGGTCGTTCTGGTACGAGGCCCACGTCAAGTGCGGCGGCTTCAACTCTCGCGACCGCCTCTGCATCAAGGAGCTGGACGCCAAGTTCGAGCAGTACGAGCGATCTATCAATCCGGCCGAACGGAAGAAGCTCGCCGAGGAGATCCAGCGCGCCATCCTCGAGAACCACTACCTCGTGCCCGTCTTCCGCCACGCGTTCGTCAATGCGATCGGGCCCCGCGTCGCGGCCCAGAAGTGGCAGGACGTCTTCCCCACGATCACGACCGGCTATGCCTATCCGTGGGAGGACATCAAGCTGAAGGAGCAGTGAGGCGAGCGGGATGTGGCAGTTCATCGTCCGCCGCCTGCTCTACAGCATCGTCACGCTCCTCATCCTGAGCGCGACGATCTTCGTCATCGTGCGGCTGACGGGTGATCCCGTCAGCCTGTTGGCCGAAGCGGGCGCGCGCCCCGAGGACCTCGAGCGCATCCACCGGCAGTGGGGCCTGGACCGGTCGTGGCCCGTCCAGTACGTGAGCTTCCTCCAGAACATCGTCACGGGAGAGCTCGGGAAGTCCTTCAACTACCGGCTCCCCGTCAGCGAGCTGTACTTCCAGCGGCTACCGAACTCTTTGACGCTGGGCCTCGTCGCCACCCTGATCTCCATCCTCGTCGGGGTCCCCGCCGGCATCATCTCCGCGGTGAAGGTGAACACCTGGTGGGACACCATCGCGAAGGGGGTCGCGCTGCTCGGCCTCTCGATCCCCGGCTTCTGGCTCGGGCTGGTGCTGATCCTCGTGTTCTCCGTCTGGCTGCGATGGCTGCCGACCTCCGGGGCCGGTGACTGGCGGCACGTCGTCATGCCGTCGCTCGCGCTCGGGTGGTATTTCGCTGCCTCGATGTTGAGGCTGACCCGCTCGAGCATGCTCGAGGTCCTGGGCAGCGAGTACATCAAGCTCGCGCGGCTCAAGGGTCTGCCGGACGTCGTGGTCATCGCCATGCACGCGTTCAAGAACGCGCTCATCCCGGTCTTCACGCTGGCGGGCGTCAACATGGTGGTGATGGTCAACGCCGCCGTCATCATCGAGGTGATCTTCGCCTGGCCGGGCATCGGCCGCCTGCTCTACGAGGGCATCTTCAACCGGGACTTTCCCCTCGTGCAGGGCGTCGTGGTGATGGCGGGCTTCATGATCGTCGGGATCAACCTGATCGTGGACATCCTGTACGCCTTCATCGACCCGAGAATCCGGCTCACGAGGTAGGTGACGATGACGACTTACGCAGACTCGCCTCATGGCGCCGAGCGCCCTTCGGCTCGCACGACTCACGCAGACTCGCCTCATGGCGCCGAGCGCCCTTCGGCTCGCACGACTCACGCAGACTCGCCTCATGGCGCCGAGCGCCCTTCGGCTCGCACAACCATCGCGACGCACGGGCCGCTGGGCCCGGGACGGGCGGCGACCGGGGTGAGAGCGGTCATCGAGGCCGCGCGCGAAGCGCCGCTGGTCCCCGTCGCCATCCTCGGCGGCCTGATGCTCGTCGCGATCCTTGCCGACCTCATCGCGCCGCACGACCCGACGCTCCCGGTGAAGGGCGCGAACGTCTTCGACCCGCCCTTCTGGATGGAGGGCGGCCGGACGACGACGTTGCTCGGCACCGACTTCCAGGGCCGGGACGTCCTGAGCCGCCTCATCCACGGCGCGCGCGTGTCGCTGATCGTGGGGCTGATGGGGACGCTGGTGGCCGGCGGGATCGGGACCGCGATGGGGATCCTGTCGGGGTACGTCGGCCGTTGGGTGGACCAGGTGATCATGCGCGTCACCGACGCCTGGCTCGCGTTGCCCGCGCTCGTCTTCGCCATCTTCCTGGCGACGATGGTGGGCCCGAGCATGTGGAACATCGTCTTCGTGCTCGGGGCGGTGTACTGGACGCGCTACGCGCGCGTCATCCGTGGCGAGGTGCTGACCCTCAGGGAGCGGGAGTTCGTGAAGCTGGCCGAGATCGCCGGCGCCAGCAAGCTGCGCGTGATCAAGCGGCACATCCTGCCGAACGTCATGAACACGGCGACGGTGCTGGCCAGTCTCACGATCGGCGTCGTCATCATCGCGGAAGCGTCGCTGAGCTTTCTCGGCGTCGGCGTGCCGCCGCCTCAGCCGGCCTGGGGGCTCATGCTCGCGGAGGCGCGTCCCACCCTGATGGCGGGCCAGTGGTGGCTCACGGTGTTCCCCGGGCTGTGCATCCTCCTGATCGTTCTCGCGACCCAGCTTTTCGGCGACTGGCTGCGTGTCCGGCTCGACCCGCAGTTGAGGAATTTGTGAAGATGGGGGGCCCCGAGATGGCCCCCCATACCCCCCAGCGCTCGGCGCGCCCCGGCGGAGCCGTGGCGCGCCTCGATCCTGTCCTGAGGGTGTCGGGCCTTCAGACCCACTTCTTCACCTTCGGCGGGACACGCGTCGTCCGGGCGGTGGATGACGTGAGCTTCACGCTCCATGAGGGCGAGAGCCTGGGCCTCGTCGGTGAGTCCGGGAGCGGCAAGACGACGACGTGCCTGTCCATCGTCGGGCTCTTGCCGCGCGCCGCGCGCATCGTGGGAGGCAGCGTCGTCTTCGACGGAGAAGACCTGACCCGCAAGAGCCAGCGTGAGCTGCGCCTCATCCGTGGCCGGCGCATCGCCATGATCCTGCAGGATCCGATGGCGTCTCTCAACCCGCTCTTCACCATCTTCAGACAGGTGGCGGAGCCCGCGTTCTTTCACCAGCACCTGCGCGGCCGCTCGCTGCGCGAGCGCGTGCAGCACCTTCTCCGCGCCGTCCGGATCCCCTCCCCCGAGTGGCGGATGCGCGAGTATCCCCACCAGATGAGCGGCGGCATGCGGCAGCGCATCGTCGGCGCCATCGCGCTGGCGGGAGGGCCGAGGCTCGTCATCGCCGACGAGCCGACGACGAACCTCGACGTCACCATCCAGGCGCAGTATCTCGATCTCCTCAAGGACATCCAGCGCGAGACGGGCGTGGCCCTGATCTTCGTCACGCACAACCTGGGCATCGTCGCGAAGATGTGTGACCGGGTCGCCGTGATGTATGCGGGCAAGATCGTCGAGCAGGCGCCGGTGCGGGAGCTGTTCGACGCCCCCAAGCATCCGTACACGCGCGCCTTGATCGGCTCGGTGCCGAAGCTCGGCAGCAAGGAGCCGCTGTATTCGATCGCGGGCCAGCCACCCAACCTGGCCGACCTGCCTCCCGGCTGTCACTTCCATCCGCGCTGTCCCGATGTCCTGCCACGCTGCACGACCGACGAGCCCCGGGACTTCCGCCTCGCCGACGGAAGCGTCGCCAGGTGCTGGCTCCATGGCTGAGCCCGTCCTCGAAGTCCGGGGGCTCGCGAAACACTTTCCCGCGCGGCACGGGCTGTTCGGCCGCGGGGCCACGTGGGTGAAAGCCGTGGACGGAGTGGACTTCGCCATCCACGCCGGTGAGACGCTCGGGCTCATCGGCGAGTCCGGGTGCGGCAAGACGACCACCGCCAAGCTGATCTTGAAGATGGAGCAGCCGACGGCCGGGACGATCGCCTTCGAGGGCCGGGACATCGCCGAGCTCAGGGGCCGAGACCTCATGGACTACCGCCGGGCCGTGCAGGTGGTGTTCCAGGATCCCTTCAGCTCGCTCAGCCCGCGCATGCGCGTGCAGGACATCATCGCCGAGCCCCTGGAGATCCATACCGATCTCTCGCACGCGGCGGTTCGGGCGCGCGTGGACGAGGTGCTCGGACTGGTCGGCCTCCAGCCCGACGTGGCGCCGCTGTTCCCGCACGAGTTCAGCGGCGGGCAGCGGCAACGGATCGCCATCGCGCGAGCGCTCGCCACCAACACCCGCCTCATCGTGCTCGACGAGCCGGTCTCCGCGCTCGACGTCTCGGTCAGAGCCCAGATCATCAACCAGCTGGAGCACCTGCAGCGGACGCTCGGCGTGAGCTATCTCTTCATCGGCCACGATCTCGCCACGGTGGCGCACATCAGTCATCGCATCGCGGTGATGTATCTCGGCAGGATCGTCGAGTCGGCGGACGGCGACGCGCTATGCGCGCGTCCGATGCACCCGTACACCCAGGCCCTCTTCGCCGCCGCCCTGCCGTCCCGTCCCGACGACCAGGGGCAGGAACGAGCCATCACCGGGGAGGTTCCGAGCGCGCTCGCCCTGCCGTCGGGGTGCCGCTTCCACCC
>QHVJ01000285.1:6629-10208 GCA_003222275.1 Acidobacteriota bacterium | reverse complement strand
ACGCTCCTGCAGGAGACCCCGTTCAGCCTCGCCGACGTGCAGAAGCTCGCCACGCGCGCCTATCCGGCCGCGGACCAGGGAGCGGCGATCTCCAGCGGCTCCTTCCTCACGCTGGGCATGGCGATCGTTCCCTGCAGCATGCGGACGCTGGCCGCCATCACCCACGGGCAGGCCGACAACCTCGTCCACCGCGCGGCGGACGTCGTCCTCAAGGAGCGGCGCCGCCTCGTCCTCGCCGCGCGCGAGGCGCCGCTCAGCGAGATCCACCTGGAGAACATGCTCAAGCTGACCCGGATGGGCGCGATCGTCTCCCCGACCGTACCCGCCTTCTACGATCACCCGCGCACGATCGACGACCTCGTCAACCACACGGTTGGGCGGCTGCTCGACCTCTTCGACATCCACCTCGATGTCACGGAGCGGTGGAGCGGAATGTCGAAGCGACAGCCTTAGATCCCCTTTCGCCAGCTCGGGTCGTCGGGCGCCTTCAGCTTCAGCGTCAACGAGCCGTCGGGATTCAGCGGCTGCGCGCACGCCCAGCGCGCGGGCCGGCGGACGCCCTTCACCTCGATCTCCGCCCGCATCGTGACCGTGCTCCCCGCGAAGTCGCGGGCAAGGATGAAGGACGCCTGGCGCAGCCGGCCGGCGTGGGGATGGCCGGTCTCGAGGCTGCCGCCGACGCGCACCCTCCCGTCCGGCGTCTCGACGAAGACGCGGAGCGTCCCGGGCACTCCGGCGACGCCGTCGTTGGCGAAGGCCACCACCAGCTCGGTCGCGCCCTGGCGCTTGCGCTGCCACACCCACGCCGGCCGCACGCGCCAGCCCAGGCGAGACTGCAGGGCCCGGAAAGCCTCGGGATGGGCTTCGTGGTAACGGGCCAGGTTGCCGGCCTCCGTCCAGAGCGACCAGTAGTTCGCGCCTACGTCGAGCGCGTGCAGCATCGTCTTGTCGATGACGCTTACGCCGGCCCCATCGAGCGTGTAGCCCTTCGCGGCCATGTCGTATTGGCGGAAGTAGCCGTCCTCCATCACGGCCGCCAGCCACGCCGGACGGTTCGCCAGCTCGTCGATCTGGATCGGCTCGTCGAGGATCACGCTGTCCGAGCGCAGCCAGCAGCCGCCTCGCATCGCCAGATCCAGCACCGCATCGTTGCCCACGCGGGAGATGTCCGGCTGCGTGTTGACGACGAGCGGCGTCTTCTTCCACGTCTCCATCTGGAAGCGCGCCATCTCGACGAAGGTCCGCTCGGCGACGGCGGGGTCGGGGAACGGGCTCGGCAGGTCCGACGTGTGGCCCTCGCCCCAGAAGCCGTACATCATGAGGTCCATGAACTCGACGAGCGGGTCGCCATCGAAGCGTGCGGCGAGCAGCTCGTTCAGCTCGCGGAAGGCGCGCTGGAACTCCGGGTGATCGTACCGGGGCTCGACGAACCGGGTCCCGCCGCGGCGGGACGACGCGCCGATGGGCACGAGCGGCACCTTCTCCTTGACGAAGTCCGGGAGCGAGAGGCGGGCCGGCTGGATCTCGGGGCTCGACAACTGAACGCGGAAGCCGACGCGCAGTCCGTGGCGGCGGGCGGCGTCGAGCGTGAGGTCCCACACCGGCGCGAGGTCGAGCCGCCCCGGCCGGCCCTGCACGTCGCGCCAGTCGCATCGGATGTAGAGCACTTCGACGAAGGGGAGCGCCGCGATCGCTTCGACCGCCTCGGCCAGCGTCTGCTCGCCGCGCCGTACGGCCAGGGCGGGACCGTTCTCCTCCCACGTGTAGCCAACCAGGCCGAGGCCGAAATTGCGTACCGGGCCGGGCGCCGGGGTCGTGGCCTCGATCGTGTACCAGCCCTCGTCCTGGTCGATCGTGAAGGGGCCCGGGTCGAGGCGGTCCGCCGGCCGCGGGGCCGCGACCTGGGCCGTCCATGCCGGAAGCGCACCCAGGGCCGCCCCCGCCTTGACGAACTCGCGGCGCTTCATGTCTGCCTCCTCCGCTGCGCCGCCATTATCGGCCTGCTAGCATTGCCCCGTGGCCGAGGGCGCGCTTTCGGGCAAGGTGGTCGTGATCGTGGGCGCCACGAGCGGCATGGGCCTCTCGGCCGCGCGCGCCTGTCTCGCCGAGGGCGGGAAGGTGGTCGGCGTCGGACCGCCCGAGACGCCCGAATCGCTGGCGAGCGAGCTGGGCCCTGAGGCGCGGATCGTGCGCGGCGACGCACGCGACTCCGCGACGGCGCGTGACGCGGTGCGGCAGGCGCTGCAGGCGTTCGGCGCCTTTCACGCCCTGTACCACGTCGCGGGGGGCAGCGGCCGTTCCTTCGGCGACGCCGCGCTGCACGAGCTGAGCGATGAAGGCTGGGACGAGACGCTGCGCCTCAACCTGACGTCGGCCTTCTACTCGAACCGCGCCGCGGTCGAGCAGTTCCGTCGGCAGGGCGGTGGCGGCAGCGTCCTGAACATGGCGTCGGTCTCCGCGTACTCCTTCTCGCCGCGCCACTTCGGCACCCACGCGTATGCCACGGCCAAGGCGGCGGTCATCGGCCTCACTCGCGCCGCGGCGGCGCGCTACGCTCCCGAGGGGATCCGGTTCAATGCGCTCGCACCCGGCCTGGTCGAGACGCCGATGAGCCGGCGCGCGGTCTCCGACGAGGCGATCCGCGCCTACGTCGCGCGCAAGCAGCCGCTCGACGGCGGGCGGCCCGGCACGCCGGCCGACGTGGACGGGGCGGCGGTGTTCTTCCTGTCCGACGCGTCGCGGTTCGTGACGGGACAGGTGCTGGCGGTGGACGGCGGCTGGTCGGTCACGGAGGCGGGATAGCGGTGCGCTACGCGATCGGGGTGGACGTGGGCGGCACGCACGTCAAGGCGGCGAGCGTGTCGGAGAATGGGGTCGTCCTCGACCGCGTCGACGGCCATACGCGCGGAGGTGAGACGGGCGCGTTCGTGGCGGTGGCGCGGGCGCTCCTCGAGGACCTGGAGTCGCGCCACGGTGAGCGGCCTTCGTGGATCGGCGTGGCCGCGCCCGGCCTCGCGGCCCGCGACGGCCGCTCGGTCGCCTCCATGCCCCCGGGAAAGCTGGCCGGGCTCGAGGGACTCGTGTGGGAGGAGGCTCTCGAGGCCGGCATGCCGGTGCGGGTCCTGAACGACGCCCACGCCGCCCTCATGGGCGAGGCCTGGAAGGGCGCCGCCGCGGGTGCCCGCGACGCGGTGCTGCTCACGCTGGGCACGGGCGTGGGCGGCGCGATCATCAGTGACGGGCGCCTCGTCGAGGGCCACATCGGCCGCGCCGGCCACCTGGGCCACATCTGCCTCGACCCCGACGGGCCCGCCAGCATCGCCGGGATGCCGGGGAGCCTCGAGCACGCGATCGGCAACGGCACCGTGGCCGAGCGCAGCAAGGGGCGCTTCCAGGACACGCGCGCCCTCGTCGAGGCGCACGTCGCCGGCGATTCCGAGGCGAGTGAAATCTGGCTGCGCTCGGTGTGGGTGCTGGCGTGTGCGGTCGCTTCCATCGTGAACGCGGTGGACCCGGAGGTGGTGATCCTCGGGGGCGGCATCGCGCTGGCCGGTCCTGCGCTGTTCGACCCCCTCGCGA
>QHVJ01000285.1:0-6532 GCA_003222275.1 Acidobacteriota bacterium | reverse complement strand
TGTCGAGGCCTCGTGGACGCGGTGGCCGCGCAGCAGCCCGAGATACGCCGCGCGGCCGACTGGTTCGCGGAGGCGATCCTCGCCGGCGGCATGGTCCACGTCTTCGGCTCCGGGCACAGCCGCATCATGGTCGAGGAGATGTGGCCCCGCTACGGCTCCTTTCCCGGCTTCAATCCCATCGTCGAGCTGGCCCTCACGTTCCACACTCCCGTCGTGGGCGCGAACGGCCAGCGCCAGGCGATGTTCCTGGAAAACGTCCCCGGCCTCGCGGAGCGCATCCTCCGCAACTTCGACCTGAAGCCGCCGGACGCCGCGCTCGTCGTCTCCTCCAGCGGCTGCAATGTAGTGTCCGTGGAGATGGCCGAAGGGTTCCGCGCCCGCGGCCTGAAGGTGGTGGCGATCGTGAGCCTCCGCCACTGCGAGGCGAGCCAGAGCCGCCATCCCCGTGGGGTGAAGCTCCCCGATGTGGCCGACCTCGTGCTGGACACCGGCGCCCCGGCGGGCGACGCGATGGTCAACGTCCCCGGCCTGGCCACCCCCGTGTCGCCCGGCTCGACCGTGGGCGGCTGCCTGCTCGTCAACGCGGTCAAGGCCGAGGTGGCCGACCGCCTGACGCGGGCCGGCCGTCCGCCGAAGGTCCTGACCGCGCCGGCGCTCGTCGGTGGGAAGGCTTCCGAGGCGCTCTTCGAGGCCGCCTACGACGAGCACGCGCGGCGGATGGCGCGGCTCTACGCCGGCCTCGGAAGCGACGAGGATTCGGGTTGAAGGAGCGCCCGCTGCGTACGACGGTGGTGGGCAGCTATCCGCTGCCCGGCTGGGCCGAGCTGGCCGCGCGGCACCTGGACGAGATGGGGCCGGCGGACGTCGCCGAGCTTCAGGACGACGCAGTGGCCGCCGCCGTCCGCGACCAGATTGCGGCCGGGCTCGACGTGATTACCGACGGCGAGCAGACCCGGCTCGATTTCAACCTTTCCTTCTACGGGTTCGGCTTCATTGAGGGCATCGACCGCGCCGCGGCCGTGGAGCGGCGGCTCGGGCCGCCCGGCCACGACCAGCGCGGCCGCCACCGCATCACCGGCGAGCTGCGCGCGCCGCGCGGCCTCGGGGTGGTGGCCGAGTTCGAGCGGCTGCGCCGCATCGCGCCCGCCGGGCCGACGCTGAAGGCGAGCGTGCCCGGCCCGTACACGCTCAGCGGGCGCATCGTCCCTGGGGGCGGCTACCCCGATCGCTGGGCCGTGGCCGAAGCCCTCGTCCCCGCGGTGAGCGCCGAGCTGTGCGCGCTGGTGGACGCGGGCTGCCGCGAGGTGTGCGTCGACGAGCCCTCGATGAGCTGCTACGCGCACCGCGAGGACCCCGCGCGTCTCGTCGACCTGTTCAACCGGACCGCGGCCGGGGTGGCGGGCCGCACGCGACTGTCGACGCACCTCTGCTTCGGAAACTACAAAGGGCGGGCCGTTGCTCCTCGCCGCTATGCGCCGCTGTTTCCGGCCTTCCTCGGCCTGAAGGTCGACGAGGTCCACCTCGAGATGGCGAGCCGCGAGTTCGCCGAGATCGAGCGGTTGAAGGACGTCGCCACGGTCGCGGACGTCGCGGTGGGCGTGGTCGACGTCAAGAGCTACTGGGTCGAGCCGGCGGAAGAGGTGGCCGCGCGCGTGCGCGCCTGCCTCCGTTTTGCGCCCGCGGAGCGGCTCGCCTTCGCGCCTGATTGCGGCCTCAGCCAGACCGCCCGCTGGGCCGCCCGCGCCAAGCTGGCGAACCTCGTCGCGGGCGTGGCGGCGGTCCGCCGCGAGCTGCGTTCGTGATCCATCCCCTGCAAAAGGACGACGCGTTCCTCGCCGACGTCGCCGCGACTCGCGGCGAGGCGGACGGCTTCCGGTTGTGGTGGCTCGGCCAGAGCGGCTTCCTCGTCCAATGGCGGGGCCGCCACCTGCTGCTCGACCCGTACCTGTCGGACTCGCTGACGAAGAAGTACGCCGCGACCGACAAGCCGCACGTGCGCATGACCGAGCGGGTCGTGGATCCGGCCCGCCTCGGCTTCGTCGACGTCGTGACCTCCAGCCACAACCACACCGATCATCTCGACGCCGAGACCCTCGCCCCGCTTCTCCAGGCGAACCCCGACCTGGTCCTCGTCGTGCCGGAGGCGAACCGCGCCTTCGTGGCGGAGCGGTTGGGCATCGACCCCGCGGGGCCGGTGGGCCTCGACGACGCCGCGGACGTCGAGGCGGCGGGTTTCCTCATCGCGGGCGTGCCCGCCGCGCACGAGCAGATCGAACGCGACGAGCGCGGGCGATGCCGCCACCTCGGGTACGTGGTGCGCTGCGGGCCGTTCGCGCTGTACCACGCGGGCGACTGCGCCCCGTACGACGGGCAGGCCGATCGTTTGCGCCCTTTCGCGGCCGACGTCGCCCTGCTCCCGATCAACGGCCGCGCGCCCGAGCGGCGCGTGCCCGGCAACTTCACCGGGCCCGAGGCGGCCCGGCTCGCTCGCGACATCGGCGCCCGCGTCGCCGTGCCGTGCCACTACGAGATGTTCGAGTTCAACACCGCCTCGCCGGACGCCTTCGTGGCCGAGGCGTCGCGGATCGGCCAGCGGTTCCGGGTGATGCGCTGCGGCGAGAAGCTCGTCATCATTGAGCAAGGGGGCGCTAGCGGCGCGCCCCCTTGACGACCGAGCGTCAGCGACGTCGCGCTGGCGCGGCTCCACGAGTGGAGGCGCGCAGCAACCCCCGCGCGCTTCGGCGAAGTGATTTCGCCTGCGCGTGCAGCCGTGGCGCGAACTGCCGCAACCCCCTAGCTTCCCGTCCGCACCACGCCGACGTTGGCGACGGTGCCGCCCTTGGCCATGCTCGGGACGCTGCAGATGTAGAGCACCACCCCCGCCGCGGGTGCTTTGGCCTCGAAGACCTTCTTCCCGAAGAAGTCGGTGACGTAGCCGATCGGCGTGCCCGCGGCGACGTAGCTCCCGCGCTTGACGAGCGGGTAGAAGATGCCGGGCTCGTCGCTGGCGACCGTGAGGACACTGTCGATCCAGATGGGGCTCGCCACCGGCTCCGCCGCCCCCGGCAGCATCTTCAGATGGCGCATGACGCCGAGGCAGCCGCGGACGAGCGCATCCACGTCCTCCGGCTCGACCGTTCCCGCATGGCCGGCCTCGGCCGTGATCGAGGGCTTGCCGCGGGTCGTGGCCGTGTTCTCGAGATACCGCGACGCGGCGGGGTCCTTCGGCCGGTCCGTCGACACGATGATGTGGTCGAGCCCGAACGCGAGGACCATCTCCTTCGAGATGCGGTCCTGCTCGTCGTGTCCGGTCTTCGTCCAGTAGCTGTAGGGCCGCAAGCTCTCGTCGAGATCGCCGCCGTGGAGGTCGATCAGGTGGTCGCACCGCTCGACTACCTCCTTCGTGATGAGGTAGGACGCGCGCTCGGTCTGGGACCCGTCGCTCCGGCCGGGGTAGAAGCGGTTCATGCTCTTGCCGTCGACGGGGTTGACGTGGACGACCTTCTGGTCGAACGAGGCCCGGTTCACGAGCGGCACGAGGATGACGGTGCCGGAGATCTGGGTGGGATCGAGCGCGCCGATGAGGCGCTCGACCGCGATGATCGAAGCGTACTCGGTCCCGTGGGCGCCGGACACGATCGCGAGCACCGGCCCTGTCCGGGCGCCGTGGACGACGACCACCGGGATGCTGGTGGCGGGATCGGCGCCCGCGGGGACCTCGATGTAGCCGGTGGCGGCGTGCCCGCGCTCGGCGCGCGCGGTCCCGACGGCGAAGCTCTGCGCCTGCGCCATCGGCGTGAGCGCGAGAACAGCGGAGGCGGCGAACAGGATCTTCATGGCGAATCCTCTAGAATCGCGCCGTGTCGAGTACCGGCCGCGCGAGGGCCCTTTTCGTCGGTCCGCACGGGTGGCGCGCCGGCTGGCGGTTCCTTCTCTTCTTCACGATCGTGTTCGCTTGCGCAAAGGCTCTCGACGGGCTCATCACGCACGTAGGAGGTTATCAGGAGCCGCGGGGCGAGTGGAGCGCCGCCGGGCTCCTGGTCGACGCCGCGCTGACGTTCGTCTCCGTCGTCACCGGAATGGCGTTGATGGCACGGGGGGAGCGCCGCTCGCTCGGCGATTACGGCCTGCCGCTGCGAGCCCACTCGGCCTCCCTTTTCGCGCAAGGCGTCATCGTCGGCTTCGCGGCGTCCACCTTCGTCCTGCTGATGATATGGCTCAGTGGCGCCGCTACGCTTCACGGCCTCGCGGCCGGCTCCGGGCGGGTCCGAGGCCTCTTGCTCTGGGCGGTCACGATGCTCTTCCTCGGCCTTGCGGAGGAGCTTCTCTACCGCGGGTACCCTCTCTTCACGTTCGCGACCGGCATCGGATTCTGGCCGGCGGCGGCGCTGCTCTCGCTCCTCTTCGGCGCCGCCCACCTCGCGAAGCCGAACGAGAGCGCGATGGACATCGCCAGCATAGTCTTCTTCGGGCTCTTCTGGTGCTTCACGCGGCGGCGCACCGGCAGCCTCTGGTTCGCGATCGGGTTCCACGCGATGTGGAACTACGCGGCCATGATGCTCTACGCGGCGCCCAACACCGGCAACGGCGGGCGCAGCGTGCCGGGCCACCTTCTCGAGATCACGTACGACGGCCCGGCCTGGCTCACGGGCGGCGTCTGCGGAATGGAGGCGAGCGTCTTCAGCTTCGTCGCGATCGCCGCGACGTTCGTCCTGTTTGCCCGGGGGCATCCGCGCGTCGAGCCTCGCTCGCCTCTTCGCGGGGCGAGTTGACGGCGCTACTGGAGGATCCGCAGGTACGCCCGCCACGGGCCGACGGCGTCCTGGTAGCGCCGAGCCATCACGCGCACGACCTGCGAGACGTGGGTCAGGTCGTGGCCGACCCAGGTCGCGAGGAGCTGGGAGAGCGTGACCGTCCCGAGCTCGGGGTGGGTGCCGCGGAGGTCCAGCTGCTCGGGGGCGAGGCGAAGGGCCTCGAGCTGGCGCAGGTTGTCCTCGCGCAGCTCGGCGAAACGGCGGAGCAGCTCGTCGATCGGCAGGCGGCCATACTTCTCCTTGAAGCCGAAGCGGTCGAAGGGCGTGAACGGCCGGCGCTCGCCGCTCTCCAGGATGATGCGCAGGCGCGGGATCCAGTCTGTCTCCTCGCCGAGGATCAGGTGGCCGATGACGTCACGGGGCGTGAAGGTGTCGGGCCCCTCGTCGGCGCCGAGCCACTCGTCGCCGAGGCCGGACAGCAGCGCCCGCAGCGTCGCGGGAGTGCGGCGGAGGACCTGGACGGCTTCGGAGACAGCGATGCTCATGAGAAAACCCTCACCCCTGCCCCTCTCCCTTTCCGGGAGAGGGGAGGCCTAGGCCGACAGTATCGTCTCTACCAGGCGCACCCAGTACGCGGCGCCCACGGGCAGGATCGCGTCGTCGAAGTCGTAGCGCGGGCTGTGGAGGTTGCGGCCGTTCTCGGCGGGACCGTTGCCGAGCCAGACGTAGCACCCCGGCCTCGCCTGCAGCATGAAGGCGAAGTCCTCCGAAGCCATGCTGGGCGGCACGTCGGAGACGGCCCGTTCGCGACCCACGACCTCCGCGGCCACGCGCGCGGCGATCGCGGTCGCCGCGGGCTCGTTCACCGTGGCGGGGTATCGGTGCTGGTAGTCGACGGCGGCGGTGGCGCCGAACGCGCTCGCGACGCCGGCCGCGATCCGCCGCACACCGTCCTCCACGACGAGCCCGACCGCGGGCAGGAAGTACCTCGTGGTCCCGCGCAGCCGCACCTCTTCCGGGATGACGTTCCAGGTATCCCCGCCCTGGACCTGCGTCACGCTGACGACCGCCGCTTCCACCGGCGAGACGTTGCGGCTCACGATCGTCTGGAAGGCGCCGATCATCTCCGCCGCCGCCACCACGGGATCGATCGCCAGGTGGGGCATCGCGCCATGGGCGCCGCAGCCGTGTAGCTTCACCTCGAACACGTCGAAGGCCGCCATCACGGGCCCCGGCCGCACGGCGAAGTGTCCGGCGGGCAGGCCCGGCCAGTTGTGCAGGCCGAAGACCGCGTCGACGGGGAAGCGGTCGAAAAGACCCTGCTCGACCATCACCCGCCCGCCCCCTTCGTTCTCCTCCGCGGGCTGGAAGACGAAATGCACGGTGCCGTCGAAGCGCCCCGATTCCGCGAGCTCACGGGCCGCCCCAAGCAGCATGGCCATGTGGCCGTCGTGGCCGCACGCGTGCATCGCGCCCGCGAGGAGTGAGCGGTAGGGAAGGTCGCTCGTCTCCGCCAGCGGCAGGCCGTCCATGTCCGCCCGCAGCGCGATCGACTTCCGCTCGCCGCCGCGCCGCAGCGTGCCCACGACACCCGTTCCCGCGAGGCCCCGATGGACCTCCATCCCGAAGCCCGCCAGCAGGGCGGCCACGCGTTCCGAGGTGCGATGCTCGCGGAAGGCGGTCTCGGGATGGGCGTGGAGGTCGTGGCGCCACGCGGTCATCTCCGCGTGCAGTCGGGCCAGTCTCTCGATATCATCGTTGACCACGCCCAGAGTCTA
>QHVJ01000284.1 GCA_003222275.1 Acidobacteriota bacterium | reverse complement strand
CCTCGGCTTCCTCCTCTTCACGTTCCTGGGCGATGCGAAGCGAGGCGCGGACGTCCTCATGGAGGCCGCCCGCCTGCCCGACGCTCCCTTCTGGCTCGAGTCGCTGGCGGCCCAGATTGTCTACCGGGGCGGCGACCGGGAGACGTCCCGCCGGATCTGGAAGGGCATGTACGAGCAGGCGGAGGAGGGCCCGATGAAGTACAACGCCCTCGCCCACCTCCGGTACCTCGACGCTCTCGACCAGGCCGAGGCGCTGACGCGGCTCGTCCGCACCTACGAGGAACGGACGGGGCGCCGGCCCGACTCGCTCGATCAGCTTCGGGCCGCCGGGCTGCTGCGCGGCGCGCCCGTGGATCCGTCCGGGACGCCCTTCGCTTATGATCGGGAGACGGGCGGGGTCTCCATCGACCGCAAGTCCGAGCTTTGGAGGCCGCTGGAGCCGGGAGGGACACAATGAGGTGGGCCGTGGCCGTGGGAGCCGCCGTGATGACGCTGACGTGGGCCGCCGCGGGGGAAACCGACGTGCCCTCGGCCTCGCCGTCTCCGGCCCAGATGGCGGCCGGCGACGTCATCCCCCCCTTCGACGCCGAGGGAGTGGACGGTGCGATGCACCACGTGAGCTTCGGCAAGCCGCCGACCATCCTCCTCTTCTTCCTGAGCAGCTGCCCGCACTGCCAGAAGCAGATCCCTGATTGGAACCGCGCCTTCGAGCGCCGGGGGCCGGGCGTAAACGTCCTGGGGGTCATGCTCGACCACGAGCCCCCGGGCTTCTTCGTCGCCCTGCCGGTCTCGTTCCCCGTGGTGCGCGCGCCGAGCCGGGAGTTCAGCCGCACGTTGAAGATCGCGCGCGTCCCGTTGACGGTGCGGGTCGGTCCCGGGGGCAAGGTCGAAGACGTCGGTTCCGGGCCCACGGACCCGATACGCCTCGGGGAGCTGTTTAGGAAGTAAGCCGCCGGCCCGCGACGGCGCCGCCGGCGGCGAGGGCCATACCGGTGATGACGAGACCCCACGGGAGCGTCACCGGGCGGTAGCGCATCTCGATGCGGTGCCGGCCCGCGGAGACGGCGACGGCCCGGAACGCGACGTTGGCCCGCAGCAGTTCGGCGGGCCGGCCGTCCACCGTGGCCCGCCACGCCGGGTCCCACGCGTCCACGAGCACGACGTAGCCGGTCCGGCTCAGTGCCGCCTCCACCGTGATTCGCTCGGCGTCTCGGGCCACCAGGCGGCTGACGCCCGAGAACGATGGGTCGGCGCGGGCGGAGGGGCCCGCGGGCAGCACGACCTCCTGCGCGGGATCGAACGCGGGATCGAGAAGCATCCGAATCGCGTCGTCGCCGTCCGCCACGCGCGCTCCGGCCACCGCATAGGTGCGGGGCCGCGGGTCCGGCACGCGGTAGACGCGCATCGGGTCGGGGAAGAGCCCTTCCACGCTCGCCAGGAGCTCGAGATCCTCGAAGCCAACCGAATGCAGCGCGACGACGTGGCTCACCGCGCCCACGCGCAGCAGGCGCGTGTGCGCGGGCGTACCCTCCACGCTGCGGAGCAGGGCCGTGAGGGCGGCGACGTGAGGCGAGCCCAGAGCCGGCACGTCCAGGTCGTAGCTGCCCTCCACCCCCCACGGTCCCGCGGTCGGCGGAAAGAGATAGAGCCTCATGCCGAGGGCCTGCGCCGCGCGTACCGGCCAGCCCTCGGGGGCCCGAGCCGCGACGTAGGGCGCGGCGCGCCCGAGATAGCGTTGGCTGCGCCCGGGAAAGAAATAGTCGTACACGTAGATCCGCGCTCCATCCACCGGCCGGACGGCGTCGAGCAGCTCGGGGCGATGCGCATAGAGGGCGGGAGGCGCGGTCGCGTTGAGCCCGTGGTGCGCCAACAGCAGATCCGCGACCGCGCACACGGCGACGGCCGCTGCTCGCGCGGGGGCCGGGATCGATCGCGCGAAAACGCCGACCGCGAGCACGGCCGCTCCCGCCGCCGCCGCCCCGAGGAGTCGTAGCTCGGTCGGCGCGAGGAGGTCGGCGAAGGTCAGCCCGGGGGACGGCTCCGCAAAGGCCAGCCCCCCCCACCGGCCGGGGTCCCGAAAGACGAGGAGCGCGGCCACGCCCGCCGCAAAGGTGAGGGCCGCGACCGGGAGGAGGACAGAGAGGCGGAAGCGCCGCCCGGCCGCGAGGGGACTCCGCCACGCCTCGAGACCCATACCCGCGAGCAGAGCCCATGCGAAGCCGGCCAGGGTCATGGCCTTGGCCGGATAGCGCAGCGCGCGCAGCGGCGGCAGCGCGGCCACCATCGCCGCATGAACGGGAGTATGCCGGCCGAGGGCAACCAGGGCCGCGGCGACGAGCGCCACCGCGAGCAGGCGGCGGTGCCGGCGCGCGGGGCCGTTCGCGCTGGCCAGGACGAGGCCGGCGGCGGCGAGGCCCAGGTAGAGGGAAGCGAAGTAGGGCTCGCGCGATTCGGAGAGCGCCGCGGCCCGGTCGGGGCGCAGGCCGGGAGCGTCGACGAGGACGGGAAAGACGATCTGAAGCAGAGCGAGGGGATGGACGGACCAGTAGGCGCGGGCTTCAGGACCCAGGCCAGCCCGGGCGGAGCGGCGCGCGGCTTCGAGCGAGGGCAGCCACTGCACGGCGGACAGCGCGAGCGCGAACACGCAAGCGATGCCCAGGCAGAGGGCCAGGCGCCGCCGCGGCAGACGCTCGCGAGCGCCGAAGACACGGCCGACGGCGACGGCCGCTCCGAGCATTGCCGCGAGGAGAGCGCCCTCCGGCGAGCCGGCCAGGATGGGCGCGGCCAGCGTCGCTCCCCACAGCACGGCGTGCGCGCTTCGGCCCGTGTCGAGGGCGGTCTCCGCCGCCAGCATCGACCACGGCAGCCACGCCGCCCCCGCGAGCTGGTTCCACATCGGGGCCGTCGACACGACGGGGCCGGACCCGGTCCAGAGCGCGGCCGCCACCAGCGCCGCTTCCCGGCCGAGCCCGAGCCGGCGCGCCAGGGCATAGAGCCCGATCGCACCCAGCAGGGCGTGGGCTACGACGTAGAGCGTGTAATAGCGCCAGGGTTGGAGGACGAGGTTCAGCCAGGTCGGCGGATACCCGAGCTGCGCGTTGGCGTCCGCCCACAGCGGCTGGCCGAAGGCGAGGAAGGGGTTCCACACCGGCCACGCGCCGCCCGCGACGGCGCGCACGAACGTCTCGACGTGCGTGAACCACAGGAGCTGCACGTCGCGCTGGAAGAAGACGCCCCCCGCGAAGAGCGCGCGATGGAAGAGCAACGCCACGAGAGCGGCGAGGCCGATCAGCGGTCCCGCTCGCACCGCATCCGCGCGGGTCAGGCGAGCTCCGGTGAGTGACGAGGGCGGCGTCGTGCCTCGGCGGCCGCCAGCGCAACCGCGGCCAGGAGAGCCAGGCCCGAGACCGCGAGTCCGCCCGTGATCGACCGCGGCCGGTAGACGTACTCGACGACGTGGCGGCCGGAGGGGACCGCCACCGCCCGGAGCGCGACGTCGGCCCGCAGCACTTCCGCCGGGGCACCGTCGACCGTGGCCCGCCAGCCGGGATCGTAGGTATCCACGAGCACGACGAAGCCGGGAGCGCTCAGCTCGGCCTCGAGCCGGACGCGGTCGGGGCGGAACTCCAGAATGCGGCTCCGGCCGGAGAACGCGGCGACCGCGGACGCCGCCGGCCCCGAAGGGAGGACGATCTCGTGCGCGGGGTCGAAGGACGGCTCGGCGAGCGTCCGCAGCTCGGCCACGAGGCCGTCGGCGCGCCGGGCGGACCCGACCGCGTACGTGCGGGGCAGGGGATCGGGGACGCGGAAGACCAGGAGGCTCTCCACGAACTGGGTCGGCAGGCGGGCCACCGGTACGAGGTCTTCGAAGCCCTGGTGATGGAGAGCGAGCACATACTCGACCGCCCCCAGCCGCAGCAGCCGCGTGTGCAGCGGCGTGCCCTCCACCTCCCGGAGCGCATTCGTGAGCAGGCCGAGAGGCGGGGCATAGAGCCCGAGAGCGTCCGTCTCGTAGGCGGTCGCGAGGTTCCAGGAGCCGGCCACGGTGGGGAAGAGCACGGTGCGCAGGGCGACGGCCTCGAGCCAGGGGACGGGCCAGTCCTCCTGCGGCGTCGCCGTGAGATACGGGCTGCGGTGCCCGAGATAGCGCACCGCCTTTTCGTCCTCGAAATAATCGTAGACGTAGATGCGCGCGTAGGGATGCGGCCGCACGACGTCGAGCGCGCGGGGCCGGTAGGTGAACAGCTCCCGCGCCGCCGTGAGGTTGAGGCGGTGATGGAAAAGGAGGAGGTCGGCGACGAGCAGGAGAGCCGCGAATCCCGCGAGCGACCGGGACGAGCGGGCGTGGCGGCCGCGCGCGATCACGGCCACCGCCATCGCGAGCGCGAGGGCGGCGGCGCCCGCGAGCTGCCGCGCCGTCGGCGCAAGGACCTGGGTGAACGAGCGGGGACTCCCGCCCAGGAAGAGGAGCGCCGATCCCCACTCCTCGGCGCGCGTGCGCGCGACCAGGGCGAGGCCGCCCGCGACCACGCAGCCCAGGGCGAGCAGGGAGGCGGCGGCGATCCGGCCGGATCGCCCCCGCTCGCCGCTTCGCCAGGCGTCGAAGCCGATCCCGGCCAGCATCGCCCACGCGAAGGCGGTGAGCACCATCGCCTTCGCCGGGAAGCGGAGCATCTTCAGGGGCGGCAGCACGGCGAGGGCGAGTCCGTAGAACCGCGTGTGCCGACCGAGGGCGAGGAGCGTCGCGATCACGGCGATCGACAGGAAGAACAGCCATTGTCGGCGGCGGCGGCCGGTGATTCCCGCGAGGACCAGCCCGAGCGAGGAAATCCCCAGGTAGAGCGATCGCAGATAGGCTTCTCGTCCTTCGAAATATTCGGAACGGAACTCCCAGCTGAGGGGCAGGC
Organism: Acidobacteriota bacterium; assembly: GCA_003222275.1. GTDB lineage: Bacteria > Acidobacteriota > Vicinamibacteria > Fen-336 > Fen-336 > AA32. The sequence continues at coordinate 2,004 of QHVJ01000284.1, read as the reverse complement.
GGTCCGGGAAGACGGGCAGGAAGGACTGCGCCAGCGCCAGCGGGTGGACCGACCAGAACGTACGCGAGGCGCTGTTCATCTCGGACAGCCGGGGCGAGCTGCGCAGCACCTCGAGCGCGGGCCACCACTGCGCGGTGGAGAGCGCGACCGCGAAGAGGAGCGCGGCGCCCGCTATGCCGACGAGGCGGCGGGTCGCCCTGCCCGCCGGCTCCCGCCAGTGGACGTATCGCAGGGCATACGCCGCCTGGACGAGGCCGGCCATGAGGCCCATCTCCGGCGAGCCGGTCACGACCGGCACTGCCAGCGTGGCGCCCCAGAGGAGGGCATCGGTCAGCCGTCCCGACACGAGCGCGACGTCCGCGGCCAGGACCATCCACGGGATCCACGCCGCCGCGGCCAGGTGGTTCCACAGGTCCACGAGCGACAGCAACGGTCCGGACGCCACCCACGCCGCCGCGGCCACGGCGGCTCCCGGCCGCGAGAGTCCCAGGCGCAGGCCGAGCGCGTACACGCCCAGGGCCGTGAAGACGAAGTGCGCCACGACGAAGCACGTGTAATACGTCCACGGCATCATCACGAGGTGCAGCCAGGTGAACGGGTACAGGACCTGGTTGTTGGGGTTGGCCCAGAGCGGCTGGCCGAAGCTCACCCACGGGTTCCACACCGGCCACGATCCGGCGATGACGGAGCGCACGAAGGCGAGGGCCTGGACGTACCACTGGAGGTGAACGTCGCGGTGGTAGAAGACCTGCCCGCGGAAGACGGCGTCCCGGAAGAGGAAGAGCACCATGGCCGAGAGGGCCGCCGCGGCCGGCAGGTGCGCTCGCCGCCGCTCGCCGAGGCCCGAGGATCTCTCGTGCGCTCCGGTGCTCATCGGCCGCGGGAGCCTATTGGAAGAACCAATAGTAGAACGAGGCGTAGCGGCCGGAGAGCTGGAGGCGGGTGCGTCCTTGCTGGACGCGGTCCGCAGTGATGCGGAAGACCTGTTCGTCCCAGCCCGGCCGCGGGCGGAAGTCGACCCGACCGACCGTCTTCCCGTCGACGCGGAGGACGATGCCGGCCTCGGGTATCTGCATGGGGACCTGCCCGGAGCCCGCGGCTCGCAGCATCCCCGCCGTCGCGGAGTCGGCCGTGCGCAGCACGATGATGAGGTCGCGCCGGGCCGGCGTGCGCACCAGGAATGACTCCTCGCCGATGATGAGGCGCCCGGCGTCGGCCACGCGCTGTCCGTCCCCCTCCGCGGAGGCGTAGGCGGCCACGCGGGGCGCGCCAAACAGGCGCAGGCCGCCCAGGCCCGAGCGGAACTCGTAGCCATGGGCCGCCTCATCGCGGCTGTCGCAGACGTTCAGGCGGTCCACCTCCTGGAGCCCCTGGACCGCGGCCACCGTCTCCGGCAGGTAGAAGCGCGCGTTTCGTCCCAGCAGGTCGAAGCGGGTGCGGTAGATCTCGATCTCGTCGCCGAAGCTGCTGGAGCGGAAGACGGGTGGCCCCTCCTCCAGCTCCCGCATGCTGGGGTACTTCTCCTGCGCGGAGACGGTCGTGATCAGGTAGGGCGGGCGCTCCGCCGGCGGCAGCCGCGCGAGCGCTTCGAGCACGCCCGCTTCGCGCTCGGCCGTCCGGTTGCCGAAGAACGGCGGGCTCGTCACCCCGTGGAGATTGAGGCTGCGATGTCCCGTGAGGTACTCGACGCTCGTCGCGAGGTTTGCCATCGCGGTGCCGGCCGGTAGGTTGTCGCGGATCCACTTCGCAGCCGCGAGGTCGCGCCGGGAGACCTCCCCCGCGAGCTCTCCGTAGATCACGGCGAAGCGCAGCGTGGAGAGCGCGCCGAGCGCGGCCATGACGACCGCAGCTCCCCTGAAGAGCGTGGCCTCGAGAGCCACGTCGTCCCGGGCCATCAGGCGTGTCGCCTGGCCGAGGCCGACGGCCGTCAGCACGTGAACGGTGGGGAAGGCCCACATGATGTAACGGTTGAAATGCGCGCCCAGGAACATGTTGGGGGCGAGA
>QHVJ01000064.1 GCA_003222275.1 Acidobacteriota bacterium | reverse complement strand
ACGGACGGGATCCGGCGCCATGGGCTCGGGCGGCGCGGGAGGCGTCAGGCCTCGGTCATCGCCGCCGCGCGCTTCTCCTTCATGCGCCCGGCCTTGCCCTTCCGCTCCCGCAGGTAGTAGAGCTTCGCCCGGCGGACCCGGGCCTGCTTCACCACCTCGATCTTCTCGATCGTCCGCGCGTGCAGGGGGAAGATCCGCTCCACGCCGTGGCCGAAGGAGATCTTGCGCACGGTCATGGTGGCCCGGGCGCCGGCGCCCCGCAGGCCGATGACCACGCCCTCGAAGACCTGCACGCGCTCGCGCTCGGTCTCCTTGGGCTTGCCCTTGATCTCCTCCTTCACCGCCGTCTCCTTGACGCGCACGTGCACGCGCACGGTGTCGCCGGCGGTGATGCGGGGCAGGCTCTTCTTCAGGTCGCCGGCCTCGATGCTATCGATCGGATTCATTTCGTTAGTCCTTGCTCAGCGCCACATCGGGGACGTGTGCGCTAGTTTGCTCGTCTTCGATCTCGCGCAGGAGCGTGCGGTCTTCCGCGCTCAGTTGGGCGCCGCGGAGCAGGTCCGGCCGTCGCTGCCGCGTCGCCCGCAGCGCCTCCTTGCGGCGCCAGCGGCGGATCCGGCCGTGGTCGCCCGACAGCAGCGCGTCGGGCACACCCTGGCCGCGCACCACCGCCGGCCGGGTGTAGTGGGGGCAGTCCAGGATGCCGTCGACGAAGGAATCGGCGCCGGCGGAGTCCTCGTCACCCAGGGCCCCGGGGATGAGGCGCACCACGGCCTCGATCACGGCCAGGGCCGCGACCTCGCCTCCGGTCAGCACGAAGTCGCCGAGGCTCACCTCCTCCGTGGCGATTCCTGCCCTCACTCGCTCGTCGATGCCCTCGTAGCGGCCGCACAGAAGCACGAGGCGGTCGAGCTGCGCGTAGCGCTCCGCAGTGGCCTGGTCGAAGGGCACGCCGCGGGGCGACAGCAGCACGACGGCGTCACGGGGCCCCGGCCCCGCGGGCAGCACGGCCTCGCAGGCACGGAAGAACGGCTCCGCCTTCATGACCATGCCCGGTCCCCCGCCGAAGGGTGCGTCGTCCACCGTGCGGTGGCGATCCTCGGTGAACGTGCGCAGGTCGTGGACGTCGATGCGCGCGAGCCCCCCTTCCACCGCGCGGCGGACGATGCCGTCGCGGACGGGCCCATCCACCATCGCCGGAAAGATCGTCACCACGTCGATCCGCAGCATCAGTCCTTCGCGTCCAGCAGCTCGGGCACGAGCACCACGACGCGGCCGCCGGCCAGGTCGACCGCGCGCACGAACGCATCCGCGAGCGGGATGAGCGTCTCGCCGTTCGCCCCCCGCACCACGAGGACGTCGGCCTCGCCTCCGGTCTTCATCACGTCTTCGACCCGGCCGACCTCGCGGCCGCCGGCGTCTTCCACCCGCAGGTCGCGGAGCTGGTGATGGTAGTAGGAGCCCTCCGGCAGCGCGGAGAGATCCTCCTCCGGGATCCGCAGGTCGAGGCCGCGGTAACGCTCGGCCTCGTCGATCGAGTCTACGCCCTCGAGCTTCAGCACGAAGCGTCCCTTGTGCGGCCACGCGTCGCGGACCTGCACCGGCCGGGCGGCGCCGGAGTCGCCGGCGACGAACGCCTGCCGGAGGGACGGGAAGCGGTCGGGGCGGTCGCTGAGCGGCTCCACCACCACCTCGCCCTTTCGTCCCTGCGGCCGGACGATGCGCCCGATCGTGACCATGTCCGCGAAGGACTTTGCCGTCAATCCAGGATCTCCACGTCGCACGGCGTTCCCCGGCGCCGGCCCACCGCCTCCAGGACCGCCCGCAGCGCGTCGGCGGTCGCGCCCCGCCGGCCGATCACGCGGCCGCGGTCCGAGGCCGCCACCTCGAGGTCGAGATGGGTCATTTCGCCCTCGGTCCACTCCGTGACCGACACGCGGGAGGGATCGTCGACCAGCTCGCGCGCGAGCATGGCCAGCAGCTCCTTCACCTTAGCCCGCCGTTACTTTCGCGGTCTTCTTCGGGTCGCGCGGGAGTGAATCCCGCGCTCCCTCATCAAGCTGGGGGGTTACGGCCCCCCCAGAGCCCCCCTTCTTCAACAAGCTGCGCACGGTCTCCGAGGGCCGCGCGCCCTTGCCGATCCAGTACTGCGCCCGCTCGGCGTCGATCTTCACCACCGCCGGCTCGTGCCGCGGGTCGTAGTGCCCGAGCACCTCCACGAAGCGGCCGTCGCGCCAGTCCCGGGAGTCGGCCACCACCACCCGGTAATGCGGCTTCTTGGTCGTTCCTGCCCGCCTCAATCTAATCGAAAGCATCGATAGGCCTCTCTGCGTCCTCTGCTCGCCTTCGTTGGTCTTCTCTGCGCTCTCTGCGTCGTTACCGGAATTGCGGCATCCTCGCCGCCAACCGTTTCATCATCTTGCCGCCGCCGCCGAGCTGCTTCATGAGCTTGCGCGCCTGAGCGAACTGGCGCAGCAGGCGGTTGACGTCCTCGACCCGGGTGCCGCTGCCGCGCGCGATGCGCTTGCGGCGGCTGCCGTTGATCACCGACGGCTCGCGACGCTCCTGCGCCGTCATCGAATCGATGATCGCGGTCGCCCGCTTCATCTCCCTCTCGCCGGCCTCGGTGTCCACCTGCTTGGCCGCCTGGCCCAGGCCCGGGATCATCCCCAGCACCTGGTCGAGGGATCCCATCTTCTTCACCTGGGCGAGCTGCTGCCGGTAGTCGTCGAGGGTCAGCTCGCTGCGGCGGAGGCGGTTGACCATGGCCTCCGCCTGCTCACGGTCGACCGTCTCCTCCACCTTCTCGATGAGACCCAGCACGTCCCCCAGGCCGAGGATCCGCCCCACCATGCGCTCGGCCTGGAAGGACTCGAACTCCTCGACCTTCTCTCCCACCCCGGCGAACTTGACGGGGGCGCCGGTGACGGTGGCCGCGGAGAGAGCGGCGCCACCGCGGGCGTCGCCGTCGAGCTTGGTGAGCACGATGCCCGTGATGCCGACCCTCTTCTGGAACTCCTCCGCGCTGCGCACCGCGTCCTGCCCGGTCATGGCGTCGGCGACGTAGAGGATCTCGCTCGGCTCGGCGAGCGCCTTCAGCTCGTGCAGCTCCGCCATCAGCTCGTCGTCGACGTGGAGACGGCCGGCGGTGTCGACCAGCACGAACTCGTGGCCCACCGCCCGCGCCTCATCGAGGGCGGAGCGGAGGATCGCGAGCGGCTCGCCGAGCTCGGCGGGATGGTGGACCTTGAGCGCGCTCTTCTCTCCCAGGGTTCGGAGCTGCTCGCGGGCCGCCGGACGGTTGACGTCGGTCGAGACGAGGAGGGGATGGTGGCCGGCCTTGGCCAGCCAGCGCCCGAGCTTGGCGGTGGTCGTGGTCTTGCCCGACCCCTGCAGCCCCGTCATGAGGACGACGGAGGGCAGGCGGGCCGATGTCTCCAGCCGCTTGGCCTCCGCCCCTCCGAGCAGCTCCACCATCTCGTCCCGCACCACCCGGATCACGGCCTGCGCGGGAGTCAGGCTCCTCAGGACATCCTGGCCCGTCGCGCGGACGCGCACGCGCTCGAGGAACTGCTTGACGACCTTGAAGTGGACGTCGGCCTCGAGCAGCGCGAGACGGATGTCGCGCAGCGCGACCTCGACGTCCGCCTCGGTGAGGGACCCGTGGCCGCGAAGGTTGCGGAAGACGCCTTGGAGCTTGTCGCTGAGCGAATCGAACACGGCCTGGTGGACCTCAAAAAGCCGCGGGCACCGCGGCAGACGCGCCTCCGTCCTGTGCGTTGCCGCGAGGGCAAGGCAACGAATGAACGTTAGATCTTATGGCAAGAGGCCGCGGGCTGTCAAACTAAAGCCCGCCAGGACCGCACTTTAGCCACCTCATCGAGCTCGCGGCACTAGCGGCGCGTCCCCCAGACCTCCCCTCGCTCCGCGCGAGTGAATCGCGCTCCGCCCGCGCTAGAACGCGCGCGAAATCGCGAGCAGGCTGGCCATCCGCTGGTTCGTGTCCCGGAGTCGGCCGGCGAGGGTGCGGCCGAAGGCCCACAGGAACTTGGCGCTCAACCCCGGCCGGCTCTGCATGAGGCCCTCCACCTCGCGATGGGGGATGGCCAGGATCTCGCACTCGCTGTGGGCGATGGCATGGGCGGAGGCCGGCGATCCGTCGAAGAACTCGACCTCGCCGAAGAAATCGCCCGGGGAGAGGATGGTGAGCGCCTCCTCGCCGACGCCCGGCACGACCTTGCTGATGCGAACCTGGCCCTGGTGGATGATGTGGAGCTGGCCTCCCGGCGCGCCCTCGGTGAGGATCACGGACCCCGGCGCGTAACGCTTGACGAGGCTCACCATCAGCACCTGCGCCAGCTCGTCGTCGTCGAGCTCCCGGAAGAGCGGCACCGTCTTCAGGAACGGTTGGATCAAGCCTGATTAAGCAAGGGGGCGCTGCGGCGCGCCCCCTTGAACCCCCGCTCGCGTCTTTCGCAGCGTCGAAGTGAATTCGCCGCCGCTCGTCCCGCGGGGCCGCTGCACGGCCCCGGGGGGAGTAAATCCCGCTTCGCTCGCAGCTGTTGCTCCGTGCTTCCACCCCACATCAGATTCCTCGCAGCAGGTGGCCGAGCTTTTCCTTCTTGGTCTTCAGGTAGCGGCGGCTGGCGTCGGAGGCGGGGATCTCGATGGGCAGCCGCTCGACGATCTGCAGGCCGTAGCCTTCGAGGCCGACGAACTTCCGCGGGTTGTTGGTGAGCAGACGCATCTTGTGGACGCCCAGCTCGGCCAGGATCTGGGCCCCGATGCCGTAGTCGCGCTGGTCGGCCTTGAACCCCAGGGTCTCGTTCGCCTCCACGGTGTCCTGCCCCTGGTCCTGCAGGTGGTAGGCCATGATCTTGTGGATGAGCCCGATCCCGCGCCCCTCCTGGCGCAGGTAGAGCAGCACTCCCTGACCCTGCCGGCTGATCATCTCCAGCGCGGTGTGGAGCTGGTCGCCGCAGTCGCAGCGTGAGGACGCGAAGATGTCGCCGGTGAGGCACTGCGAGTGCACGCGGACCATCACCTCGTCGTCGGGCTTGATCTGCCCCATCACGAGAGCGACGTCGTGGCGGCCGTCGATGAGGCTCTCGAAGGCGTGGATGCGGAAGTCGCCGTAGCGGGTCGGCAGGCTGGCGTCGGCGATCTTCCGCACCAGCCGCTCGTGGCGCATCCGGTGCTGGATGAGATCCTTGATCGTCACCATCCGGAGGCCGTGCTGGCGGCAGAACTGCTGGAGGCCGGGCGCCCGCATCATCGTCCCGTCCTCGGCCATGACCTCGCAGATGACGCCGGCCGGGTAGAGGCCAGCCAGCCGGGCGAGGTCGACGGCGGCCTCCGTCTGCCCCGCCCGCACCAGCACGCCGCCCGGCATCGCCCGCAGCGGGAACATGTGGCCGGGACGCGCGAGGTCCGCGGGACGCGTCTTCGGGTCGATGGCGGCCAGGACGGTGCGCGCCCGGTCGGCGGCGGAGATGCCGGTCGTCGTTCCCACCTTCGCTTCGATGGGCACGCAGAAGGCGGTGCCGAAGCGGGCGGAGTTCTCCTCGTCGGTGACCATCAGCGGGATCCGCAGCTCGTCCAGCCGCTCCCCCGTCATGGGCAGGCAGATGAGACCCCGTCCGTGGCGGGCCATGAAGTTGATGACGTCGGGCGTCACCTTCTCGGCGGCGACGGTCAGGTCGCCCTCGTTCTCGCGGTCTTCGTCGTCGACGACCACGACCATCTTGCCCGCGCGGACGTCCTCGATGGCCTCCGCGATCGGACTGAAGGGCACGCGCTCTTTCGACATCGGCTCTGCCTCTAGCGCCGGGCGGCGCCGAGGAGACTCTCCACGTATTTTGCGATCACGTCGACCTCGAGGTTGACGGGCCCGCCCACGCGGGCCTGGCCAAGGCTGGTGTGCTCAAGTGTATACGGGATCAGCGCCGCCCGGAAAACGCCGGCCGAGACACCGGCGACCGTGAGCGAGACGCCGTCGACGGCGATGGAGCCCTTCTCCACGACGTAGCGCTCGAGGCCCGCCGGGAGCGTCACCTCCAGCTCCGCGCCATCTCCCTGACGGCGCAGCGCACGCACGATACCCACGCCGTCCACGTGACCCTGCACGATGTGACCGTCGAAGCGGCCGTCCGCCCGCATCGGCCGCTCGAGGTTCACGCGCGCGCCCGGCCGCAGGCGCTCCGGAAACGCGGTGCGAGCGAGCGTCTCCCCCGTCAGCGCGCAGGTGAATCCCTCGCCATCGACGTCTACCGCCGTGAGGCAGCACCCGTCGACGGCGATCGAGCCGCCGCGCTCGAGGCCCTCCATGACGCGCTGGGCGGCCACCCTCGCGACGAGGAGGCCCCCGCGCCGTTCGGAGGAGGCGACCCGGCCCATTTCCTCAACAATGCCTGTAAACATGTGGCGCCTTGCTCGTCGGATACAAGGGCCACCAATGGTAGCCCTGCTGCGAGCGCAGCGCGATTCATTCGCCCCGGGGCCGCGAAGCGGACCCGCTAGATGAGCGGCGGCGAATTCATTTCGCCGCCGCGGAAGACGCGAGCGGGGGGTCCGGGGGGCGCGCCGCTAGCGCCCCCCGGCTCGGTGAGGATACCAGAGCTGGAAGAGACCGTCGTACGATGGAGGTGCGGCCTCAGCGCCGCGGTCGCGGCCGAGGAGCGGGCTGCGGCGGGTGAGGTGCAGGCCCTCCCTGACGCGTGCCGGGCCATGGCCCCCGAAGGCCGGCCGGCTGTCCCGCCCGCCCAGGAGCAACGGGGCTCGAAAGAGCGCGACCTGATCCACGAGGCGCGCGGCCAGGAACGAGCCCAGCAGCTCCGAGCCGCCCTCGACCATCAGGCTCCACAGGCCTCGCCGGCGCATCTCGACGAGCGCCCACGGCAGCGACACGCGTCCGGCACGGCCGGGAGCGACCACCACGTTCACGCCGCGCGCTTCGAGGCGGCGCCGGCGGCGCGGGTCCGCCCGAAGGCAGATCACCCACACCGGCGAGCGCCGCGCCGATCGGGCCAGGCGGCTGTCGGGCGGGAGGCGCAGGCTCGAGTCGAACACGATGCGGTGGAACGGACGCCGGACCGCGGGGCGGGGAAGCAGGAGCGGATCGTCGGCGAGAGCGGTTCCGATCCCGATCGCCACCGCATCGTGACGGCGCCGCATCCGGCGCGCTTCGTCCCGCTGGGCGGGGCTCGTGATCCATTTCGAATCGCCGCTGCGGGTCGCGATCATGCCGTCGAGCGTGAGCGCCGCCTTCAGCAGCACGAACGGCCGCCGGCGGCGGGCCGCCACCATGAAGGGCTCGTTGAGCAGGAGGGCGTCGCTCTCCATCACTCCGGCGGTGACGGCCACCCCCGCGCGCCGGAGCAGGGCCAGGCCTCGTCCGTCCACGGCCGGGTTGGGGTCGCGCGCGGCGACCACGACCCGCCGCAGGCCCGCCGCGGCCAGGCTCGGAGCGCAAGGCGGCGTGCGGCCCTGGTGCGCGCAAGGCTCGAGGTTCACGTAGAGCGTGGCCCCGCGGGCGTTCACTCCCGCCCGCTCGAGGGCCAGCACCTCCGCGTGCGGTGCGCCCGCCCGCCGGTGCCACGCTTCCGCCACCACCCGATCGTCCTTGACGATCACGCACCCGACCATGGGGTTGGGGTTGGTCTCGCCGCGGCCGCGCTCGGCGAGGTCGAGGGTCCGCGCCATCCAGAACACGTCGTCTCTCGGCGCGCTCTGCCGGCCGGTCGTTGGCATTCCCTGCGTCCTCCGCGGATCTATCCGAGCAGTCCGTCGGCGAACGCGTCGGCGTCGAATGGCAGCAGGTCCTCCAGCGACTCCCCGACCCCGACGTAGCGGATCGGCACCCCGAGCTCCCGGACGACCGCCACCGCCACACCGCCCTTGGCGGTTCCGTCGAGCTTGGCGAGCACGAGGCCGGTGACGCCCGCGGCCTTGGCGAACTCGCGCCCTTGGACGAGCCCGTTGGATCCGACCGTCGCGTCGAGGACGAGAAGGGTCTCGTGAGGCGCTCCCGGCACCTCCTTGCCGGCCACGCGCGCCATCTTGGCCAGCTCGCTCATCAGGTTTCCCTTGGTGTGGAGGCGGCCGGCGGTGTCGACGAGCACCGCGTCGTAACCGCGGCTGCGCGCGGCGCGCAGGCCGTCGGTGAGCACCGCGGAGGGATCGGCGCCCTCCGCCCCGCGATGAAAAGGGGCGCCCACGCGGCGGGCCCAGATCTCGAGCTGCTCGGCGGCGGCGGCGCGGAACGTGTCGGCCGCACACAGCAGCGCCGTGCGGCCTTCGGCCTTCCACGCCTGCGCGAGCTTCGCGATGGTCGTCGTCTTGCCGACGCCGTTGACGCCGACCACGAACACCACCCAGGGGCGGGCGGAGAACGGCCGAACGTCCGACCCGCGGTCCACGGCCTTCCTGACCTCTTCCCTCAACACCGCTCGCATCGCCTGCGGCCCCTGCGTCCAGAGCTGGCGGCTGCGCTGGCGCAGCACTTCCATGGCGTCCTGGACGGCGGGGAGGCCGAGGTCGGCGGCGATGAGGGCCTCCTCGATCGCCTCCAGGTCCTCGGGGTCGAGCGGGCGCTGGCCGCGCGCGAGGTCCATGACGTCGGCGTTGAGGATGTCCCGGGTCCGCTCGAGGCCCTTGCGAAACCGGTCGAGGAAGGCTGGAGGACCGCTCAAAGCTCCCGCTTGATCCGGGCCTGCGTCGGCCCGAGGAGATGACGGCCCAGGGCCACGCTCGCTCCCGAGCCCAGAACGAGGACGAGATAGTAGCCGTCTTTCAGTGGCTGCAGGATGACGTAGCCCTGCTCGTAACGGGAGACCAGCTCGCGCACGGGTCCGGCGCCGTGACGGGCGGCCGACCGCTGCGCTTCGCCGAGGGCGATCCCCTGATAGGCGCCGACGAGCCGGTGCCGGTCGTCGCGCGTTCCCGACTCCATCACCACCTCGCCGGTGACGTCGAGAAGCAGGGCGGCGCGGGCGCCGGGGACGTCGTCGATCAGGCCGTCGAGCAGGGACTGGAAGGGCAGCCGGGCCGCCTCACTTGGGGAAGTTCTTCATCAGCTCCATCGCACGCCGGCCCGCCGGTCCGGTGGGGTCGCGGCGCCCCGCCTCCTCCAGCCGGCTGCGCGCCTCGGTGAAGCGGCCCATCTTGTAGTACGCCTGGCCGAGCGCCACCAGCAGGTCGGGCTGGCCTGGCACCTCCTTGAGCGCAGCCTCCAGCGGCGCCACCGCCTCGTCCGGATGGCCCAGGGCTCCGACGGCGTCCGCGAAGCCGAGGTAGGGCTCGGGATAGGACTTGTTCCGGGTGAAGCTCGTCCGGAACCAGTTGACCGCCTCGCGGTAGTTCTTTTCCTCGAAATAGGCCTGGCCGAGGTTGCGGGCGGAGACCTCCGGCGTGGGGTTGGTGGGGTCGTTGAAGGCGGCCAGGAACTCCGCCTTCCCCTCCGCGCGCTTGCCGGAGAGCACGAGCGCCGTGCCGAGATCGTTGCGGACGTCCACGTAGTAGGGGTTCAGCTCCAGCGCCTTCCGGAAGGCGGCCACGGCATCGGAGAGCTTGCCCGGTTGGGCAACGCTTTCTCCTTGCCGGACCAGGGCCAGATAGGTCAGTCCCAGGCCCTTGTACGCGTACGCGTTCTTGGGGTCCTCCCGGATCGCCTTCTTGAACTGCTCGAGGGCGAGGGCGGGCCGGTTCTCGCGCAGGTGGGTGAGCCCGGCGTTGAAGCTGGCCTCGGAGTCGGTCCCCTTGGTCTGGGCCAGCGCGATGGACGCGCCGAGGGCCAGGACGAGCCCCCCGGCGGCGACACGGACGGCGAAGAGTACCCTCATTCCTTCACCATAAGCCCTAATGGGTCAGAACCGGGTCCGGCTGCCGGCGCGCCGTCACGGAGGCGCGGCGGGCCTTGGCCGGGGTCAGATCGCCGATGGCGGCCGCCTTCTCGATGGCATCGACGCAGGTACCGTCGAACTTCTTGCCGGCCAGGAACCGCAGCCGCGACAGCGCCGCCTCGAACGTCATGGCCTTGGAGTAGGGACGGTCGGTCGTCATGGCGTCGAACGCGTCGGCGACACTCACGATGCGGCCGAGAAGGGGGATCTGGTCTCCCTTGAGCCCGTCGGGATAGCCGCTGCCGTCCACGTTCTCGTGGTGCATGAGGCCGGCCCCGGCCATCTGCTTCAGGAGCGGCACCGCGTCGAGGATCTTCTCGCCCTTGCGCGGGTGCTGCTTCATGATCTCGTACTCTTCCTCGGTGAGGGCGGCGGGCTTGCGCAGGATCTTGTCCTCGATGCCGATCTTGCCCACGTCGTGGATGATGCCCGAGAGGTGCACGCGCTCGACCTCTTCCTCCGTCATCCCGAGGTGCTTGGCGATGAGGGACGAGTAGAAGGCCACGCGCTCCGAGTGCCCGCGGGTATACGGGTCCTTCTCGTCGATGGCGTTGGCGAGCATCCGGATGGAGCCCATGAACAACTCCTTGTTGCGATGGGCCGCCTGCCGGATCTGCTCGATCGCCTTCTGGATCTCCTCGCCCATGTGGTTGAAGCTCTCGGCGAGGACCCCGACCTCGTTGTTCGCCTTGACGGGGACGCGGGTGCCGTATTCGCCTCCGGCCAGGCGCCGGGCGCCGTGGGCCAGGAGCTGGATCGGCCGGCTGATGTGCCCCGCGAACAGCGTACCGAACAAGACCGCGCCGATGGTCACGACGGCGACGAGCCCCATCGACTGGTACCCCATCTGGATGGCGCTGTAATAGGCCTTGTCCTGCGGTATCTGGACGATGACGCCCCAGCCCGTGTCGGGGATGCCGGTGTAGGTGCCGAGCATCTGCGTGGACCCGGCGGGGGTGGTGACCGTGAACGGAACGGTGGCGGCCGTCCGGCCCTGAGAGGCGAGGAACAGCTTGACGATCCCGACGTCCGAGACGTCGAGGTTCCCCTCGAGCTTCCGCGGATCGGAGTGCGCGATGAGGCGGCCGCGGCCGTCGACGACGTACACGTCGAAGACCCCGCCCTGGCCGAGCTCGCGGGTCATGTTCCAGAGCGGCCCCAGGCTCGCCACCACGAGCACCACGCCCTCGACGCCGCTGGCCGACGACACCGGCTCCTCGTGTGCTCCCTCGGGCGCCGGCGGAGCGGCGGGCGCGACCGCGCCCGCGGCCGGCAACGGCGCGGCGCCGGCGGGCCGGCCACCGGGGATCACCGGCTCCGCGAACACCATCACCGGCTCCTGGAGCGAGCTCGAGATGATGGGATGGCTCATCATCGACCGGCCCTGGAGCCCGCGCGTGACGCCCTCGCGCAGGAGTTGCTCGATGGCGGGCTCGGAGAGCTGCACGCCCGACCGGGCCCCCGCGCGGCTGGCATCCACCACGCTCACGTAGTGGAACCGGCTGGTCGCGTCCTCCACGTACCGCCGGAGGCCGTCGTCGTCGCGGATACGGGCCACGCGGGCGGCGAAGGCGGAGGGGGCCACGTCCACCTCCAGCGTGCGCGCAATGGCCACCACCTGGGACTGGAGGCTCTTGACGTAGACGCTGACCTGCTGCGACAGGCTGCGCGCCTTGTCGAGCTGCATCGCCTTCTGGTCCAGCTCCAGGATCTCGCGGCTGCCGGAGACGAGGTGGTAGGAGGTCGCGACGAGGGGCACGACGCCGACCCCCAGGAGGAGCAGGAGCAACGAGACGAGGATGCGCCCGCGGCGGCGCCGGGGAAGAGGTGCGGGCACTCCCTACGCCCCCCGGGAGGCGGCGCCGGAGCGCGGGGCGGAGGCGCGCAGCGGCCCGAGCACCTCGAAGGCCGCCACTACCTTCCCCTTGCCCTTCAGCTCCTTGGGGCCCAGGGAGCGGCACTGGAACTCGTCCTTGACCATGGCGTAGGTGTTCTCGCCGATGACCACCGTCATGGGCGTCGCCACCGAGCTTTCCAGCCGGCTCGCGGTGTTCACCGTGTCCCCGAGGACGGTGTACTCCTTCTTGTTGATGCTTCCGATCTCCCCCGCCACCGCCTTGCCGCTGTTGATTCCGATGCGGATCTGCAGGTGGGGGCCCTCCTTGCGCTCGGAGTTGAACTCCTCGAGCCGCTCCAGCATCTCGAGGGCGGTCTTGATCGCCCGGCTGGCGTGGTCGGGCATGTCGAGCGGCGCCCCGAAGACGGCCATGATCGCGTCGCCGATGAACTTGTCGAGCGTCCCCTCGTGCTTGAAGATGACGTCGGTCATCCGGGAGAGATAGTCGTTCAGCACCAGCGCCACCGCCGCGGGGCTCATGCTCTCGGACAGCGGCGTGAAGCCCACGATGTCGGCGAAGAGCACGCTCACCTCGCGCTCCTCGGGCACGCCGAGGGCCGCGCTCTGGGACTCGGAGGTGGCGATGATGCGCGCGGTCACCTGCGGGGAGAGGAACCGGCCCAGCCGCTCCCGCTTCTTCTCCTCGGCCACGATCCGCTGGTTGAGGCGGGCCCGCTCCACGGCCACCGCCGCATAGTTCGCGAGCGCGGTCAGCAGGTCGAGATCATTCAGGTTGAAGCAGTTCGTGAGCATCGGCGAGTCCACGTGGACGATACCGATCACCTGCTCCTTGTTCCACAGCGGGGCGCACATGGCGCTGCGGATGCCGTGGAAGCGGATCGAGTCCCCGGCCCCGAAGCGCGGGTCGACGAGGGCGTCGGACGTGAGGATCGAGACGCGGTCCTTGATGACCCGGTCGGCGATCGTCTTCGAGATGCTGATCCGCGCCTGGTCGCCGCTCGACGGCGTGCTGCGGTGCTTGACCACCATGGGGATCAGCTTGTCCGATCCCTCCTCGTGGAGCATCAGGAAGCCCCGGTCGGCCGGCACGTGGTCGAAGACGATGTCCATGACCTGGTGGAGGACCTCTTCCACCGGGCGCGTCGCGATCAGGTCCCTCGAGAACTCCGTCAGGACCTTCAGGATGCGGTTGGATTTCGCGAGCTCCTGGACGTCCGCGGGCGCCCTTTTGTCCGCCAGCGCGGGGGCGGCGGCGCCGGTGTCGCTGGCCGAGAGCAGCTTCGACAGCTCGCCCACGCTGCGGATGATCGTGCCCGCCTCTTCGGACAGCGGCTTGGCCTCGTCGAGCACGACCTTGCCTTCCAGGCTCTTGCTGAACGTGAGCTGGAACTTGCCGAGGAGGATGCGGTCGCTGTCCTTGAGGGGCGCCTCGACGATCGGCACGCCGTTGACCTGGGTGCCGTTCTTCGACTTGAGGTCGACGATGCGGGCCCCTTCTTCGTCGACGACGATCTTGGCGTGCTGGCGGGAGATCCCGAAGTCCTTCAGGACGACGTTGCACTCGGGCGACCGCCCGATCACGACCTCCCCGGTGGCGAAGGTAAAGCTCTGGGAAGTATCGCCGTCCTGGTATATGAGGCGGTACACGGCCCCCTAGTCTACTCTCTTTTCAACGTGCGCAGCATGAGCGCCTCGACCGCCTCGCGCGGCGGACGGCCGCGGTAGAGGACCTCTCTCATCTGGGTCGCGATGGGCATCTCGATGCCGGCGCGCTCGGCCAGCGCGCAGGCGGCGAGGGTCGTGCGCACGCCTTCGGCGACCATCCGTGTCTCCGCCATCGCGTCGGCGAGGCTCTTCCCGGCGCCGAGCGCCTGGCCGACCCGGCGGTTCCGCGACAACGTCCCGGTGCACGTGAGGACGAGGTCGCCGAGGCCGGCCAGGCCCGACAGCGTGTCCCCGCGCGCGCCGGCGGCGACGGCGAGCCGCGCGATCTCGGCCAGGCCGCGGGTGACGAGGGCGGCGACCGTGTTGTGCCCGTAGCCGATGCCGTCGACGATGCCCGCCGCGATCGCGATCACATTCTTGAGCGAGCCCGCAAGCTCCACGCCGACGACGTCGTCGCTCGAATAGGCGCGGAAGGTTCGCGTCGACACCAGACGCTGCACGGCCTCCGCCACCATCAGGTCCGCCGACGCCACCACGACGGTCGTCGGCTGCTCGCGGGCCACTTCCAGCGCGAACGACGGTCCAGAGAGCACGGCGAGGGAGAGGCCGGGCACTTCCTCCGCCGCGACCTCGGACATCCGCCGCAGCGTGTCGATCTCGATGCCCTTGGTGCCGGAGACGATCACCGCATCCTCGGCGGCGTGAGCCCGCAGCTGGCGGTAGACGCCGCGGCAGAACTCGGACGGGATCACGACGAAGACGGTGCCGGCCCCCGACGCGGCATCCGCGAGATCGGTGGTGGCGCTCAGCTTCGCCGGAAGCTCGATGCCGGGCAGGTACGAGCGATTGCGGTGCTGGCGGTTGATCTCCTCCGCCACCGCCGGATCGCGAAGCCACAGGCGTACGCGGTGGCCGGCGCGGCAGAGCTGGCCGGCGAGTGCCGTCCCCCACGAGCCCCCGCCGAGGACCGCCAGGCTCACGGCCGGGCCCCGAGCCGGCTCTCCGTGCCTCTGGCGATCCGTGCGAGATTGGCGCGGTGCTTCCAGAGGACGAGCAACGCGGTCGCCGTGGCCGCAAAGGCGACCGCCGACGGGCCGCCGAGGGCGAAGGCGAGCGCAGCGAGCGTCGCGCATCCCACGAGCGAGCCGACCGAGACGTAGCGCGTCGCGGCGAGAGCGAGGCCGAAGGCGACGAGGGCGGCGATCGTCGGCACCGGCGCGATGGGCAGGAACGCACCCGCCCCCGTGGCGACGCCCTTCCCCCCGCGGAAGCGGAGCCAGACCGGGTACATGTGGCCCAGGACGGCGGTGGCGGCCGCGAGAGCCGGCAGCGCTCCGTCGCGCTCGATCGACATCGCGACCAGTGTCGCCGCCGCCCCTTTGAGGAAGTCGAGGGCGAAGGCGGCGAGGCCGGCACCGCGGCCGACGCTGCGCATCACGTTCGTCGCCCCCACGTTGCCGCTGCCGACCGTGCGCACGTCGACGCCGCGGCGGCGGGCGACGATGTAGCTGAAGGGGATGGAGCCGACGAGGTACGCGCTCAGCACGACGACGGCTCGGAGCACGGAGCAGAGTTTAGCCCAATGGAAACGTGCGCAACGGGGTATGCACGGCGCCCGGGGGGCGCAGTTCGCTCTTGAAGAGGATCACCGGTCCCAGCCGGGTGGTCCCGAGGTCGAGGGCGGGCGCCGGCGGACGCCGGACCCGGTCGCGCCATCTTCCGAGCGTCAGGTGAGGACGGAAGGGGCGGCCCTCGGGCTCGAAGCCCGCGGCCACCGCGGCGCGCTCGCACTCCGCCTGCAGCTCGATCACGGAAGGAGGCAGGACCAGACCGGCCCAGATGACGTGGGGCGGGCCGTGAGGAGGAAAGAAGCCGGCACCCTCGACGCGGGCGTCGCACGGGGGGCACGCGCGGGCCGCCCGCTCCACGCCAGGTGCGAGTCGATCGAGGCCCTCCGGCGTCGAGGAGCCCAGGAAGCGCAGGGTGAGATGGATCGTCTCCGGCGAGAGCCAGCGCACGCCGGCGACCTCACCGCGCAGGCGCTCGAGCGCCTCCCCCAGCCGCGCACGCATCGGCTCGTCGAAGGCGAGGGCAACGAAGGCGCGAACCTCACCGTCTTCCGCTCGCGCGGAATGAATCCGCGCTCGCTCATCGAGCGGGGAGGACCCTCCGGTCCCCCCCGGACCCCCCGTCACGCGGCGGGCAGGCCGAGCAGCGCGCGCCGCAGCATCTCCAGGGATGCCTGGGAGGCTTGATGACGAATGCGCTCGCGATCGCCCGGGAAGTGGGCGCGGCGGACGCGCTCGCCCAGGGTGCCGGCCATCGCCAGGTACACGAGGCCGACCGGCTTGTCCGGCGTCCCGCCGCCCGGACCGGCGATGCCGGTGATGGCCAGCGCGACGTCGACGCCCGCCGTGCGCCGGGCGCCCTCCGCCATCGCGCGCGCCACCTCCTCGGAGACGGCTCCCGCGCGCTCGATGAGGGCCGGGTCCACTCCCAGCAGGTCCACCTTGGACCGGTTGCTGTAGGTGACGTAGCCGCGCTCGAGGAACTCGCTCGCTCCCGCCGGCTCGGTGAGGCGGGCGGCGACGAGCCCGCCCGTGCACGACTCGGCAACGGCGAGGGTCAGCTTCCGCTCGCGCAGGAGCGCGCCCACGACGGTCGGGAGATCGCGGCCGTCTTCGCTGTAGATCCGGCCCGGGAGGCGCTCCCGCATGCCGCGGGCCAGCTCTTCGATGCGCGCCTCGGCCTCCTCGGCCGAGGTGCCCTCGGCCGTGAGGTGCAGCTCGACGTGACCCGGATTGCTGAGGATCGTGGTGCCGGGGTTGGTGAACGTCTTGTACAGCGGAGCCACGGCCTGCTCGACGTCGCTCTCCGACATCGACGCGATCCGGAGCACTCGCGTGCGGAGCACCGCGCCCGCGGCTCTCTCGGCCACCAGGGGCAGGACCTGGCCGTCGAACATCGGCTGCATCTCGACGGGCGGACCCGGGAGAAGGAAGAGCAGGCGACCCTCCGTCTCGACGTGCTGCCCCGCCGCGGTGCCGCGCACGTTGGGCAGGACGACGGCGCCCTCGATCACGTCGGCCTGCTTCTCGTTCACGGGCGCCATCACGCGGTTGTAGCGCGCGAAGCGCGCGCGCAGTCCCTCCAGCAGCGACGCATCGCGCCGCACGCCCCGTCCGATGGCGGCGGCCGCCGCCTCGCGGGTGAGGTCGTCCTCGGTGGGGCCGAGCCCGCCGGTGGCGATGACCACGTCGGCCCGCGAGAGCGCGCCCCGGAACGCGGAGGTGAGAAGCTCGAGGTCGTCGGCCACCGTGACCCGCGCCGTCACCGTGACCCCGACCTCGCGCAGCTTCCCCGTGATGTAAAGGGCGTTGGTCTCGGACCGCCCCGGCACCAGCAGCTCGCTGCCGACGGCGATGATCTCCGCTTTCACGTCGGAGGCCAGGCGAGCAGGCCCGCGCGCAACAGGAGGTTGGCGTAGATGCCGGCCATCACGTCGTCGCACATGATTCCCCAGCCCCCGGGCAGGCGCTCCAGATCACGGGCCGGATAGGGCTTGAACACGTCGAAGACGCGGAAGAGCACGAAGCCGGCGACGGCGGTCACACCCGTCAGGGGCAGGCCGAGCAGCGACACCCACATGCCGACGACCTCGTCGGCGACCACCAGGCCGGGGTCCTCGATGCGGATGCGGCGCGCGACGTGCCCGGCGGCGGCGACACCCAACGTGAAAACGAACGCGGTGGCCAGGGCCTGCCCCGCCAGCGGCAGGTGGTGGACCGGCCAGAAGAGCGCCAGGCCGACGAGCGAGCCCGCGGTGCCGGGCGCGAAGGGCGCATAACCGGATCCGAGGCCGGTAGCCACCACGGTGGCGAGGACGTCGAGCGGCGTGGCGCGCGGGAGCGAAGACGCGGGAGGGCCGGGGGGGTGCATCCCGATTCGATCATAGCCTACGCCGCAATCGCCCCTCCGGGTCCCGCGGGGCCACGCGCAGCGTGTCGGAGTGGGCGATGCGCACGCGGCCATGGCCTCCGCGCGCCGCTCGCACGTGCTTCCGCCGCGTGACGTGGACGTCGGCCTGGGGCTGCGCGCGCGCGTCGCTGAAGAAGGCCGCCACCTCCGCGGCCTCCCGCAGGTCCTCGGCCCCCGCCCGCCCTTCGGGGTCGCGCAGGATCACGTGGGCGCCGGGCACGTCGCGCGCGTGCAGCCAGAGATCCTCGGGTCCGGCGACGGCGAAGGTCAGCCGGTGGTTCTCCCGCGCCCCGCGGCCCACCAGCACCGACAACCCGCGCGCGGTCAGGTAGTGGCGCGGGGCCGCCCGGGCGTTCTCTTCGGATCGCGCAGCCGCGCGGCGCGCGGACTCGCCCAGATCCGTGAGATCGCGGGCCGCGAGCGCGCCGGCCTCCCGCGCCAGCGCGTGCTGGAGCTTCTCGCGGGCATCCGCTCGCCGGGCGTCGACCTGCCGCCGCGCCCGCTCCAGGCGGCGCGCCTTCTCGAACAGCCGGTCGGCGTTGGCGGGAAGGCTCAGGCGCGGATCGACGCGGACCCGTATGCGGCGGCCGGAGTCATATGGATCCGCCAACTCGACGTCTTCCGCTCGCGCGGGATTGATCCGCGCTCGCTCATTTTGCGGCGATTCGACCACGGCCGCCGGCGAGGAGAGCAGGGCCTCGGCCTGCCGGCGAAGCTCGTCCGGCGGCGGAAGGCCGGCGCGGTCGCGGGCGAGATGGTCTTCCAGCGCGCGAAGCCGGCGCGTTTCGCGCCGCACCTCGTCCATCACGGCCGCGCGCCGCGCGCGGAAGCGGCCGCCGCGTCTGCGCGCGGAGAGGAGCGTCGCCGCCGCCTCGAGCCAGGACGCCGGCCGGACCACGGTGCCCTCGAGGCCCGGGACGATCGCGGGGAGCAGCGTCACCGCGCCGGGCGCGGCCAGGTCGGCGTCGTGCAGCGACTCGAGCGGGCCCGGCAGGAACAGGGTCGGATGTGGATCGCCCAAGCGCTGCTTCAGTTCCTCCCACGACAGATCGCCTCGAGCGAGCGCGCGGGCCAGGTCCGGTCCCAGGCCGGGGCAGACGACGAGGATGGCGCGAGCCGGAGAGGCCTCGCCCATCGCCGCCTGGATCTGCGCGGGCTCGACCACGGCCCATTCGAGCTCCGGCGCGGGAGAGGGTGGCGGCCACGCGGGCGCTCCCGTCCCGAGGCTGGCCAGCGGCTCCCCATCGACGGCGAGCGTGAGCGATGGCGCCCGACCCCAGAGGCGGAGCGCCGCGACGGCGGGTCCGGCGGCGATCGTGAGGGCCCGCTCGCCGGGGATGCGGTCGATGGCGGTGAGACGTTCACCTCCGAGCCGCTTGCGAATGTGCAGGAGCGCCTGGTGCGGCCGGCCGCCGGAGGGCTCGTCCACCGGGATCGCCCGGCGCTCGGCGCGCGTGAGGAGGTAGGCGCCCGCCGTCCCCGGCGCCGCGTCGAGCCACAGCTCGTGCCGCTCCCCCGCGAGCTCCAGCGCCACGGCGTCGGCTCCCGCGGGCCTCACCCGCGTGACCAGCCGGCCGAGGACGCGGTCGCGAACCTCGGCCAGGACACGGTCGAGGGTGATGGCGTCCAGACTAGCCCTTGACCACCCGCGTCTTCAGGAGCCGGTCGTGGAGGCCGCGGCGGGCGGGGTCGAAGAACATGGGGACGACGCCGCCGAAGGCGAGGATGACGCCGAGGCTGCCCAGCGCCGCACGGAAGAAGGCCCGGGGACAACCGGGGGGACGCCCGGTCGCGTTCACGACACGCAGGCCCTTGACCATCTTGCCCAGCGTCTGGCCGGTGACGCCGGTGAAGCAAGCGGCGTACGTCAACCCGAGAAAGGCGAGATAGCCGATGAGATACGGCCACGACGGCCGCAGGCCCCAGAGGCCCACGCGGGCCGCCCGGCTCGCGAAGTACACGACGACCGCCCACACCCCGAGCATCAGCCCGACGTCGACGAAGGCTGCTTGCGCCCGCTCTCCCGCCCAGGCCGGTCGCTCGACGGGACGGGATTCCACGGAGGGCACGGGGGCGTCGAGCCTCCACTCGCCGTGGTCCTCGTCCGGGTCTTCGTCGTCGCGGCTCAGATCCTCCAACGGCTCGCGGGCGCGCGGGTCACGCTCGTCCTGCGGCTCGACGGGCGGGGGATCGAACCGTCGCAGCGGGAGATCGTCCACGCCTTCCGGAATGTCCTCGCCCAGCTCGCGCGGACCCGGACCAGGATCGTAGCGCTGCTCGGGGGTCCGTTCCGCGGCGACCGCGGCGGCCGGCTCCTCGGGAGGGTCCTCCGGTGCGGGCTCTTCACTGTCGCGGAAGAGCGGCAGATCCTCCCCGCCGCCGCGTTGCTGGCGGCGATGCCGGACGCGATCGCGGACCTCGTCCTTCCAGGTCCGCTCCCGCTTGCGCAGGCCGGGGATCTCGCGCAAAGGCTGGTCCTTGTCTCGCGCGGGCGGAGTCACCGGCTGCGGGGCGAGCGCGCCCTCCGCCGGGCCGGCCAGGAACGCCGCGCAGTGGGGGCAGCGGGGGTGGGGGCCGGGGGAAAGCGACTGCCCGCAGGAGGGACAGTTCACCTCCCGCGGCCTCCTGACAGGAGAGCGGCCTCGGCCTGCCGGCGCAGCTCGCGCGCGAAGGGATAGGCCGGCTCGTCGGGCGAGATGCGGTCGAGGACCGTGAGGGCGGCGGCGGTCTCGCCCTGGTCGAGCAGCCGCCTCGCGTCGGCCACTGCGCGCTCACTCGGCGTCGGCGCGGCCAGCGACGTGCCGGGAGGCGCGGGCTGCGAGCTCGGCGCCGGCGCGCGCCCCAGGCGATCGAGCAGGCGGTCCCAGCTCGAGGCGACGCCGGTGGCGAGCAGTCCGAACACGAGGACCCATCCTCCGATCACGGCCCGCCGCGACCACGCGGGTGAGGCCGCCGAAGCGGCTTCTTCGGCCTCGCCCGTCGACGTCCCGAGTCCTCGTCCCGCGTGGAGGCGGCCGGGGCGCCGGTCGAGACGATCGAGCAGGTCGCGGGCGCGATCGCGGTCGCCGCCCTTGCGGATGATCTCGTCGAGCAGGGCCCGGGCCGTCTCGTCGTCGCCGGCGGCGAGAGCGCCTTCGGCCTCTTGCAGCCGCGTGGCCAGGACGCGCTCCGCCTCGACGGCCGCGGCGCGCGCCTGCTCGAGGCCTTGGCGAGCCTCGGCGTTCTCCGGATCGCGAAGCAGGATACGGCCGAAGACATCGGCCGCCTCGCGTCCCCGCTCGCGGCTCAAGAGGTCGCGGCCTTCATCGAGGAGTCGCCGGAGGCGGTGTCGCTGTATACGCGTCAAATTGCTTGACCTTCGTCCGGATAAATCGCGCCCATTATGGAGAAATCCACACGGTGTTGCAAGGCAAAAAACCGCGTTCCCTACCGTTTCGCTCCGTGGGCGATACTAGGGGGGCCATGCCCCGGATCATCGAGTCGGTGCCGAACATCAGCGAAGGGCGGCGCTCCGATGTGGTGAAGGCGGTCGTCGAGGCGCTGGGCAGAGTCCCCGGCGTGCGCGTCCTCGACGTCCAGTCCGACCAGGACCATAACCGCAGCGTCATCTCGCTCGCGGGCGACGAGAAATCGCTCCCGGCCGCTCTTCTGAGCCTCTTCGAGGTGGCCGTGGACCGCATCGACCTCCGGTCGCACGAGGGCGAGCACCCGCGCGCGGGCGCGGTGGACGTCGTCCCGTTCATCCCCATCGAGGGCGCGACGATGGCGGACTGCGTGGCCCTCGCGCGCCAGCTCGGCCAGGCGGTGGCCGAACGCTTCCAGCTCCCCGTCTACCTCTACGAAGAGGCGGCCACCGCGCCGCACCGGCGGAACCTCGAGGACATCCGGCGGGGCCAGTTCGAGGGACTCGCGGAGAAGATGCGCGACCCGCAATGGAAGCCGGATTACGGGCCCCCCGCGCCCCACCCTTCGGCCGGCGCCACCGTCATCGGGGCGCGCATGCCGCTCATCGCGTACAACATCAATCTCGGCACGTCGGACCTCGAAGTGGCCAAGCGCATCGCCAAGGCCATCCGCCACAGCAGCGGCGGCTTCCGGCGATCAACATGACCGACTTCAAGAAGACGCCGCTCCACCGCGTCTTCGAGACGGTGCGGTCCGAGGCCGACCGTTACGGGGTGAGCGTCGTCGGCAGCGAGATCGTCGGCCTCGTGCCCGCCGAGGCGCTCATGGACGCCGCCGACTACTACCTTCGCCTCGAGAACTTCAGCCCGAGCCAGGTCCTCGAACGCAAGCTGCGCGAGTCCGAGTAGGTGGCGTAGCTTTTCAACGCGGAGAACGCGGAGAAGAACGGAGAGGGCGCGGAGAAGGAAATGTAGCGGCGATGCCGACCATTCCTCTTTACCTCTGCGTTCTCTGTTGGTTCTCCGCGACCTCCGCGTTAAATCCGTTAGCGGAGGCGGCAGCAGACAGCGACGGTGCGGTAGGTGAACTCCACCGTGCCGGTGGACTGGTGGCGGTCGAAGAGCTCGCCGAGCGCGCGGTCGAAGGCCTCCGCGCCGGCTACTCCGTGGATCACGTACGAGCTGGAATAGGCGCGGCCGAACACGCCTTCGCGATC
>QHVJ01000283.1 GCA_003222275.1 Acidobacteriota bacterium | reverse complement strand
TCGAGGTTCGCGGTCGATGCGCCGGCGAGGGCCGGCCTCGTATTGGGATACGGGGCCATCTCCGCTGCGCACATCGAGGAAGGACTGCGTCGGCTCCGGTCCTGCTTCGGCGCTTGAGAGGAGTAGTGCCGGCGTTCATGCAACGAGACGCTGAGAGCAACGCGCCCACTCACGCGCGGGAGGGAGACATGTGGAGCTTGACTCGGGCCGCCGCCGTGGCATTGTGCGCTCAAGCGGGTATGCTCGCGCAAGCGGCAGAGCCTCGGCCGATCGCGATCGTTCACGGCACCCTCGGCGATGGCCGCGGCGGAGCCGCGGATCCCCTCGACGCCCTGACGCCGCGGCAGCGCGAGATCCTTCAACTCGCCGCCGAGGGACACTCGAGCAAGGAGATTGCCCAGCGGCTGGGGCTGAGCCCCCGAACAGTGGAGGCGCACCGCGCGCAATTGATGGAACGCCTGGACCTGCACGACGTGGCGGGTCTCGTGCGCTTTGCCGTCAAGGTAGGCCTGGTCACACCGGAGGGGTGAGACGCTCCCGTCAACGCCCGTAGCGGATCTGAGTGTTGACGAGGCCGAGCTCGACCCGGCGGTTCTTGGCGCGGGCCGCTTCGGAGGTTCCGGCCACGAGGGGAAGTTCCTTCCCGTGCCCCGTGACGGTGATGATCTCCGCCGACAGTCCAGACTTGACCAGGTAGTCCCGCACTGCTTCGGCGCGACGCTCGGAGAGCTTCTGGTTGTACGCCGCCGAACCGACGTCGTCGGTGTGTCCGTTCACGGAGATCGTGTAATCGTGCGAGGTCAGGATGATCCCGGCGATGCGGCTCAACAACTCCCGATCCTCCGGCCTCAGGTCGGCCTTGTCGAACTCGAACTTCAGGTGGTCGCTCCCGAGGTTCATGACCAGCCCGAGGGCCGTTCGCCGCGTCTCCGCGATCTGACCGAGGGCCGCCTCCAAACGGTTGACCTCGGTCTCGGCTTTCTTGCGAACCCGGTCCGCTTCGGCCTCCGCGCGCGCCGCCGTCTCGCGGGCGCTGCCGGCCTCCTGGCGCGCCGCATCGGCCTGCTGGCGCGCGTCGGCGGTTTGCGCCTCCGCCAACTGCCGGCCCTCCGCCGCCGCCCGGGACGCCGCCTCGGCGGCGACCGCCCGCTCCATCGCCTGCCGCGCGAGGGCCGTCGACTCGTCCGTCTTGCCGGAAAGGCTGGCGAGCTGTCGTTCCATGGCGCTCGTCCGCTGCCGCATCTCGTAGGCGAGGAACCCAAGACCCCCGACCGCCAGGAGGAGGAGGACGACGAGAACCACGAGGCCCTTGCCGCGGCCGCGCGCGGGCTCGCTCGCCTCGTCGGATTGGAGCGAAAGGCCCCTCGAGCTCACTGGTGGTGCATCGCCTCCGCCACCAGGGTAGGCTAAATCCACCCCTTCTTCACGTGCGGCCGCTCACCGCGTTCACCTGCCCGCCGGCTGGTCCAGGACCTCGCGAACGCGACGGGCCAGCTCCGCGGCGGTGAACGGCTTCTGCAGGAAGGCCATGTCCTCGGCCAGTATGCCGTGGAGGACCACCGCGTCGTCGGTGTAGCCGGACATGTACACGGTGCGGATCTCCGGCCGCGATCCCCGCAGCCGCTCCGCCAGCTCCCGTCCACTCATCCCCGGCATCACGACATCGGTCAGCAACAGATCGATGCGCCCCGGGTGGAGTTCGCCGACCTCCAGGGCCGCCATCCCGTGACCGGCCTCGAGCACCTTGTAGCCGGAGGCCTCCAGACACTCCCCCACGAGCTCCCGCAGGCTCGCCTCGTCCTCCACGAGCAGGATCGTCTCCGATCCGCTCGGCAGCGCCACTTCGGCGGGTGCCGGCGCCTCGACCGCCGCCCCGGGAGCGTCCGTCCGCGGCAGATAGATCTTGAACGTCGTGCCATGGCCGGGCTCGCTGTAGAGCCAGATGTGCCCCCCGCTCTGCCGCACGATGCCGTGGACGGTAGCGAGCCCGAGGCCAGTGCCTTTCCCCTGGGCCTTGGTGGTGAAGAACGGCTCGAAGCTGCGCGTCCGAACCTCCGGAGTCATGCCGTGGCCCGTGTCGCTGACCGCCAGCATCACGTAGTGGCCCGGCTCGACCCCCGCATGCTGGCGAGCGTACGCCTGATCGAGAACCACATTGCGGGTCTCGATCGTGAGTCGTCCGCCCCGAGGCATCGCGTCACGGGCGTTCACGGCCAGGTTCATCAAGACCTGATCCATCTGGCCGGGGTCCGCTCTCACGGCGTTCAGCTGCTCGTCCAGCACGGTCGTGAGCTGGATGTCCTCGCCGATCAGACGGCGCAACATCGTTTCTGTCTCACCGACGACCGCGTTCAAGTCGAGGATTCGAGGCTGGAGCACCTGCTTGCGACTGAAGGCCAGGAGCTGACGCGTCAAACCCGCTGCCCTTTCGGCGGCCTTGGTGATGTCGTCGACGTACTTGACGAGCCGCGCGTCCGCGCCGACCCTCTTGCGCAGCAGCTCGCCGTAGCCCGTTATGATGCCCAGCAGGTTGTTGAAGTCGTGGGCCACGCCGCCCGCCAGCCGGCCCATCGACTCCATCTTCTGGGATTGCAGGAGCTGGGCCTCGAGGCTCCGCTTCTCGGTCACGTCCGTGGCGAGGAGCAGCCATGCTTTGCGACCCTCGAAGACGATGCTGTTCGCGGCGATGTCGACCTCGATGATTTCACCGTCTTTCCTTCGATGCTTGAAGGTGGGGGGCGATCGATAGGTGCGACCGAGCTCCTGCTGCGCCACGAGCGTCTCGTGCTCCTCCCGGAACGCCGGGACGTCTTCCGGCGATCCCATGTCCAGGGCGGTCATGGTCAGGAACTCGGCCCGCGAATAGCCGTAGTGGCGCAAGGCAGCGTCGTTGACGGCGAGGAAGGCGAAGGTCTCCTGGTCGTATACCCACAGCGAGTGCGGGTTGCTTTCGAAGAGCAGCCGGTACCGCTCCTCGCTGGCCCGTTGTTCCTCCTCGCTCCGCTTGCGTTTGATGCCGAGGGCGATCAGATTCGCCACCGCCGCCATCGAGGCCAGTGCGTTGGGGGAAAGGGGATGGCGGGCGAACACGGCCATGACGCCCACGACTTTGTTTCCCACGACGAGCGGGTAGCCGGCGAAGGCCACCATGCCCTCGCACCGGGCC
The DNA here is from genome assembly GCA_003222275.1 of Acidobacteriota bacterium. Taxonomy (GTDB): domain Bacteria; phylum Acidobacteriota; class Vicinamibacteria; order Fen-336; family Fen-336; genus AA32. The sequence goes on along the minus strand of QHVJ01000283.1, from coordinate 3,720 downwards.
CAGGCGTGGTCGCTCACACGGGGGTCGTGCACGACGTCGTTGGTGAGGTGTGGCTCGCGTTCGGCCGCGATGAGGCCGATCTCGAGCTGGCCAACGGGGACTCTCGCGTGCGCCCCGTCGAGGTGCGTGTACATCCCCGCGCTCGCCTGGAGCTCCAGCGTGTCGCCGGCCCGGTCGAGCGTCCAGATCCGGGCGAACGCCGGCTCCAGGTGGCGCATCATCGCGTCGGCGCATTGCTGCAGCACGATCGGCAACGGCTCGTCGCGGATGAGGGCCGCGCCGATCTCGCTCGTGAAGTCCGCCAGCTCCATGCGCTCCGCGATCTCCTGCTCCGCGCGCCGGCGGTCCGTGATATCGCGGAGGATGGTGAGGGTGGTGGACTCCTCGCCGAGGCGCACGATCGAGGCCGACACCTCCACCAACAGTGTGTCGCCATCGGGCCGGAGGAACTGCCGGCTCCCGACGAACACCCTTCCTTCCGAGACGAACTTGCGCCACAATCGCCCGACCTCTTCGCGCTCCTCCGGCACCACGAACTCCTCGTATTGCCGGCCCACGATCTCGCCCCGCGGCCGCCCCAGGAGGCGCTCCGTCTCGCGGTTGATCTGGAGAATCCGGCCCGCGAGATCCATGATCAGGATCGCGTCGTTGGCCTGCTCCATGAGGGCCCGGTAACGCTCTTCCGAAGCCGCGACGCGCTCGAGCGACGGGTTGACGGACCCCATCCGGCTCTCGCGGTCGTTCGTCGCGATCAACGTCCGGCCCTGCCCGTCCTTCACGGTGCGCAGGGAGGCCAACACGGCCATGGAGGGACCGCCCTTTCTCAGGCGGACGGATTCGTAGATCGCAGTTCCGGCTACGACCGCCTTCTCCATCTGATTCCTCGTCTCCTCGACACGGTCCGGAGGGATGAGGAGGTCGAAGATGGACAGGCCGAGCGCCTGCTCGGCCGAGTACCCGTAGAGGAGTTCGGCGGCCCGATTCCAGGAAACGATCCGGCCCTCGGGCGTCAGCATCATGAGAGCGCCGACGAATTGTTCGAGGAGCTCGGGATCCAGGTTCGTTGGGTTCGAGCTCATGAAGGTGTGCGTGTCGTTGTGATTCTAGACTGTCTACCCGCATTTTGCATACATCGAGCACGCATCGTCGTCGCGGCGGCTAGGGGTATGATCGGCGTTCCCGTGGCGGAGAAGCCGGTCGACAACACGCCCCGCGGACGGCTGCGCGCTCTCTACGACTGGGTGACGGGCGCCACGCTGTCTCCCCATCCCTCTTCGAGGGTCGCGAGCACTCCTCCTCCCGAGGGCCTGCCCGCTCGCATAGGGCACTACGCGATCGCCCGCAAGCTGGGGGCAGGCGGGATGGGTGTCGTCTACGCGGCGCGCGACGAGCGGCTGGAGCGCACCGTCGCGCTGAAGACGATGTCGTCGCTGGCCAGCGACGAGACGGCGCGCAAGCGTTTCTGGCGCGAAGCCCGGGCCGCCGCGAGGGTCAACCACCCGAACGTCTGCCAGCTCTACGAGATCGGCGAGGAGGGCGGCGAGCTGTTCATCGCCATGGAGCTGCTCGAGGGTGAGGCGCTGGCCGAGCGCCTGCGGCGCGGGGCGCTGAGCGTGGCCGATGCCGTGCCCGTCGGCCTCGGGGTGCTGGCGGCGCTCTCGGCGCTGCATGCCCAAGGCATCGTCCACCGCGACCTCAAGCCGTCCAACGTGTTCCTCACGCCCCACGGCGTGAAGCTGCTCGATTTCGGCCTGGCGCGGCCGAGCGACCCGGAGCTGGCGCGAGCGCTCGACTCGGCCGCAGACCTGACGCGGACAGGGATGCTGGTGGGCACGCCGCGCTACATGGCGCCCGAGCAGGTCACCGGCGAGGCCGTCGACGCCCGCAGCGATCTGTTCGCGGTCGGCGCCATGCTGTTCGAGATGCTCGCGGGCCGCCCGGCATTCAACGGCCGCAACGTCGTCGAGATCCTTCACGCCACGCTCTACGAGCAGCCGCCGGCGCTCACCGGCTCCCCGGCCGTGGCCGCCGCGGACCGCGTGATCCGCCGGGCGCTGGCCAAGCGTCCTGCGGAACGACCGGCAACGGCCGACGCGATGGCGGAGGAGCTACGCGCCGTTCGCGGCGTCTCTGGCGACGACACGCCGACGCTGGCCCGCACGCTCACCCGCCTCGTGGTGCTGCCATTCCGCGTCCTGCGGCCAGACCCCGAGACGGACTTCCTCGCCTTCAGCCTGCCGGACGCCATCGCGACGTCGCTCTCGGGGATCGCCTCGCTCATCGTGCGCTCCAGCGCCACCGCCACCCGCTTCGCCGGGGAGGCGCCGGACCTCAAGGCCCTGGCCGCGGAGGCCGACGTCGACCGCGTCGTGATGGGAACGCTGTTGCGCTCCGGCGACCAGCTCCGAGCCGCCGCACAGCTCGTCGAGGCCCCGGGCGGGACGCTGCTCACGTCGCACACGGTCCAGTCGTCGATGGGCGACCTCTTCCGGCTGCAAGACGACATCGCCCGGCGCGTGGTGGAGGCGCTCTCGCTCCCGCTGGCCGGCGTAGAGGCCTCGCCCACGCTCGACGCCCCGCACAACGCCCGCGCCTACGAGCTCTACCTCCGGGGGAACGAGCTGGCCCGCAGCTACGACGGGCTCCCCCTGGCCCGCGATTTCTATCAGCGCTGCCTCGAGCTGGACCCGCGCTTCGCTCCGGCGTGGGCCCACCTGGGCCGCTGCCACCGCGTCATCGGCAAGTACATCGGCGATTCGGCGGACAGCTCCGGGCGCGCTGAGCAGGCCTTCCTCCGCGCCCTCGAGCTCAATCCACGGCTCTCCGTCGCGCACAAGTTCTACGCTCAGTTGGAAGCGGACAACGGTCAGGCTACGCCGGCCGTCGAGCGCCTACTGCGCGAGGCCGACCGTCATGGCAACGATCCCGAGCTGTTCGCCGGCCTCGTCCACGCCTGTCGCTACTGCGGGCTGTACGAGCAAGCCATCGCGGCGCACGACGAGGCACGCCGGCTCGACCCGAACGTCCCCACCAGCATCGAGCAGACGATATTGATGACCGGTGACATCGAGCGGCTGCTCGCCGCCGAACGACCGTCGGTCGCCGGCAGCGGCGACGAAGGGATCCGGGTCATCGGCCTCGGATTGGCCGGACGTCGCGACGAGGCGCGCCAGGCGCTGCTCGAGATGCGCAAGGCGCCCAACATCGCGGCCTTTCAGTCCTGGACCGAATACCTGATGGCGTGGCTTGAACGACGTCCGTCGGACATGATCGACAGCATGTCATCGCTCAGCGCTCTGAAGATCATGGACGATCCGGAGGCCATCTTTCAGGAGGGCTGGCTGCTGTGCGACGTGGGCGAGCACGAACGGGGGCTCGGCCACCTGCGGCGCGCAGTCGCCAAGGGCTACTTCGTCGCCCCGACGCTCTCCGGCGGCCGCCACTTCGACGCGCTGCGGAGCGACCCCGCCTTCCAGCAGCTCCTGGCGGAGGCCGAAGCGGGCCGCCGGCGAGCGCTGGCCGCGTTCCGCGAGGCCGGCGGCGAGCGACTTCTCGGCCGATGACGGACCAGGGAGTCAATGAAGACTCACGCGCAGCCGAAAGCGGCCGCATTCGGTACATGAAGACGCTGGCCCGGCCGCGCGACAAGGCCGAGATCCTTCAACGGTTGAGGGTGGTGCGTCCAGAGAGCGCCCGTCGTTGGGGCCGGATGTCGGCGCA
>QHVJ01000282.1 GCA_003222275.1 Acidobacteriota bacterium | reverse complement strand
CCCGCCCCTGGTCAACAGGTAGCCATGTGCGTTCACCGGGGGCTCCCCCGGTAACCGGTAGTTCCCAACGATCTCACCCGCCGGGCTGATGCCCCGCGCTCGGGTCATAAGTGCTCCGGGGAAGTCGACCGAGCGGAACACCTCGCCGATCTGCACGAATCCATGCGTCTTGTTCGACGAGTCGCTGTAGCTACCGACCACCTCGCCGCGCTCGTTGATTCCGAAGGCGGTCGTGGCTATAGCGCCCGGGAAGTCGATCACCGTGAACCGGAGAGATCTCTCGTCCGCCCCCACCGCGAGCCCGAGAGCAATTAGAAAGGCCGCCGCCAGCGTGATTCGTTTCGTGCGTCCCATGAGACACCTCCAGAGCAGAGCCTTCTTTCGAAGGCCCGTCAACCCGGAAGCGCAAAAACCAGACGAAATGGCTCACAATGTCGGCCGAGCCCACGGTGAAGCCCCAGTCGCCGGAATCCGTAACCGCCCTGCTGCAGGCCTGGAACACGGGAGACGAGGAGGCCGGGCGCCGGCTGATCCCGCTTGTCTACGGCGAGTTGCGCCGGCGCGCCGGAGGATACCTGCGCCGGGAGCGACCCGGGCACACCCTGCAACCCACGGCGCTCGTCCACGAGGCCTACTTGAGGATGGTCGGCCTCCAAGGCCACTGGCGCAGCCGGTCACAGTTCTTCGGGGTGGCGTCCAATCTCATGCGCCGCATCCTCGTCGACCACGCTCGGCGGCGGCGCGCCGCCAAACGCGACGCCATCCGAGTGCCTTTGAACGAGGCTGCACAGCCCGCTGTCGAGCGCGCGGTGGACCTCGTCCGTCTCGACGAGGCACTGACCGAGCTGTCTGCGCTCGACGCCCGGCAAGGTCGAGTGGTGGAACTGCGATATTTCGGCGGCCTGACGCTGGAGGAGTCGGCCGAGGTCCTGGGAGTGTCGGTCCCCACCGTGAAGCGCGACTGGATGCTGGCCCGAGCCTGGCTATTCGACCGCCTGAGGCAGAATTAACCGATCGGCCCCGCCCATGACGCCTGAGCGTTGGCAGCGCGTGAAGGAGCTGTTCCACGACGCACTGGAGCGGCCCGCCGACGAGCGGGCCGCCTTCCTGGCCGAAACGTGTGGCGACGACGCCGAGGCGCGCGCCGCCCTGGAGCGACTACTGGACGCCCACGCGCGCGCCGACGACTTCCTCGAGACGCCCGCGGTCGGAACGGCCATTGAGGCCTCCCGGCCCCCGCTGACGGGGCGAGTCATCGGCCACTACGAGGTCCGTGGCCGACTCGGCGTGGGCGGAATGGGCGAGGTCTATGAGGCCTACGACCGCCGCCTCAAGCGCTCGGTGGCCATCAAGCTGGTGCCGAGCAGCGACCCGCGCGCCCAGGCACGCCTGTGGCGTGAAGCGGAGCACGCCTCGGGTCTGAACCATCCGAACATCTGCGTCGTTCACGAGATCGGGGAGGCTGAGGGCCACGCGTATATCGTCATGGAGCACGTCAGGGGACGTCCGCTCGCCGAGGCGATCCCTGAAGAGGGGTTGCCGGTCGAACGGGCGCTCGGTTATGCACTTCAGATCACTGGTGCGCTCGCTGAGGCCCACGAGCATGGCATCGTTCACCGCGACCTCAAGAGCGCGAACGTGATGGTCACGCCGGAAGGCCGGGTCAAGGTACTCGACTTCGGCCTGGCGCGCCGGCTAGCCGACAGCGTCTCCGGCCCACCAGTCGAGACCTCGTCCTGGACCATGCCGGGCATGATTGCGGGCACGCTCAGCTACATGGCGCCCGAGGTCCTGCGCGGCGAGCGCGCCGATGCGCGAAGCGACGTGTGGGCGATGGGCATCGTCCTCCATGAGATGCTCACCGGCGAGCGGCCTTTCGCCGGGCAGACGCCGTTCGAGCTCAGCTCGGTGATCCTGAGCGGTTCGCCGCGGCCACTGCCCTCGCACGTGCCCGCTGGCCTCGTCGTCGTGATCCGAAAGTGCCTGGAGAAGGACCCGGCGGCGCGTTATCCGACGGCGGCCGAGCTGCAGGCGGCCCTGACAGCTCCCCGCTTGGGCCGCCAATCACTCGGAGCGCGCCTGGCCGCATCGCTGCTCGAATGGCGTCCGCAGGGCTGGGGCGCACCCGCGCTCCTGATGATTGGCTTGCTCCTGCTGGCAGGTCTAGCGGTCAGCCCCCGATGGCAGCGTTTGATGAGGCTGTCCGGCGGCGGCGAGATCCAATCGCTGGTGGTACTGCCGCTCGCGAACACTTCCGGAGACCCTGCCCAGGACTACCTCTCGGACGGTCTCACGGAGGCCCTGATCGCGGACCTCGGTACGATCGGCTCGCTACGCGTCACCTCCCGCACCACCGCCATGAGCTACCGGGGTACGAACAAGACGATTCCGCAGATCGGCCGGGAGCTCGGCGTCGACGCGGTCGTCGAAGGATCGATGGCGAGGGAAAGCAACCGCGTACGGATCACCGCCCGGCTCGTCGAGGCGGCAACGGACCGCCAACTCCGGGCCCTGACCTACGAGGGCAGCGTGCGCGAGATCCTGCTGCTCAAGCGCGAGGCGGTGCGGGAGATCGCGGGCGGTATGCGGGCGCGGCTCACGCCGCGGGACGAGGCCCACTTGAACCTGGTCCGTACTGTGGACCCCGAAGCCTACGAGGAGTACCTGAAGGGGCGTTATTACTGGAGCAAGCGCACCGAGGAATCGCTGCGGACGGCCGTCGAGCACTTCGAAGCCGCCGTCCGCGGGGACCCGACCTACGCTCCCGCGCACGCCGCCCTCGCCGACTCCTACAACCAGCTCGGGACCGTGATGCTCGGTTCGGCGCCACCCTCGGTGATGCGGCCCCGGGCGGCCGAGGCAGCGATACGTGCCCTTCAAATAGATTCAGAGCTGGCCGAAGCGCACGCCACGCTCGGCTTCATCAAACACTATGACTGGCAGTGGGCGGAGGCGGAGCGGGAGTTGCGGCGCGCGCTCGAGCTGAACCCCAGCTACTCTCTGGCCCACATCTGGTACGCCAACTTCCTCGTCTGCCGCAAGCGTCTCGACGAGGCCGTGGCCGAAGTCCGGAAGGCGGAAGAGCTGGATCCGCTATCCATGGTGGTCCTGACCAACGTCGGCTGGACGCTTGACCTCGCCGGGCGCTTGCCGGAGGCGGTGGAGGAATACCGCAAGGCGCTCGAGCTGGACGCCGGATACGTGCAAGCCCATTGGCGGCTGGGGGACGCATACGCCCGTCTTGGTCGTTACGACGAAGCGGCCCGCGAGGTCGAAAGGGCAGTCGCCCTCACACGGCGGAGTCCCTCGAGCCTCGCCCGGCTCGCCCAGATGTACGCGAAGTCCGGCCGCCGCATCGAGTCTAAGGCACTGCTGGATGAACTCTTGGTGCTCTCAAGGCGCCAGTACGTCTCGCCGCACGGAATCTCGTTTGCCTACTTATTACTCGGCGACGATAGCCGCGGGTTCGAATGGCTGGAGAAGGCCTATGCGGAGCGTTCCAACGGCATCGCCTACCTGGCCATTGACCCCGAGCTCGTGCCATGGCACGGCGACCCCCGTTTTCGCGATCTCCTGCGCCGTGTAGGCCTTCCGGAGTGAGCTGTAATCGATGCCCTTCTACCGAGACCACATCTATCCCCAGCTCGTGAAAGTTCTGGGCGACCCGAAGCCCATCCGTGAGGTTCGCGAGCGCATCGTCCCTCTGGCCGAAGGGAGGGTCTTGGAGATCGGTGTCGGTCCGGGCGTCAACTTCGTCCACTACGACGCGGTTCGGGTGACCAAGGTATATGCGCTGGAGCCGAATGCAGGGATGATCCGGCTCGCCGAACGGCAACGGCGCCGCACCACAGTGGACATCACGTTCATAGGCCTTCCCGGGGAGCAGATTCCCTTGGAGGATAGGTCCGTCGACACGGTTCTCAGCACCTTCACGCTCTGCACGATTCCGGGTGTCGTCGAGGCGCTTCGAGGTGTCAGGCGAGTCTTGAAGCCAAGCGGCAAACTCATTTTCTTCGAGCACGGGCTGTCTCCCGACCCTCGAGTACGCCGCTGGCAGGAGTGGTCGGAGCCGATTCCCCACTGGCTGTTCGAAGGCTGTCATGTCACACGGGACATTCCGTCTCTCATCGAGCAGAGCGGCTTCCGGATCGAGCAAATGGAGACGGCATACCTCGCCGGGTTCCCAAAGTCGTGGACACACTGTTGGTGGGGTACCGCGATTCCCCACGACGACAATGCTCACCTCGATCCTCGCTGAACCTTCGGGGGCCGATGACCGACTGGCGCTCGTACGACACGATTGCGGAGGCCTACGAGCGGGTGTGGGCTCCTCGCTTCGAAACGGTCGGGCGCAAGCTGATGGCGTTGGCCCCGCCGGTCGAAGGCGCGCGGCTACTCGACCTGGGCACCGGAACGGGCGCGATCGCCTTGGCTCTCGGTGACAAGCTGAAGTGGCTACGTGCCATCGTAGGCTGCGATCTGTCTTTCCAAATGCTGATCCAGGCGCGTCGCCGCGTGCCTCAGCTCCGGCTCCTGGCTGCAGACGCCGGCCGGCTTCCGTTCCGGGATGCCAGCTTCGACCTGGCCACTGCCAACTGCGTGCTCTCACACCTCACGGAGTATCGCCAGGCTCTCAGCGAGGTCCTTCGCGTCCTGGCGAGGCCTGGCGCCTTCGCGATGTCGAGCTGGGGACCGTCCTCCGACCCTTATGCCGCCGCATGGAGCAATTTGCTCGAAGGCGCCGTCGGGGACGGCTCGGTCCAGCGCACGGTCGAGCAAGTGGCGCCCTCGGAAGGCCACTTCTCGTCTCCGGAGAACGTGCGTGCGGCGCTCCTGGAGGCGGGCTTCAGCGCCGCTCGCGTGGAGGTGATCGCCCTCTCTCACGACTGTTCGGTCGAAGAGTACCTCGCGGATCGCGAGTTGAGCTCGGGCGGGCGGTTCGGCCACCACGTCCTGGGCGACGCGGCGTGGCGAGGATTCCTCGAGCGCGCCGGAGCCGAGTTTCGGCAGAAGTTCGGTGACCGGATCAGCTACGAGCGGCCACTCGTGCTGGGCCTCGGAACCGTCTGATGAGGAGCACCTATGTCGGAGGGGAACGCCAGCTCAGCCGCCCGGGTTCGGCGGGTCTCTCGCATGCGCACGGCCACGACCATCCCTGAGGCGAAGGTCAACGCGCCCACGAGGCCGACGGCGGATCGCGCGCCGAGCATGTCGGCGCTGACCCCGGACACGAGCGCGCCGGCCGCATAGCCCAGGTCGCGCCACAGGCGATAGACGCCCGTGGCAGAGGCGCGCCACGACGGGTGAGCCACGTCGCCGATCGCGGCGAGGAGAGTCGGATAGACCATGGCCGTGCCTGCGCCGAGCAGAGCGCTTCCCACGACGAACGCCGCATGGCTGGCCGCGAGCGCGATCAAAGCGATCCCCGCGGCCTGCACCCACATGCCGGACACGATGAGCCACTTGCGGCCGACCCGGTCCGAGAGGCCACCCGTGACGAGCTGTCCTACGCCCCAGATGGCTGGATAGATCGCGGCAAGAAGGGCGATATCCCGCAGGCCGAGACCAGCGGCGGCGAAGACGAGCGGGAAGAGTCCCCATGCCATGCCGTCGTTCAGGTTGTTCACGAGTCCGGCCTGGCTGATGGCGGAGAGGTCTCGGTCCAGTAGCGAAGTCCGCGCGAAGATCTGAGCCTGCGACAGGCCTCCGGCCCGACCCACTGGCATGTCGAGGGCCTCGTGGCGCGCGTGATCGTGAGTCTCGCGAACCACGAACAGGGAGAGAAAGAACCCCGCTACGACGAACCCGATCCCCAGCGCGAAGGGCCACGGCCGCAGGCCATAGGAAGCTGCGACGTAACCCGTGGCGAGCGCGGCCAGAGAGACCGCCAGGTAACCTGCGAACTCGTTCAGACCCATGGCGAGCCCGCGGCGTTCGGGACCGGCCAGGTCGATCTTCATGATGACCGTGGTCGACCACGTGAGACCCTGGCTCGCCCCCAGCAGGACGTTCGCGAAGAGGACCCAGCTCCAGGACGGCGCCCACATGAGGAGGAAGGGCACCGGCGCTGCGATAAGCCAGCCCGTGACGAGGATCGGCTTCCGCCCGAGCGTGTCCGACAGCCGCCCCGCGAAGTAGTTGGTGAGACCCTTCACGACGCCGAAGACGGCGATGAAGGACAAGATGGCGGCCCGAGCGGCCAGGTGGAACTCTTGCTGGGCCAGTGCCGGCAGGATGCTTCGCTCGAGGCCGACCATCGCGCCGACGAAGGCGTTGACCACCACCAGGACCGAGAACTGCCGCCAATTCGCGCCGAGACCCAGGCGGGGCGAAGCCGCGCCCGGGACCGTCATCCCTGCAGGTCGCCCCGGTTGAACTCCAGGATGCGCTCCGAGTCCCCTGGCTTCGGCGTGACGACGGCGATCGTGTCGATGAAGGTGTCGCGGTCAAGGGACAGCGCCTGGTTGAACCGTCTCTCGAAGCCGATCGTGCTCGACGGCTTGCCGCTCAGCCCCGCCCCGCAGGCTGACCCCCCGAAGTGGGCCGGGTACACCTCGACGTCATCAGGCAACGTGAGGAGCTTCAGGTGAAGGCTTCCGTACAAGCGCGAGGCGTTCTCGCGTGCCTCGCCCGGGAGGTCCGGCCGGCCGACGGCCCCGGAGAAGAGCGTGTCACCCGTGACCACGAACCATGGTGCCGGACCGCGGCGCAGGTCGGTCACGACGAGCGAGATGCTCTCGGGAGTGTGCCCGGGCGTGTGCAGCACCCGCACGCGCGTGTTCCCGAGCCCGATCTCCTCCCCATCGTCGAGCGGCCTGAACTGCCTTCGTACGTCCGCCGTGCGATGC
>QHVJ01000620.1 GCA_003222275.1 Acidobacteriota bacterium | reverse complement strand
GACGTCGTCGACGTGCCCGCCGCCACCGAGCTGGGCGTGATCGTCGTGAACATCCCCGACATCTGGGTGCGCGAGGTCGCCAACCACGCGCTCGCCCTGCTGCTGGCGTGGAACCGCAAGATCGTCACGCTCGACCGCCAGGTGCGCGCGGGCGTGTGGAGCGGGGCGGTCCCCGGCGACCGCACCGGCGCGCTGCACGGCGAGACGGTCGGCATCGTGGGCCTGGGCAACATCGGCAGCGCGTTCGCGCGGCGCGTGGCTGCGCTCGAGACGAAGGTGATCGCGTGCGATCCCTACGTGGACGACGGGCACTTCGCCGCCCTCGGCGTCGAGCGCGTCTCGCTCGAGACGCTGGCCGAGCGGTCCGACTACGTCTCCGTCCACACGCTGCTGAACGCCGAGACGCGCCACCTGATCGGCGAGACGTTCTTCAAGCGCATGAAGCCCACGGCCATTGTGATCAACACCTCGCGCGGTTCCGTGGTCGACGAGCCGGCGCTGGCCCGCGCGCTCCAGGAGCGGCGGCTGGCGGGCGCCGCGCTCGACGTGTGGGAGCAGGAGCCGGTCGCCGCCGACAACCCGCTGTTGAGGATGGACAACGTCATCGCCACGCCCCACGCGGCCTATTTTTCGACGGCGGCCGTGGCCGCGGTGCCGCGGCGGTGCGGCGAGGAGGTGGCGCGTGTCCTCACCGGGCAGCGCCCGCTCAACGTGGTGAACCCCGAGGTGTACGCGCCGGGAGCGGTGCGCCGCGCGCGCTGACGAGGAGCCCATGCTGGAGGAGCCGACCTCTCTGCGGATCGACGACCCGGGCGTGCGGGCGCTGTTCACCGAAGCCGCGCGCTTGCAGTCCTGGCTCGACGTGGAAGCCGCGCTCGCTCAGGCGCAGGCGGAGCTCGGAATCATCCCGGACGCCGCCGCCCGCGAGATCACGCGCAAGGCGCAGCTGAAGTACCTGGACCTCGCCGCCGTGCGGGCGGGCCTGGCGCGCACCGGCCATCCACTGGTGCCGCTCGTCTGGGAGCTGGATCGTGCGTGTGAGGGCGACGCCGGGGGCTACGTGCACTGGGGAGCGACGACCCAGAACGTCACGCAGACCGGTCAGCTCCTGCAGGTGCGCCGGGCCCACGAGATCTTCCTGCGGCAGCTCGCGACGATCTTGATCACCCTCGCCGACCTCGCCGAGCGCACGAAGGACGCCCTGCTCCCGGGCCGCACGCATGGGCAACACGCGGTGCCCGCGACCTTCGGCTTCAAGGTGGCGGTGTGGATCGACGAGCTCTGCCGCCACGTGGAGCGTCTGCGCGGCGCCGAAGGACGGGTGTTCGTGGCCATGCTGGGCGGTGGCGCGGGGACGCTCGCCTCGCTCGGCGAGGCCGGTCTCGCGACCCAGGAGAGGATGGCGGCCCGTCTCGGAATGCGCGCGATGACCGTGCCCGCGCGCACCCTCGGCGATCACCAGGCGGAGTACGTCCTGCTGCTCGGCATGCTCGCCGCGACCTGCAGCAAGATCGGCCGCGAGATCTACACGCTCATGAAGCAGGAGTTCGGCGAAGTGGAGGAGCCGGTGCCGCCGGGCACGGTGGGCAGCAGCACCATGCCCCAGAAGCGCAATCCGAAGCTCTCGCAGGACATCATCGCCGCCGCCGCGCAGATCCGCGCGCTGGTGCCGCTGGCCCTGGAAGCGATGCAGACGGAGCACGAAGCCGACCGGACGACGAGCATCATGATGAGCCGCGCGCTGGTGCAGGCCTGCGAGCTCACCGGCGACATGCTGCAGCGGATGATGACGCTCCTCGACGGGCTGCAGGTGTTCCCCGATCGCATGCGCGAGAATCTCGAGCTGTCGGGCGGCCTGATCATGGCCGAGGCGCTCATGCTCGAGCTCGGCAAGGAGATCGGACGTCAACGCGCCCACGACGCCGTCTACGAGGCGGCCCAGGCCTCGGTCACGCAGGCGCGGCCGTTCCGCGAGACCCTGGCCGACGATCCACACGTGAGCGCCGGTCTGACGAAGTCCCAGGTCGACGCCTTGCTCGACCCCGCGCGCTACACCGGCCTCTGTCGCCACTTCGCCGAGCGCGGCGCCGCGCTGGCCCGCGCGACCGCCGCCGAACTCCAGTCGCGCGCGGCGAGCTAGAGGAGCGTCAAGGCTCCGCGCCGCCACCCCGCGCGATAGAGGGGCGCCCCGGCTCCGCCGCCGCCACGCTCGCGAGATAGAGGAGCGCCCCCGCGCCGCCGCCGCCCCCCGCGCGAGTTAGAGGAGCGCCACGGCTCCGCCGCCGCCACGCTCGCGAGATAGAGGAGCGCCACGGCTTCGCCGGGGCGCTCCGAACGTCGGGGGGGTTTGGGGGGCCATATCGGGGCCCCCCATTTTTATTGTTTCACGGCGCCG
>QHVJ01000088.1 GCA_003222275.1 Acidobacteriota bacterium | reverse complement strand
TATGAGCCGGTCTGGAACATGCGCGTTCCTCCGGAGCCGAAGGTTGTAGGTTCGAGCCCTACCGGGCGTACCAAATCCCTCAACAACTTCCCGTAATGGTCATCGGTCCAGTGGTTCCATTCTGGTTCCACCTGCCCCGAAACTTCTCGAAACACGCAGAACCCTCGAACCCCTCGGCCAACGATCATGGCGAGCGGCTGGTCGCGGCCTTCGGCACCTCAAAGCCGACCCGCGATGCGGATCAACACAGTGATCCTCGGGTGTCACCGGGGGTGCAGAGAGCTGAACCTTCCTGGAAATGAGTGCCACACGCTGAAACAGGCTAACGATGGCTAGACCCTTAGGGGGCAGGTACTTCTTTCAACAGCCAGTCTCAGGAGGTTGCAGGCTGGCGCCCCGGGCGATTCGAACGCCCGACCTACAGATTCGCGGTCAGATGATTGTTCCAAGCAACTCAATCGCTTAGCTGGAGTTGAAGTCTCTTGCGTTGGGGATCGGGGGCAGCACAGCGTCCTCCCCCTGGAGTGGCGACAAAATGGCGACAGAGGGGGGTTCCGAGCCTTCGGATGCATCACCCGGCGCAGGCTCGGATGGCGCTCAAGTCCTTGCAGCAACGGGGACTGAGGGCAAGACCGTCAGTCTTCGTCCCCTCCGTCCTCCTCGTTCTCCTTGAACATGTACTTGATCGCGTCCTTGAGGAGGAGGATGTTGGGCTCGCCGGCGCGGTGGACCTTCAAGGCGTGGCGGTCGTACCACTCGATGACGCCGCGGATCTGCTCGCCGTCCTTCAGCTGGATGACCATGCGCGTCTTGTTGGTCATCTGCTTCAGGTAGTAGAAGCTCTCGGCGTTGGTCTGCTCCGGGGGGATGGGCTTGCGCTGGCGGTACAGCTTCGGCGGCGCCTGGAGCTGCTCCTTGATCTCGGTCAGGTCAGGACGAATCAGCTTGCGGTTCATCGGGTCCGGCCTCCTGTCGGCTGCTCCGATCGGTGACGCGTTTCCTGGCCTACCGGGTGAGGCGGAGGTCAGCAGGCTCCGACGCGTCTGGGATGCCGATCGGGAGAGGTAGCGTTACCTTCTTCTAGCACAGCCCTTCGGACCGGCGCAAGATGGAAACGGTTGAGCCTCAGGCGGGAGCGCCCAGGGCATCCATCAGGACGTCGAAGGCGAGGAGAGCGTTGGCGGGCCCGCGGCGCAGGTTCGTGCCCGTGATCTTGCCCTCGAGGGCATCGCGGGTCTCCCCCGCCGCCCGCGCCATCTCCCCCGCCCTCTCCCCCAGCGGGCCGCGCGCGAGCGGTTCGAGGCGAGCGGCCACGTCGGCGTTGAGCAGGGCCGGGCTTCCGGCGCGAAGCGCCGCCACGTCGCGGAGGAGCGAGCGCAGCGCGGTGAGGGCCAGGATGGGATCGTCCATCTCCGAAAGCCGCTCGGCGGCGTCCATGCGGCCGAGGGTGCCGGCGCGGCCGAGCTTCTCCAGCATTTCCAAGAGCTCCACGCGCAGGTCGCGCCATGCCTCCGACTCGAAGGCGAGGGCGACGCCGAGGCTGCCCCCAGAGAGCGCCGCCCGCAGGCGCGCTTCGTCGGGGGACAGTCCGGAGGTTTCGCGCAGGTGAGTCTCGAGCAGCGATTGCGGCAGCGGCGAGAACCGCAACGTCTGGCAGCGGGAGCGGATCGTCGGCAGCAGCGCCTGCGGCGACGCGGTGACGAGGAAGACGTGCGAGGTCGCGGGTGGCTCCTCCAGGCTCTTGAGCAAGGCGTTCTGCGCTTGCTCCGTGACGAGGTGCGCCTCGTCGAAGACGAAGGCACGCGCGCGGCCCTCGAACGGACGGCCCGCGATCTCCCGCACCGCGTCCCGCACCTGCTCGATCTTGATCGACGCGCCGTCGGGCTCGACGAGGATCGCGTCGGGATGCAGCCCCCGCGCCGCCCGGCTGCAAGCGGCGCACCCGTCGCAGGCGTCTCCGTCGTCACCCTCGCACAGCAGGGCGCGGCCCACGGCGAGCGCGAGCGTCTTCTTTCCGACGCCGGACGGGCCCGAGAAAAGAAGGGCGGGGGGCAGGCGGCGGCGACCCACCGCCCGCGCGAGAAGGCCACGAAGGCGCGGGTGGCCGAGGATCCTAGCGAACGCCATGGCTCGGGGCGAGGCCACGGGCCTCGACGGCGGCGCGCGTCCGCGCCTCGACGTCCGCTTCGGAGCCGCTCGCGTCGATGCGGATCCACCGGTCCGGCTCCGCGGCCGCCAGCTCGAGATAGCCGTTTCGCACCCGCTCGTGGAACTCGCGCACCTCCGACTCGAGCCGGTCCCGGCCGCCGCGGCGGACGACCCGGGCGAGGCCGACCTCCAGCGGCAGGTCGAAGAAGAGCGTGAGGTCGGGGCGCAGGCCGCCGGTGGCCAGGACGGCCACCGAGCGGATCCGGTCGAGGTCCAGTCCCCGCCCGTACCCTTGATAGGCCAACGACGTGTCGACGTAGCGGGTGGAGATCACGATCTTGCCCGCCGCGAGCGCCGGCCGGATCACCTCGGCGACGTGCTGTGCGCGGTCGGCGAAGAAGAGCAGCACCTCCGCCTCCGCGCTCATGGCCCGGTTCGCGGGATCGAGGAGGAGCTGGCGGATGGCGCGGCCAATCGCGGTTCCTCCCGGCTCCTGGGTCAGCACCGCGTCCGAGCCGAGAGCCCGGGCGAGAAGCTTCGCCTGGGTGCTCTTCCCGCAGCCTTCCATTCCTTCGAACGTGATGAACGCCATCGCAACGGCATTCTACTCGCGTTGCCTCTTAACGCGGAGGTCGCGGAGAGTGGCAAACGATGCTCGAGAACCCGGAGAAGGAATGAAATTCAGCCACCACATCTCCTTCTTCGCGTCCTCTCCGTTCCCTCTGCGTCCTCCGCGTTGAGAGGCAATTGGTTTGACGGCGGTGGCGCCGCGGGATAGCGTCGCCGCGTGTTGACGCTCGAGGGCAAGGCGGCGCTCGTCACGGGCGGCAGCCGCGGCATCGGACGGGCCATATGCGGCCACTTCGGCCTGCTCGGCGCCCGCGTGGCCGTGAACTACGTCCGCGACGAGGCCGCGGCGCTGGAGGCGGTGGCCGAGGTGGAGCGCGCCGGAGGCGAGGCCTTCGCGACCCGCGCCGACGTGTCCCGCCCCGACGAGGCCGGCCGTCTCGTCGACGAGACCGTGGCCCGCTTCGGCGCCCTCGACGTGGTGGTGGTGAGCCACGGGATCTGGAAGCGGGCGCCCATCGAGTCCATGACCCCCGAGCAGTGGAACGAGACGCTGCAGGTCAACCTTGGCGGCGCCTACGCCGTGTGCCACCACGCCGCGCGGGTCATGATTCCCCGCCGCTCGGGCGTCATCATCACCATCGCCTCCACGGCCGGCCAGAGGGGCGAGGCAAACTACTCGCACTACGCCGCCTCCAAGGGCGCGCTCCTCGCCTTCACGCGGTCGCTCGCCTCCGAGCTGGCGCCCCACGGTATCCGCGTCAATACCGTTTCTCCCGGCTGGGTCCTGACCGACATGACTCGCCACGTCTTCGAGGACCCGCGGCTGCGCGAGCAGGCGCTGCGCCCCATCCCGCTGGGCCGCCCCGCTAAGCCGGAGGAGATTGCCGGTCCGGTGGCCTTCCTCGCCTCCGACCTCGCATCCTTTATTTATGGCGAGGTCCTTTGCGTGAACGGCGGAGCGGTCATGAATGACTAGGCAACAGGCAGCGAGCGAGGGATTCACTCCCGAGCGAGCGTCAGGGGGGGGAGCGCGAATGCGCGCGGGGGGGTGCTCGCACACACTCGTACCCCCCCGAACTTCCAAATGATCGTCCTGGTCACAGGCGCGGCCGGGCTCCTGGGCGGACGGGTGGCGGCGCTGCTGTCCTCCCGCTTCGACGTCGTGGCCGCGCGTCACACCGCCTCCCCTCCGCCCGGAGTGGCGGCGGTCGATCTCGACCTGCTCGATCCCGCCTCGCTGGCCTCCGCCCTCGAGCGCGCCCGCCCTCACGCGGTCGTCCATTGCGCGGCGCAGAGCAACCCCGATCGCTGTGAGCGCGAGCCCGAGCCGGCCGAGCGGCTGAACGTGGAAGCGACGGCAGGGCTGGCCCGCGCCTGCCGCACGCGCGGCCTGCGCCTGGTATCGCTCTCGACCGATCTGGTCTTCGCGGGCGATCACCCGTTCGTGCGTGAAGAGGATCCGCCGGGCCCCCTGCTGGTTTACGGGCGTACGAAGCTGGCCGGCGAAGAGGCCGTGGTCGCGGAGGCACCCGATGCGGCGGTCCTGCGAGTGGCGCTCGTCGCCGGCCGCGGCCACGGCGCGAAGGGCACGTGCACCGAGTCCATCGCCTGGGCCCTCCGGGCGCGGCGTCCGTTGCGTCTGTACACCGACCAGGTCCGGACGCCGGTCGACTCCGCCAGCGTGGCCGACGCGGCGTCGCGCGCGCTGGAACGCCCCGTCTCCGGCCGTTTCCATCTCGGCGGGCCCGAGCGACTGAGTCGATACGAGCTGGGCCTGCGCGTCGCCACGGTGTTGGGCTCGAGCGACGCCGGCATCGTCCCCGTGACCGTCGCCGAGATGCCCCAGGAGGCCCGGCGTCCGGCCGACACGTCGCTCGACTCGGGCCGCGCGCGGCGCGAGCTCGGCTGGGAGCCGCGGAGCCTCGCCGAAGCCGTCCGCGACGGGCGCCCCGCGCCCGATTGATATAATCCCGCCGCAACCGTGGGAAACGCCGTTGGAGCGCCGGAAACTCTCGAGGACCACCTCCGGCGCGCCACGCGGAACTTCAGCGCGCGCCTGCCGGAGGAGCGTGCGGTGACGCTCGCCGCGGAGCTGGCCCGCGAGCTGGCCCGCGCGCACGCCGAGTCGCCGCCGCGTCATCCCGACCTCGATCCGGCCACGGTCGTGATCGTCGACGGCCATCCGCGCCTCGACGGCGCGGCCTCCGAAACCCCCGCCCCCGACGCCGCGGAGGACCTCTTCCGCCTCGGCGGCGTCCTGTATTTCATGGCCACCGGCGAGCGGCCCGACGTGTCGTGGCGCCTCGACGGGCCTCCGGCGGGCGCGCTTTCGACGCTCGCCCGCCAGGCCGCGCTCATCGCACTTTCCGCACCGCGCACGGGCGACCGCTTCGCCAGCGCAAGCCAGGCCGCGTCCAGCCTCGAGGCGGCGGTGGCGCCGGTCCCCACGGGAGCGCCTCCCTGGCCGATGTTCCGCGGCGATGCCTCGCGCCGGGGAGCGCGGCCGGCGACCGCCCCGGTGGCTTCGCTTTTGGTGGCTTGGGAATCGCGCGTCGGCGCGGTCACGGCGTCGCCGATCCTCACCTCTTCCCTCGCGATTGCGCCCACCGCGGACGGCCGCCTCGTGTTCCTCGATCGCGCGAGCGGCCGGCGCGTGCACGAGATGAGGCTCGCCTCCGCAGTGGAGTCTTCCCCGGCCCTGTCCGACCGGGTTCTTCACGTCGGAACGGACGACGGCGAGGTGGTGGGGGTGGACGTCGTCGACGGCACGGAGCGGTATCGGGTGAGGCTGGGCCGGCTCGTCCGCTCGTCGCCGTTGCCATGGCAGGACCGCGTGTTCGTGGGGACCGTGGATGACAAGGGAGCCGGAGGCGTGGCGTCCCTCGACGCGGCCAAGGGCAAGCTCCTGTGGATGCGCAAGACGGGGCCCGTCTTCTCGTCCCCCGCGCTGGCGGGCGACACGATCCTGGTGGGCAGCGACGACGGGTCCGTGTACGCCCTCGATGCGGCCAAGGGCACCGTGTCTTGGGCCGAGCGGCTGGGCGCCAAGGTGCGGGCCACGCTCGCGGTAGCCGAGGACGTTGCGATCGCGGCCGATTTCGAGGGCCGGCTCGTGGCGCTCCGCGTGAAGGACGGGACGCGGGCCTGGACGGCGGATCTGGGCCATGCCGTGTATTCCTCGCCTTGCCTGGCCGGCGGCCTGTGTGTCGTGGGGTGCCACGAGGGCCACGTCCACGGCCTGGACGGCCGGACGGGGGCGCCGCGCTTCCAGGTCCAGACGCGCGGGCCCGTCATCGGCTCCCCCGTCGCCGCCGGTGAGCGCTTCCTCGTCGCGTCCACCGACGGGACGCTCTATCTGCTGGACGCCGAGGGCCGCGTCCTCCACCAGGTATCGCTCTCGAGCCAGGGCGTGCAGTCCTCGCCGGCATTGGACGGAGACGCGGTAGCCGTGGGGAGCGCGGAAGGCCTGCATGGCCTCCGGCTGACGCCATGAGGTGGCTGCAGGTCCCGTCCTGGCTGGCGGCCGGCGTGCTCGAGCGCTATCACGCGGGCGCGAGCCACCTCTTCCTGCTCCACGGCAACGTGCGCGACCTCCATCCCTTCGGGGAGGCGTGGGTGCCTCTGGTCGAGGGCCTGAAGCGCCTCACGCGGCGCCGCGACATCGTCGTCACCTACGACGTGTCCTCCGGCCTCGCCTTCCCCGACCCGCAGCACGAGAAGGCCTTGCGGAAGGCGCTCGGCCTCAAGGGCCTCCTTCCCGCCGATCCGGCGCGCGCCCTCGTCGTCCTCGACGCCCTCCTCACCACCAAGCGCTGCCCGCCGGGCTCGGTGGCGGTGGTGGTCGACTACGCTCACGCCCTCGCTCCGGCGGGCGCGACCGGCAGCGCCGAGCGGCAGAACGTCACCACCCTCGCCCGTTGGGCCTCCGACCCGCGGATCGCCGCGCGCCGCCCTCTCGTCATCCTCATCGCGCCGTCCGCGCAAGACGTGTCCGACGAGGTCTACGCGGGGGCGTCGGGCGCGGAGGTGGTGGCGATCCCGCGCCCCGATCTCGACGCGCGCGCGGAGTTCGCGCGTCATCTGCGCGCGGAGTCGCCGGAGATGGCCTGGGAGCTTTCGCCCGAAGAGCTGGCATTGGAGACGGGCGGGCTCGCGCTCGTCCAGATGGAGGACATCGTCCAGCGCTCCCGCGGCGCCGGAGCGCCGCTCGGCCGGACCGCCATCGTGCAGCGCAAGGTGGACCTGTTGCGCGAGGAGTACGGCGACGTGCTGGAGATCCTGCAGCCGAAGCACGATCTCTCCGCCGTCGGCGGCCTCGAGCACGCGACCCGCGAGTTGAAGGAGGTGGCGGAGCTGATGCGCCGCGGCCAGTTCGCGGCCGCGCCGATGGGGATCATCCTCATGGGCCCGCCGGGCACGGGCAAGAGCTACCTCGCCGAGTGCTTCGCGCGCGAGTGCGGCATGCTCTGCGTGCGCTTCCGCCCGCTGAGGCAGATGTACGTCGGCCAGTCGGAGCGCAACCAGGAGAAGGCCTTCGCCGCCATCCGCGCCCTGGCTCCGGTCGTGGTGATGGTCGACGAGTCCGACCAGGCCGAAGGCAGCAGCCGCGACCAGGGCTCGGGCGACTCCGGAGTGACGGAGCGGATGCGGGCCTCCGCCTTCAGCTTCTGGGGGGACAGCTCGCTCAGGGGGCGCGTGCTGCGCATCGACATCACGAACCGGGTCGACCTCATCGACGCCGCGATGCGCCGCTCGGGCCGGACCGACATCAAGATCCCGATCCTGATGCCGGACGAGGAAGCGCGGCGCCAGATCTTCCAGGTGACGGTCAGGAAGCACGGTCTTCCGACCGCGATCACCGACTTCACGCCGTTCGCCCGGCGCACCGCGGGCTACACGGGCAGCGACATCGAGCTGGCGGTGACGACGGCGTGGCGCTTCGCGCTGCAGGGCGGCGCGCCGGCGATGACCGAGACCCACCTGAGCGCGGCGATCGACGACCTCATCCCCACCGCCCGCGACCAGCGCACGATCGACCGCATGACCCTGATCGCCCTAGACGAGTGCCGGAACAAGAGGCTACTGCCCCCCAACGCCGACGCCATCAGGAAAGAGATCGAAGGCCGAATGGGCTAGCGATTCATGCTCGCGGGCGATTTGAAGCTGAGGGCCAGGCGACAAAGTATCAACTCGTCGCCGTCCTTGATCGGGGTGAGCACCCCGTTGGACAGCTTCTTCCCGTTGAGGAACGTCCCGTTCATCGTCCCGATCTCCTCCGCGATGAAGAACGCCCCGTCCTTGATCACGAGCCGGGCGTGGCGGCGGGAGATGTTGCGGCTCTGGTCCTCGTTGGTCAGGTCGACCTCGGGCCGCATGCCGGTGACGGAGTCGAAGCGGCCGAGGAGGGCCTCGTTGCTGAAGACCGGGAACACGTTGCCCGTCGAGATCGAGATGAAGTAGGCCTTCGCCTCCGCCTGCAGCGTCCCCGCGGTGGAGGGCGCGGCGGGCGGCGCCTCCTTGGGCGGTTGGGCGGAGGCGGGCATTCCCTTCAGGGCCTGCTCGAGCTGCTTGTTCGTCTCGCGGAGCCGGATGGACTGCTTGCGCAGCATGCGCACGGCGATCTCGGGGTTCGTCTTGATCATGTCCCCCAGCGTGTCGCCGCCGATCACGATGAGGTCGCCCTCCTCGATCACCTCCGCGGTCGCCGAGCGGGGCAGGCGCTCGAGCAGCGCCATCTCCCCGAAGAAGTCGCCCTTCTCCAGGACGGCGAGGGTCGCGTCGCCCCCGTCCTTCACCCTCTTCTTGATGGCCACCTTGCCGGACTGGATGATGAACATGTCCTCGCCCGAGTCTCCTTCGTGAAAGAGGACGTGCCCCTTCTCGAAGTGCGTGAGGAACTTGGCAAAGGGATTCTTGTCAGCGGCCATGGGTGGAAATTTCGGGCGAGTGTAGCAGATTCTCCCCGGGAGCGTTAAGGCGCGGCGCGCTCAGCGCGCGTTGCCGAGCTGGTCGGCGAGCGCGTGCCACTGCCAGGCGAGGCCCTGGAGGGCGAGCGAGCCCCCGAGGACGAGGGCGGCCGCGCGAGCGGCACGGCCGTGCGAGGCGAGGGTGGCGAGCGCCTGGCCGGCGGCGAGGCAGACGAGCGGGGTGACGAACAGCGTCTCGTGCCCGTGCAGGAAGACGTCGGGCACCCTCGCCCGTCCCAGGAGCAGCAGCAGGTAGCTCAGGAGCCAGGCGGCGAGCAGGCTCGCGCCGCGGCCGCGGCGGAACAGGACCACCAGGCCCGCGGCCGCGAGCACCGGATAGATGCCGTCGAAGAAGTCCCGGGTGCGGGCGTAGGCCACGGTGAGGAAGCCCTGCACCGGGTGGACGGAAGCGGCGAGCGCGCCCGGGCGCGCCGCGTGCGAGACGACGTCGAGCACCATGGGCAGGAAGTCCCGGTAGTAGACGAGGACGGAGACGAGCGATCCCGCGAGGCCGAGCGCAAGCACCGCCACCGCTTGCCGCCCCCCCGCCGGCCGCCGCAGGCCCGCCTCGCACAGCGCGAGGACCGCGACGAAGAGCGAGATGTTGATCACCCCCGAGACGTACGCGAGCTGGCAAGCGGCCACGAACAGCGCGCCCCGCACCCATGTCCCGCGCTCGCGGATCCGCTCGAGGTTTCCGGCCAGCCAGAACAGGAACGCGACGTCGACGGCGTGCCCGAAGAGCGCGGGCAGGAATGCGAAGCTCAGCCGCGACACGTACGTGGGGACGAAGGCCATGAGGGCGGCACCGACGACCGGCGCTCCGAGCCGGCGCGCGATCGCCCACGCCAGCACCATCGGCACCGTGGACAGCACCGCCGCGGCGAGCTTCATCGCCGTGATGAGGTCGTCGTAGCCGGATGGAATCACCGCGAACGGCAGGTGGAAAGCCGGCGTGTACGGGAACGCGTAGGTCTTGCCGTAGGCTTCGGTCCGCCACACGCCGTGCTCCCAGATGTAGGCCGCGGGGTTCCGGAAGAACGCGAGCCCGGCCGCGCGCAGGACCTGGACGAGGCGAGCGTGGGTGCGCAGGTCGGGATAGTAGAAGTCGGGATGGTTCACGGCCAGGGCGCGGAGCACGAACGTGGCGAGGGCCAGGGCGGCGAGCGCGCGCACGTCCGCCGCCGCGACCCGCCCGCGCGCCAGGAGCATTCGGCCGATCGCCACCCCCGCCAGGCCGAAGAGGGAGAGGGCCAGCACCATCCCCCGAAGCAGGCGATGTACGAGCCACGGGTCGCACAGGAGGCCGAAGGCGGCGGCGACGGCCCACGGTGCCGCCAGGAGCGCCGCCCGGCGCAGGTCCCACCCGGCGAGCACATGCAGACCGACCAGGAGCGCGACGACGAGAGCGGGTACGAGCCGGGCGCTCCCTCGAACCGTGACCCGCCCGGTGCCGGCCAGGCGCACCCAGTCGAGCTTCAGCCCGAGATTCTGCCGCTCGTGGGAGTCCGCGTGAAAGGCGACGGCCACCGGTGTCGAGCCTCGCGCTCCCAGCGGCACCGTGCGCTCGAGGAAACGGCCGCCGCGGCACTCGAAGCGGTCGACGACCGCGCCGTCGAAGAGGACCTCGACGACCGCCGTCTCCGGGAAGACGCGCGCGAAGCGGTACGAGAGCGTCATCGGGCCGCCGGAGACCGTCAGCGGCAACGCCACCGCCGCGTCGTAGGTGGTCCAGTGCGTGGCCACGCGGTCGTCGATCTCGTAGGAGGACGTGAAGCCCGAAACGTACGGCGCATCGCCGGGCCCGAGGTTCAGCGTGACCTCGAACGGCCCGCGGGCGCCCCCCCACGCCGCCACCAGCGGCAGCGCGAGGACGACCAGCGCGAGCCCAACGCCGATGCGCGCGCCTTTGCGGTCAGTCAATGATTCGGTAAGAGCGGACGCGCTCCTCGAGGCCCGACCAGATCTCGCGCGGCGGCTTCCCCGCCGCCATCCCCCCGGCGATGAACCGGCCCATGTCGAGGCAGTGGTCCGAGTTGTTGTAGTTGAACATGCCGACGCGGCCGGTGAGGACCAGGTTGTCCGCTTCCTTCAGCCGCGCGTAGACCCGGCCCAGCCGTTCGCGGTAGTCCACCGTGTACATGGGGTAGAAGCTGCGGAATCGACGGACGAAGCCGGCCCGGAGCTTCTCCGGCGTCGTGAGGCCGGCCTCGACGAGCGCATCCATGCACCGTCGCACGAGCTCCGCCTCCGGGGCGGCCCACACCGCATCTCCCTCGTCGCAGGTGATGTCGCAGCAGACGGCGGTCAGCCCCGGCGGGCCGAGCGAGGGGTCCATCGATTTCTGCTCGAAGAGACGGTTGAACGGGTAGCGCTTCTCGGGAAAGAAGATCCAGTGGTCGTCCACCAGGCGGTCCTGGTCGAGGACGAGATAGACGAGCGCGAGGTCCCGCAAACGGAGCTGCGCCACCTCCGCCTCGACGTGAGCGTCGCCTGGATACAGGAGCCGGGCGAGGGCGGACATGGGGATGGAGGACACGAGCGTGGCGCACGGGATGCGCTCGGCCGTCCCTCCCGTCTCGACGTGCACGGCCCGCACCGTGCCGTCGACGCGCTCGAGGGCGCACGGAGCCGACGAGGTCAGGATCCGTCCCCCGGCGCGTCGGACCTCCGCCGCGAGCCGCTCGGGGAACCTGCCGAAGCCGCCGCGCGGGTAGTAGAAAAACGGCGCGTCGACGTCCTCGGTGTCCTCCTTGAGCTTCAGCAGGCGGAGGATCAGCTCGGTGGCGCCGGCGGAGGGGATGCGCGCGCGGGCGAGGTCCACCGAGAGCTGGCGCGGGTCGCCCCAGACCTTCCACGCCAGCGGCTCGAACACCAGCTCGTACACGCCCCGCCCGAAGCGCTGCAGGACGTACTCCTCGTAGGACGCCGGAGCGCGCCGGCTCCACATGCCCCCAAGCAGGGCCGCGGCGTAACCGAGGCCGAGGCGAGCGGCCCGCACCGGGCCGAGGAGCGGGAGCAGGTTGCCCAGGCTCAACGGGTAGTCGAGGTAGCGGCCGAGCAGGCGAATCCGGTTGCGCTTCTTGTGCTCGATGAGGTCGGCGCCGAGCAGGCCGCGGATCTCGTCGAGGATCCCCGGCACCACCGAGTACAGCTTGTGGGGACCGTGATCGAGCGTGAAGCCGTGGCTCTGGAAGCTGCCGCACAGGCCGCCGAGGGTGGCCGAGCGCTCCACCACCGTGACCGGCCAGCCGCCCCGGGCGAGGTAATGGGCGGCGGCGAGCCCGGCCACGCCTCCGCCGAGGACGACGACGGGATCCTTCATCGATCCCCCACCCTGACCCCCACCCTGACGGCCGTGACTTCCTTCACTCTTTCCGCGCCACGACGAGGGTCTGGCCCACCCAGTATTGGAGCGGGACGCGATCCAGCCGCAGCAGGTGAACGCCTCCCGTGGCGAGCCGGCCGAGCGGCCCGAGGTAGGGCGCGGCGCGGCGGGCGACGTAGCCGAGCTCCAGCGTCTGCAGGTAGGGCCGGAAGCGGAGCGGCGAAAACCCCGCCCGGCGCAGCAGCTCGCCCATCGTCCCCGGGTCGAAGTAGTAGAGGTGCACGGTGAGGTTGAAGACCCACCGCCGGCCCATGAGCCGGGAGACGAGGCTGCCGTAGTCGGGATAGCTCATCGCGAGGATGCCTCCGGGGACGAGGAGCTGGTGGGCCCGGTCGAGGACCGCCCGCGGATCGGGGGTGTGCTCGATGACGTCCCAGAGCGTGAGCAGGTCCACGCCGCCGGCGCTCACCGGCATGTCGAAGATCGTCCCCGGGTGCAGCTCCAGGCCGTAGTGCTCGCGGGCGAAGCCGCACATCCACGCGCTCGGCTCGCAGCCGAGCGGCTCGTAGCCGCGCTTCCGCGCGGCGGCGAGAAAGGATCCGCCCGCCGCGCCCACGTCGAGGACCCGGCGCCCGGTGGGCTTGGCGGCGGCCTCGATCTGCCGCAGGCCGCGCCGGAACGTCCTCTCGCGCATCGCTACCTGGGACACGAAGCTCTCGTCGGTCCCTCCCCGGTAGCCCTCGAGGATCAAGTCCCAGCGCAGCCGGGGCCGCACGTAATGGAGGCCGCAGGACAGGCATCGCACCATCTGGTCCTGGAGGGGCTCGTCGCCCGAGGAGCGGAACACGGTCGCCAGGTCGACGGCCCTGCCCGGCTCGCGCTTCGATGGGAAGACCACCTCGAAGGAATCCGATCCGCAGACGTTGCAGGGGACCGACTCGAACTGCGGCGGGTAGTCAGGGTCGCGCGCGGTGAACCCGCGCTCGCGGGCGGCCCCGCTCACCGCGGCCTCCGGCCGAGGGCGGCCAGCTCGCGGAAGCCGGCGGTCACGGCGTTGAGGACGACGCCCACCACCACCAGCGCCGCCGCCACCGCGGACGCGCCCACCAGCACCATCGCGTGGATGGCGGAGCGATAGGGTGGCAACGCTCCCATCGCCCACGCGGCGGCCCACACCAGATCGAACGTTACGAGGGCGAGGGCGATGAGGCTGAAGAAATACAGCGGCCGGTGATTGCGCAACAGGACCGCCATCGTGATCAGGATCCGGTACCCGTCGGCAAACGGGCTGAGCTTGGACTGGCTGCCCTCGGGCCGGGCCCGGTAGCGGATGGGCACCTCCTGGATGACCATCCCCTTCTCCAGCGCCTGCAGCGTCAGCTCCGTCTCCGTCTCGAAGCCGCCGGTGATGAGGGGAACCGTCCTCATGAAGTTGCGGTTGACGACGCGGTAACCGGACAGGACGTCGCGGAAGGAGGTGCGGAAGACGAGGTTGATCATGGCCAGGATGACGCGGTTCCCGAAGCGGTGCAGGTCGCTCAGCGCCTTCGAGTCGGCCTGGCCCAGGCGGTCACCCACCACGAGGTCGGCCCGGTCCGCGAGGACGGGCGCGAGCAGGGGGTCGACGTCCTCCGCAAAGTACGTGTCGTCGCCGTCCACGATCACGCACGCGTCCGCTTCCACCGTCTCCAGGATCGCCTGCATGACGTGGCCCTTGCCGCGCCGCTTCTCCCTCACCACCCGCGCCCCCGCCGCCCGCGCCTTCTCGGCGCTGCCGTCGGTGGAGTCGTTGTCGAAGACGACGATCTCCGCATCCGGCAGCCGGGCCCGGAAGTCCCCGACGACCTTCGCGATCGTGGGGGCTTCGTTGTAGCAGGGGATGGCGACGGCGACGCGCGGGCGGCTCATCCTTCGGGAACCAGGACCTCTTCCGTGGGCTCGTCGTCGTCGCTGCCGAGACCGGTGTTCTGGAGGATGGAGCGCTTCTGCACCTCGCGATGCAGCGTCGAGAGGAACGTCTCGAACCGGTGGCTGATCTGGAGGAGGGCGGAGAGGCTCGGGCACTTCAGGATCTCGATGAAGAACAGCTCGAAGCCCGACCAGTCGCGGTACATCAGGTACTTCATGTCGGTGTCGTAGAAGCGCGAGATCGCCTCCTTCATCTCCGCCGCCGTGGTGTCGTCCCGGTGGGCCTGGAACTCGCGCACGACGTGGACGAGGCGGGCGAGCTGCTCGCGCAGCTCCACCGACTGCTCGAACTTCGCGGTGAAGTCTTCGAAGATGTCGCGCCCCTGGACCAGGGGGTCGAAGACCTGGGCGAACTGGACGAGGGACTGCTGGAAGCAGTCCTTGAGGATGCCGTGGCTGTTCTCCACCCGCGCGCGCACGATGTCCGGCTGGCGGGCCACCGAGATGTCCACCAGCTCGGTGCTGATGACCTTCTTCATCTCGAAAGGCAGCGAGTACACGAAGGAGTCGTAGATCTCGTGGAGGCGGCTCTCCGGGTCGACGTTCCGGAGCACCCGCCGCTCGATGTAGGCCAGCAGCAGCCGCGTCTCGGACGTGATGAGCGCGAAGACGAGGACCGTGTTCTTGAGGTCCTCCTCGGACACCTTCTCGGGATCGGCGAACTCCAGGTAGTGCAGCAGCCGGAACAGCTCGAGGAAGATCTTGGCCGCCTGCCGCCGGGCCCCGGCGTCCGGGATGCCCCGGATGATCGCCGACACCGCGGGGTTGCTGATCCGGTCGTGGATGGGCTTGAACTTGCGGTCGATGAGCAGGGCCAGGAGGTAGCTGCGGCGGATCTCGCGGTACAGGAGCCTCCCGACCGCGGTGAAGGTGGCGTAGGGGATGCGGGACAGCCGCACGAGATCGGTGAGGAGCACGTGCAGGTCTTCGAGGGCGTCCCGGAGCAGCGTCAACCCGGCCTCGGGGGACGCCTGCCGCAACAGCTTCTCGACGTAGGGGTCGACGGCGTCGTCCTTCTTGAGGTAGCCCTCCACGTACTTGTCGAAGCGGGTCAGGTTGACCTGGTCTTCGGTGAGGATGGCCGTGCACAGCTGGACCGCGCGCCGGGCCACGTTGTCCACCAGGCGCAGCTCCTCGGACCAGTTGCGGAGGGCCAGGTGCTTGGCTTCCCGCTCCGACAGCGGCTGGTTCTTGATCCGGAAGAAGCGCTCGAAGGCGCGCAGCCACATCTCGAGCTCGAACAGCTCCCGGGTCCTCCCCGCCGCCACCACCTGGTCCATCCAGTGGCGCATCTGGCCGCGCAGGAAGTCGGAGCGGAGCTCGCGGTCGGGGCGCTCCTCCCCGTAACCGTCGTCGCTGGGCATCGGCCGCGCCATTTTATGCTACAAGCTGCGAACGAATGCGGCTCCAGACGCGCTTCCTCGCCTATTTCACCGCCCTCGCCGCGGTGATCCTGGCCCTCGCCGTCTTGCTCCTCGACGAGGCCCTGGGTGACGTCGTGGTGGAGCCGGCCCCGCGCCGCCTGATACGCCTGGCCCTCATCGCCGTGGCCCTCCTGGGCGTCGCCTTCGGCGCCGCCAGCTCGTACCTGCTCGCCCGCCGCATCACCCGCCTGCTCTCCCTCCTCGCCACTGGCACCCGCCCGACGGCGGAGGGCGATCTCGCGGCCCGGGCCGAGCCGCGCACCGGGGACGAGATGGAGGAGCTGGCCCGGTCCTTCGACGACATGATCGGCCAGATCCGCGCGAACCAGCGAGCCATCGAAGAGCTGAACCGGGGCCTCGAGGAGAAGGTCCGCGGGCGGACCGAGGACCTGGAGTGGACGAACGAGGCGCTGCTGAAGGCGTACGAGGATCGCCAGCAGGCCGAGGCCCAGATGATCCTGTCCGAGAAGATGGCCAGCCTCGGCCAGTTCGTGGCCGGGATCGCGCACGAGATCAACACGCCGTCCTCGGCGATCAACGCCGCCATCGTCAACGTCACCGAGGGGCTCCACGCCCTGGCCCGGCAGGTGCCGCTCCTCGCCTCGGAGGGGCCTCCCGCAGAGCTGCGAGCGCCGCTCCACGACCTCGTGCAGAAGGCGCTCGCGGTCGATTTCGGCCGCAAGCGTTCGTCCACCGCCGAGATCCGCCAACGCACCCGGGAGCTGGAGGCGGCACTCCTCGCCCGCGGCCTGCCCGGTCCGCGGGAGCTGGCCCTCGCCTACTCGCGCCTGGGCCTGCACGAAGACCTGCGGCGCCTGGCCGAGGCCAGCCAGGGACGGCTGGCGCCTCCCGCCATCGCCTTCCTGGAAAGCGCCGGCAACCTGGCGATCGCGGTGAGCGACATCCGCGTCTCCATCGAGGCCATCACCCGCATGGTGAAGGCCTTGCGGCACTATTCGCACCTCGACCGCGCGGAGATGGCCGAGGCCGACATCCACGACGGGCTCGAGACGACACTCACCATCCTGCGCAACCAGATCCGGTACGGGATCGTGGTCGAGCGCCGCTACGCGCGCCTGCCCCCCGTCGTGTGCAACATCAACGAGCTGAACCAGGTGTGGACCAACGTCATCCACAACGCCATCCAGGCGATGAAGGGCGTAGGCCGGCTCACGATCGAGACCCTGGCCACGGAGGACGGGGTGGCGGTGCGGATCACCGACACGGGGCCCGGCATCCCGGACACTATCCGCGGCCGCATCTTCGACCCGTTCTTCACGACCAAGGACCAGGGAGAGGGCACGGGATTGGGACTCGGGATCGCCCAGCAGATCGTCCAGCGCCACCGGGGGGAGATCCGCGTCGACTCGGAGCCGGGACGCACCTGCTTCGAGGTGCGCTTGCCCCTCACGCCCGTGGTCGCGGCGCTACCGGAGGCCGAGCCGTGACCGCGCACATCGTTTGCGTCGACGACGAGCAGGCGGTCCTCGACCAGCTCTCCGCGCAGCTCAGCCGGCGCTTCGGCGCCACCCACCGCGTGGAGTGCGCCGAGTCGGCCGAGGAGGCGCTCCAGCTCATCGACGAGGTCTTCGCCGCCGGCGACGAGGTGGAGCTGGTCATTTGCGACCAGGTCATGCCGAAGATGAAGGGCGACCGCTTTCTCGAGCGCGTGCACGAGACCCGGCCGCGCGTCATGAAGATCCTCCTCACCGGCCAGGCCGGGCTCGACTCCGCCATCTACGCGATCAACAACGCCGGCCTGCACTGCTACATCGAGAAGCCATGGGAGGTGGAGGACCTGAACCTCGCGGTCG
Source organism: Acidobacteriota bacterium (assembly GCA_003222275.1). Taxonomy (GTDB): domain Bacteria; phylum Acidobacteriota; class Vicinamibacteria; order Fen-336; family Fen-336; genus AA32. The sequence goes on along the minus strand of QHVJ01000088.1, from coordinate 15,850 downwards.
AGAACCTCCTCACCCAGCACCGCCTCCGTCGCGAGCTCGAGCAGCATCACGCACGGCTGGAGCGCCGCAGCCGCGAGCTGCACGGCCTGCACGACGTGGGGCTGGCGCTCGGCTCCGCGCTGGAGCCGGAGCAGGTCCGGGAGCTGGTGGCGGAGGCCGCCCGCAGCCTCGCCGCGGCGCCGTGCGTGGTGGCGCTGCAGACCGGCAACCGCGCCGCCCTGTGGGCGGGGTCCGCCTCTCTTTCCGAAGACCGGCGGGAGGACATCGAGGCCGCCCTCGTCCGGCTGCGCGGCGAGGGCCGGTCGGGCCTCCCCCCGGGGATCCCGGCCGCCCGCGCCATCAGCCTCGAGCATGGCCGGCGTCTCTTCGGTTGGCTGCTCCTGCCCGACGGCGCCGAGCCGGCGCTCGACACCCGGGAGTTCCTCTCGATCCTCGCCGGCCAGGCGGCGGCGGCGCTGCATCACATGGAGCTCCTCGAGGAGCGCGTGCGCGGCGACCGGCTGGCGACCATCGGGCGCATGATCGCCACCATCGTCCACGACTTCCGCAACCCCATGACCGCGATCAAGGGTTACGGCAGCCTGCTGGAGGAAGACCTGTCCGCCGAGCGCCGACGCCAGTACGCCCGCCTCGTCCTGGAAGAGACCGACCGCCTGGGCGGAATGATCGAAGAGATCCTCGATTTCACGCGCGGCGAGCGGACGATCCTGCGGCCCCGCGCGGTGCCGGTGAGCCTGCTCGCCGACGCGGTGGAGCGGCAGTTGGCCACGGAGCTGAAGTCGCGCGGGGTGACCCTGCGGCGGGAGCTCGCCTACGAAGGGGAGATGGTCCTCGACGTCGACCGCTTGACGCGTGCGCTGCTCAACTTCGCCGCCAACGCCCTCGACGCCATGCCGTCCGGCGGCACCCTGACGCTCGCGTCCCGTCGCGAGGGCGCGCGAATCGAGCTGATCGTGTCCGACACCGGCGTCGGCATCCCCGCGGAGCTCCAGCCGCGGCTGTTCGAGCCGTTCTTCACGCACGGCAAGCCGCGCGGATTGGGTCTCGGGATGTCGATCGCGCGCAAGATCGTCGAGGAGCACGGCGGCGAGGTGAGGCTCGTCAGCAGTCCCGAGCGGGGCACTCGTGTCACCCTGAGCATGCCCCTCGAGCCGCCCGCCCTGGCGGTCTCGCCGCGGCGCCGCGCCGGCGAGCGGTGACGGTCGTCACCCGCCCCGGACCGCGTCCTCGCTCCCGGAGGGCGCCAGGCTTATCATGGGCCGCGGCTTGTTGCCCATGTCCACGACCTTGTCCGCCCTGCGTGTCGAGAAACTGTACCGCCTGGCCTTCCGGCTCGGGCTGCTGATCGCGGTCGCCTGCTTCGTGGCCGGTCTGGCGCACGTGGCCGTCACCGAGCACCGCCTCCCTGGCCTCGAGATGGACCCGCTCGTCCGCGCACGCAACGCCCTCGCCCAGGGGGACAAGGCGGCGGCGGCCCGGGAGTATCGCGGGCTGGCCGCCGTGAACTCGCGGGACTTCGACCTGCTGCTCCAGGCCGCGGAGGGCCTGGTCCGCGCGGGGGACGCCCCCGGCGGCGCAGAGCTGATCGGCCGGGCCTGGGCCATGAACCCCGGGCACCCCCGCGTCCAGACCACTCTCGGGTGGGCGCTCTACTGGACGAAGAAGTACGACGAGGCGGCCTCGCGCTTCGAGAGCGCCTTGCGCGCCGACCCGCGCGAGGTTCGCGCCCACGCCGGCCTCGCCGAGGTCCGCCTCGAGCAGCGGCGCTACGCCGAGGCGGAGGCATCGCTCCTGCGGGCGCTGGAGCTCGACCCGACGATCGCGAGCGCGCACAACAGCCTGGGCGTCGCCTACGTCCTCACCGGAAGGCCGCAGCGGGCGGTCGAGGAGTTCGGCATCGCCGCCCGTCTCACCCCGACCCCGGACATCCTCACGAACCTCGAGCGAGCGCGCGGCGAGGCGGCCCGGTGACAGCCGTGACCGCGGTCGGCGCGACCGCCCCCGCGGCCGCTCTTCGCCGTCCGGCCGTCTACCCCGGCCAGCCCTTCGTCGGCTTCACCTTCGACTATCTCGTCATCGGCGGCGGCTTCAGCCTCCTCGTCCTCGCGCTGCTGGCGTCGGGGACGATGCCTTCGGCGAGCGTGTTCCTCAAGGAACATCTCTGGACGTTCGTCCTGCTGAGCAACAGCGCCCACTTTGCCGGCTCCACCGTGCGCCTCTACACGCGGCCGGGCTCGTTCCGCGACCTCCCCTTTCTCACGATGGGCCTGCCCCTGGTGTCGCTCGTGGTGCTCGCCCTCGGCCTCGTCTTCCCGGGCGCGCTCGGCCAGAACCTCCTCTCGCTCTACCTCACCTGGTCGCCGTATCACTACTCGGCCCAGGCCTACGGGATCGCGGTGCTTTACTGCTACCGCTCGGGCGCGCCGTGGGACGAGAAGGAGAAACGGTGGCTGCGCCTGGCGTGCTTCGCGCCCTTCTTGTACAGCTTCCTGACGATCCCGGGGGCGGGGCTCACGTGGCTGATGCCAGCGGCCGCGCTCGCCGACCCCGCGGCCGCGGCCGTGCGCGGCTTCGCCGCCACCGCCGCTATGGTCGCCAGCTTCGCCGCTCCCCTCGCCCTGTTCGTCCGCCATCAGGTCAGCGGCCGCGCGCGCCTGCCCCTCATCAGCCTGCTCGCCGTGCTCGCCAACGCGGTATGGCTGGTGCTGCTGAGCTACCAGGTGGCGATGGTCCTCGCCGTGATCACGATCTTCCACGGGTTGCAGTACCTCGCCATCCTGACCATCGTGCACGTGAAAGAACAGATGAAGCGGCCCGGCAACGGGGCTCCCGCCTGGCGACACGCCGCCGGCTTCTACGCGCGCTGCCTCGGCCTCGGGTACCTGCTCTTCCAGGTGTGGCCCCACGCCTTCGTTCTCGCCGGCTTCAGCTACGGGGAGAGCCTGCTCCTCGTCGTCTCCGTGATCAACATCCACCACTTCATCGTCGACGCCTTCATCTGGCGCCTGCGCCGCGACCCGAGCTACGCCGCGGCGGCCGCCAGCGGGGGGTCTGGGGGGGACGCCGTTCGGCACCCCCCAGCTCAAGCAGCGAGCGCGGATTCATTCCGCGCGAGCGGATGAGCGCCGCTTCCGCCGCCGCCCCGCTCGCCGCCCTGCGGCGACCGGCGGTCGACCCCGGCCGCCCCTTCGTCAGTCCCGCCTTCGACTACCTGATCATCGGGGGCGGCCTCAGCATCCTCGTGCTGGGTATTCTGCAGTCGGGGGCGCTGCCGTCGCTGGCCCAGCTCCTCGCGAAGAACCTCTGGTTCATCGTCTTCGTCGCCAACAGCGCCCATTTCGCGGCCTCCACCGTGCGTCTGTACACCAAGCCTGGAGCGCTCCGCGACTTCCGCTTCCTCACCCTGGGCCTGCCGTTCGTGGCCCTCGCCGCCCTCGCCGCCGCCATCACCGTGCCGGGGCTCGTGGGCCGCCACCTCGTCTCCCTCTACCTGACCTGGTCGCCCTACCACTATGCGGCCCAGGCTTATGGCATCGCCATCCTGTACTGCCACCGCTCGAGCCCAGGGTGGGACACGACAGGCCGGCGGCTGCTCCGCCTCTCCTGCTTCCTGCCCTTCTTCTACACGTTCTTCTCGCTGCCGGGCGCCGGGTTCTCGTGGCTGATGCCGGAGGCGTTCCTGACGCAGCCGGCGGTGGCGGCGGCCCGCGACCTCCTCGTCGGCGCGGCGCGCATCGCCAGCTTCGCCGCGCCCGTGGCTCTTTTCTTCCGCCAGCAGACGGGCGGTCGCACTCCGCTGCCGCTCATCAGCCTGCTCGCGGTCATCTGCAACGCCGTGTGGCTCGTTCCCTTCAGCTACCAGCTCCCGCTGGTGATGATCACGGTGACGGTGTTCCACGGCCTCCAATATCTGGCCATCGTGATGATCGTCCACGTGAAGGAACGCGCCCGGGCGGGCAACGGGCCCGCCTGGCGGCCCGCCGCGGGCTTCTACACGGCCTGCCTCGTCGTCGCGTATCTGCTCTTCCATCTCTGGCCGCGCGCCTATGTGCTGGCCGGCTTCAGCTACGCGCAGAGCTACCTGCTCATCGTGTCGGTCATCAACATTCACCATTTCATCGTGGACGCATACATCTGGCGGCTGCGCCGCGACCCGGGCTACGCCGCGGTGGCGACCGCCGGGCCGGCGCCGCCCGCGGGGGCGGCCGTCGCTTCGTGAGGGCGATGCGGCCGTAGAATCTGCCGGAGATGCTTCCGGGAAGGTCCCTCACCGCTCGCGCCGTGATCGCCCTCGCGCTGACGGTGGGCTTCTACGCGCTCGCGCTGTCCATGGTGTTGTTCCTCATCTGGCTTCCCTACGCGAGCGTCGTCTACCTTCGCCTCAACGCCCTGTGCGTCCAGGCCGAGATCGCGGATATCGAGCTCGGCACGGTCCGCGACGCCCTGCGGGGGCTCTAGTCACAGCGTGGACAACCACTCCCTCGCCCGTGTTCTGCACGAGATCGCGGACGTGCTCGAGATCAAGGGCGAGAGCGTCTTCCGCATCCGTTCGTACCGGTTGGCCGGCGAGTCGATCCAGACCCTGACCCGCGACGTCGTGGAGATGATCCGCCGCGGCGAGAAGCTGCAGGAGGTGCCCGGGGTGGGCGCGGGCATCGCCGCGAAGCTCCAGGAGCTGGTGGCGACCGGCCACAGCTCGTACCACGAGGAGCTGCTGGCCGAGGTGCCGGCGGGGCTGCTCGAGCTGCTGCGCCTGCCCGGGCTCGGACCCAAGGGCGTCAGCCTCGTGTGGAGGAAGCTCGGTGTCACCTCCGCCGAGGACCTCGAGAAGGCCATCGCCGACGGTCGCTTCCGCTCGCTGCCGGGCATGAAGGAGAAGAAAGAGGCGAAGATCCGCAAGGGCCTGGAGGCGCGGCGCCGCATCCAGCGCCGGTTCCTTCTTCCGGAGGCCGAGGCCGTCGTCGCGCGCCTGACCCGCTACCTCGAAGGCCACGGGGCCACGCGGGTGGAGGCGGTGGGCTCGTTCCGCCGCCGCCGGGAGAGTGTCGGCGACCTCGACCTCATCGTGCTCGGCGACGCGCGGGCGCTGTCGGAGGCCTTCGTCGCTCATCCTGACGTCAAAGAGGTCCTCGGGCACGGCGACGCCAAGTCGAGCGTCGTGCTCGCCTCCGGGATCCAGGTGGATCTACGCCCCTTCGCGCCAGAGAGCCTCGGGGCCGCCCTGCAATACTTCACCGGGTCCCGGGACCACAACGTCCGCCTGCGCGAGCGGGCGGTACGCCGCGGGCTGAAGCTGAACGAGTACGGCGTCTTCCACGCCGACACCGGCGAGCGGCTGGCGGGGGGGACCGAAGAGGAGGTCTACGCGGCCCTCGGCCTGGGCTTCATCCCGCCCGAGCTGCGCGAGGATCGCGGCGAGATCGCCGCCGCCGAGGCGGGGACGCTGCCGCGGCTCCTGGAGGCGGCCGAGGTGCGGGGGGATCTCCATGCCCACACCCAGGAGAGCGACGGCCGGGACACGCTGGAGGCGATGGTGCAGGCGGCGCGCCGCCGCGGCCTGCGTTACCTCGCCATCACCGACCATTCCCGGGCCATTCCCTCCCCGAAACGGGGGCTGGGAATGGACGAGGCGCGCTGCCTCGAGCACCTCGCGCGCATCCGTGCCCTCCAGCAGGCCGTGAGCGACCTGCGTATCCTGGCCGGTATCGAGGTGGACATCCTGCCGGACGGGCGGCTCGACATGGCCGACGAGGTCCTGGCTCGCCTGGACGTGGTCGTGGGCTCGCTGCACTCGCGCCTGAACATGGAGCGCGAGGAGATGACCGCGCGCGTCGTCCGTGCCTTCGAGAACCCGCACCTCGACGTGTGGGGCCATCCCCTGGCCCGGCTCCTCGGCAAGCGGGATCCGGTGAGCGTCGACCTCGACCGGGCGATCGAGGCCGCCGCGCGGCACGGAGTCGCCCTGGAGATCAACTGCCAGCCCGACCGCCTGGACCTGCCCGACGCCCTCGTCCACTCCGCGCGGCAGAGGGGCGTTCGCTTCGTGATCTCCACGGACAGCCATGCCGTCCACGAGTTCGACAATCTTCGCTACGGTGTCGACCAGGCCCGGCGCGGCTGGCTGCGCGCCGAGGACGTCCTCAACACGCGGGACACGCAGGATTTCCTGGCCGGCCTGCGTCCGCCCGCCGCCTGAGGCGAGATCGCCCTTCGTTGACCCGCGGCCGCCGCGCGCCGTACTATCATGGTTTCGGCGGGTATAAAGGAACGCGACTGTGAACCTCACCGAGTACGTGAGCCGTCTGGGGGCCCGGCTCGCCCATCTCCCGACCCACACCAAGGTCCTGCTGGCCTTCGCGACGTCGGTCCTGCTCGTGGAGCTGGCCTTCCGGCGGTTCGGTCCACGGTCGAAGGCCTACGCCCGCTGGACGAAGGGGGTCGAGGCCGTGGGGGCGGTGTGGACCGCGGTCCTGCTCTCCATCGTGTATCTCGTGTCGGTGGGACCCGTCAGCGTCTTCATGAAGCTCACGCGCAAGGACCTGCTCGACCGGGCGGCCGGCTCCGACCCGACGTTCTGGAAAGCCCACGAGCCCAATCCGCTGGGAGCCCTGGCCGCAGCCCGGCACCAGTTCTAGCATGAACGTCCTCGGGATCTCCTGCTTCTACCACGACTCCGCCGCCGCCCTGCTCAGGGACGGCGTGGTCGTGGCCGCCTGCCAGGAGGAGCGCCTCTCCCGCAAGAAGCACGACCAGGACTTCCCGGCGCGGGCGGTGAAGTACGTCCTCAAGCAGGGCGGCATCGGCCCCGGGGACCTCGACGCCGTCGGCTTCTACGACAAGCCGCTCTTGAAGTTCGAGCGGATGCTGTCGACGTACATCGCCACCTTCCCCCGCTCGTTCGGCTCGTTCCGCAAGGCGATGCCGGTATGGATCAAGGAGAAGCTCTGGGTGCCGTCGATCATCCGCAAGGAGCTGAGGCCCTACAAGGGGCCGATCCTCTTCGCCGAGCACCACATGAGCCACGCCGCCTCGTGCTTCTTCGTCTCGCCGTTCGAGGAGGCGGCCATCCTCACGGTGGACGGCGTCGGCGAGTGGGCCACCGCTTCCTTCGGCGTGGGCAAGGGGAACGACATCACCCTCTTCAAGGAGATCCGCTTCCCCCACAGCCTCGGGCTCCTCTACAGCGCCTTCACCTACTACCTCGGGTTCAAGGTCAACAGCGCCGAGTACAAGGTCATGGGCCTGGCCCCCTACGGGAAACCGGTCCACGTCGACCGGATCATGAAGGAGATCGTCCATCTCAACGATGACGGCTCCTTCAAGCTCAACATGAAGTACTTCTCCTACGACTACGGCCTGACCATGACCAACGGCGCCTTCAGCGACTTCTTCGGGGGGCCGCCCCGCAAGCCGGAGACCTGGATGACGGAGCGGGAGTTCGACATCGCCGCCTCCATCCAGAAGGTGTGCGAGGAGGTCGTGCTCCGCATGGCCCGCTACATCCACGAGCAGACCCGCCTCACCCGCCTCTGCATGGCCGGCGGCGTCGCCTTGAACTGCGTCGCCAACGGGCGCGTGATCCGCGAGACTCCCTTCAAGGAGCTGTTCGTGCAGCCCGCGGCCGGCGACGCCGGCGGATCGGTGGGGGTCGCCCACTACGTCTACAACACCCTGGGCAAGCAGCCGCGCGGCCCGGCGTGGACCCACGCGTATCTCGGGCCGGAATACGACGACGCGGAGATCCGCGGGTACCTCGACGGCGCCGGGGCCACGTACCGGGTGCTCTCGGACGCCGACGTCGTGCGGGAGACCGCGCGTCTCATCGCCGACGGCAACGTCATCGGATGGTTCCAGGGCCGGATGGAGTTCGGGCCCCGTGCCCTCGGGGGACGCAGCATCCTCGCCGATCCGCGGGACCCCAAGATGCGGGACACGCTGAACATGAAGATCAAGTTCCGGGAGGGTTTCCGTCCCTTCGCGCCCTCGGTCCTGGCCGACAAGGCCTCCGAGTGGTTCGAGATCGACTGCGACAGCCCCTACATGCTCCTGGTGGCGCAGGTCCGGGAGGGCAAGCGCTGCATCCCTTCGGTCACCCACGTCGACAACTCGGCGCGCCTGCAGACGGTGACCCGCGAAGCGAGCCCGCTCTACTACGACCTCATCGGCGAGTTCGAGCGGTTGACGGGGGTGCCGGTCGTCATCAACACTTCGTTCAACGTGCGGGGTGAGCCCATCGTGTGCACCCCCCACGACGCGTACCTGTGCTTCATGCGCACGAACATGGACCACCTCGTGCTCGGCCACCACCTGCTCGAAAAGAAGCAGCAGCCGCCCCTGCGCGAGGACGTGGACTGGCGCACGCAGTATGAGCTGGATTAGTAGCGATCGCTGCCGAGGAGCATTCAATGGCCTTTGAAGAATCGCGGGAGAAGCTGGGGATCATCGGCGAGCTGTGGGCCTTCATGCGGGTCCGCAAGAAGTGGTGGCTGGGCCCGATCGTAATGATGCTGGCGCTGCTCGGCTTGCTGGTGATATTCACCCAGGGCTCGGCAGTGGCCCCGTTCATATACACCCTGTTCTAGCGCCCTGGCCGGAAGCCCCGTCGCGCGTAGCCCGTAGCAGCGAGCGAGCGATTCATTCGCGAGCGAGCGACGAGGGGGTTCGGGGGGTGCTGATGACCCGTACCCCCCGACATTGAAAACGATGCGAGCGATTCATTCGCGAGCGAGCGACGGGGGGGTCGCGAATGCGCGCGGGGGGTGCTTCGTCGACCGCACCCCCCCGGATTTCCTAAAAGAGAACCCTTACCTCGCCCACGACGTTCCGCTTGATGACGTCTCCGAACACGTGCTGGCGGATGTTCTCGTTCGTGATGTTGGTGGCCTTGATCGTGGTGGTCACCCGGCCGTCACCCCACCGTACGCCGAAGCTTCCGTTGACCATCGTGAACGCGTCGGTGAAGCCGTCGAAGCCGAGCGACGCCAATACGTCCTGCCAGAACGCCCTGCTCACGTAGTTGACCGACGCGCTGCCGAGGAAGCGCCGGGTGCTCAGGTTGAGGCCGGCGTTGAAGCGGTGGTGCGGCGGCACCGACAGCTCCGCGATCGCGTAGGGGATCTGGCCAGGGTCGGGGGTAAGCGGCTTGGGGTCGTCCTGCCAGGAGTAGTTGGTGAAGCCGCTGACGGCGTCGGTGAAGCGGTGGTCGATGGAGACTTCTAACCCCTTCTGGCGGAGCGGGCCCAGGTTCAGGTAGGCGTAGGTCGCCGGCAGCCGGTCGAAGACCGCCGCCCGCAGGGCAGGAAGGTCTACCAGCGAGGCGGGGAAGGGCCAGCCGGGCGGGGGGTTCTTCGAGGTGAAGAGGGCGGGCAGGCCCACGGAGGCGATCACGCTCGGGGTGGTGACGAAGTTGATGTTGTCGTTGCTGTCGTTGATGTAGAAAGCGAGGCCCACGGTGGTGCGGCCGCCGAAGGTGCCGGTGTAGGCCGCCTCGTAGGCGTTCAGGGATTCCTGCCGCAGCGGCGGCAGGTTGGGGTTGATGCTCCGCGCCACCTCGGAGCCGATCACTCGCGGCCCCAGCGGCAGCACCTGGCGGGCGATCGCGGGATTGGCCGCGCACAGGGGAGGCGCGAGCTGGCAGATCACTCCCAGCGGGAAGCCCGACGGGGCCTTGATCGTCACGTCCAGGTAGTTGTTGATCGTGGAGGGCGCGCGGAAGGCCCGGTTGAAGGAGAGGCGGATCGAGTGCGACGCCAGCGGCTTGTACATGGCGGTGATGCGGGGGGAGAACACGGCCTTGTCGAGGTTGCCGAACTTGTCCACCCGGCCCCCGAGCGTGAACCGGAACTGGTTGAAGTAGATCTCGTCCTGGGCATAGGCCCCGAGCTCCGTGCGGTCCTTGGCATTCGGCGCGATCGAGATGTCGAAGACGTTGCGCCGCACGTTGCCGCCGTAGCTGAGGATGTGCTTGCCGCCCAACACCACCGAGTGGCCCGCCTCCAGATCGTAGGTCTTGGTCCTGAAGCTCAGCACGATCGGCAGTCCCTGCAGGTCCGTGCTCAGCAGGTTCGGAGCCTCGGCGTCCACCAGGTTCGTGAAGGCGTTGATCTTGAAGGCTCCCTTCGAGTAGCCGACCTTGCCGTAGCCCATGTAGGACTTGTGGTTGGAATCGAAGCGGAGGTCGAAGGGTCCGATGCCGCTGTGGATGATCCCCTTCGTGCCCGCGACGCCGGCGCTATAGGTCATGCGCCCGCCGCCTCCCGTTTCCTGGTCCACGCGGACGTCCACCTTGGGCTGGTTGGTGGGGCTGTTGCTCAAGTTGGGGAACACGCCGTCGGCGGGAGTCTGCCTCGCGCCCACCGCTTCGCTCGGGTCCAGGGGGTGATGGTCCGGAGGCACCCTGCCCACGGGACGCGGGAAGGCGTCGGAGTGGTAATACCCACCGCTGATCCGGTACGACCAGCGGTCGTTGGGGGCCTGGTTGGTCGAGAAGCTCGCGCCGTAGGAGCTGCCGGTGTCGAGGTCCTGTCCCACGGGAGAGGCGTTCCGGTCGAGGATTCCCCCGGTCAAGGTGAAGCTCGTCCCCATCGGTCCCGCCGCCTCCCGCGGTGACTTGGTGATGATGTTGATGACGCCGGTGAGCGCGTTGGCTCCCCACACGGCCGAGGCCGGTCCCCGCACGACCTCGATCTGCTTGATGTCGCCCGGGTTCGTAGGGACGAAGTCCCAGAGCACGAGCCCGAAAAAGTCCAGGTAGATCGACCGTCCGTCCAGAAGCGCGAGCTGAGAGTTGACGAGAGTGTTGGTGCTCTGCCGGCTCGTCATCTGGACGTCGCGGGCCGAGAGCTGGATGACGTTCAGGCCGGGAACCGACCGCAGGAGGTCGCCGTAGTTCTGCGCGGGCGAGGCCAGGATCTCTTCGCTCGTCACGACGCTCATGGTCGCGGGAGCGTTGATGAGCGTCGTCTCCGTCTTGGAGGCGGTGACGACGACGGTCTCCTCCCGTTTGACGGTCTCGTCCTGCGGCTTGGCGGGCGACGGGGAGGGACTGGGCTTGGGTTCCTGCGCGGCGGCGGCGACCGCCCACAAGAGGCCGAGGCCGACGGCGGGGATCAACCCTTTCATACCATCCTCCTTGCTCGGGGGCGAAGCGTCGACCCCGAGCCGGACATCTCGGCCGCGGGACGAATGCCGCCCCGTGACGCTCCGGCGAATGTCACACAGGGAGCTGGCGGCGACCGCGAAGTCTATACCATAGAGACGGACACGCCGCCAGGTTTTACCGGCTCGGCGGCGCCGTCGCGACCGCGTTCAGCGCCCGCAGGAGCTTTTCGTGTATCCCTCCGAACCCGCCGTTGGAGAGGACGACCAGGCGGTCGCCCTCGCGGAGCTCGGCCGCGAGCAGGGAGACGATGTCGTCCACGCCCGCCACGAAGCGGGCGTCCTTGCCCAGCTCCGAGATGGCCCGGACCAGCTCGCTCTCCGAGATGCGGTCCTTCTCCGGTACCTTCCCCGGCAGATGCGCGGCGGACACGATGACGCGGTCGGCCTCCTGGAACGATCGGGCGAACTCCTCCTGGAAGACGCGCGTGCGGGAGGTGTAGGACCGCGGCTCGAAGACGGCGACCAGCCGGCCGGCACCGGTCGGGAGCAGGCTGCGCAGCGCCCGCAGCGTCTCCCGCACCGCCGTCGGGTGGTGGGCGAAGTCGTCATAGACGGTGACGCCCCGCACGCGCCCACGGATCTCCAGGCGCCGCTTCACGCCGCCGAAGCTGGCCAGCGCCGGGCGCGTGGCCTGGGGATCCACGCCGGCGGCGCTCGCCGCGGCGATGGCCGCGAGGGCGTTGCGCAGGTTGTGCTCGCCGGGCACCGCGAGGCGAAACTCACCCAGATCCGCTCCGCGGCGAAGGAGACGGAAGCGCCAGCCATCGGCGGCCGGCTTCACGTCCACCGCCCGCCAGTCGGCCCCCTCGCCGAGGCCGAAGGTCTCCACCGGCGATTGCGCCTTCGGCAGGATCTCGCGCAGCGCGGGCGTCTCGAGGCCGGCCACCAGCAGGCCGCGGCGTGGAATGAGGTTCATCAGGTGGACGAAGGCCCGCTGCACCGAGGCGAGATCGGGGTAGATGTCGGCGTGGTCGTATTCTACGTTGCCGATGATGGCGACGTCGGGCATGTAGTGGACGAACTTCGGCCGCTTGTCGAAGAAAGCGGTGTCGTACTCGTCGCCCTCGACCACGAAGTGCGGCCCGCGGCCGAGCCGGTAGCTGCGCTCGAAGTCGACGGGTACGCCACCGATCAGGAAGGACGGATCGCGCCCGGCGTGGTGGAGGATGTAGGAGAGGATGCTGGTGGTCGTGGTCTTGCCGTGGGTCCCGGCCACGACGAGACACGTGCGGCCGCGCAGGAACTCCTCGGCGAGCAGGGCCGGCATGCTCGACATGCGCTGCTTGCGGTCGAGCACGACCTCCACCTCGGGGTTGCCCCTCGACAGCGCGTTCCCGATGACCACCAGGTCGGCGTCGGAGGGCACGTTGGCGGCGCCGTAGGGCGATCTTACGGGGATGCCGAGTGCTTCGAGCTGGGTGGACATGGGCGGGTAGACGTCCTGATCGGATCCCGTCAGCGCGTGGCCCTTCTCGCGCAGCAGGCCCGCGAGCGAGGCCATCGCCGTCCCCGCGATGCCCGACAGGTGGATCTTCACGAGACGGCCCGTTCCTTCAGCTCGAACCGTGCTTCGTCCGCGGAACAGGCCAGGCGCGCGCGCACGCCGAAGGGAAGCGTGACGTTGGGGCCGGTGCTGTGGCCGCTGGAGAGGCCGAGGGCGAGAGGAACGTCGAGGCCTTCGAGGGCCTCCCTCACCACGTCCTCGAGCGTGTAGTCGGCCTCGAGGCGGGGCGAGCATCCCTTCATGTCGCCGAACACGATCCCCCGCACCCGCGCGAGCGCCCCCGAGTAGCGGAGCTGGCGCAGCATCCGGTCGATCCGGTACGGGGGCTCGTCCACGTCCTCGACGAACAGGATCGTGTCCTCGCCCGCCGTATCGAGGGCCCACGGCGTACCCGCCGCTCCCGCGAGAAGGCTCAGGCAGCCGCCGCGCAGGCGGCCTTCGGCCTCGCCGCCGCGCAGGGGCAGGAGGTCCTCGGCGTCGCTGCGGTAGGGCACACCTTCACCGGTGATCGCCCCCCAGAGGCTGTCGCGATCGTAGGCGCGCCCGGCGAGATCCTTGGCCACCATCGGACCGTGGAAGGTCACGAGGCCGAGCCGGTTCAGGAACAGGTGAAGCAGCGTGAGGTCGCTGTAGCCGACGAAGACCTTCGGCCGGGCGCGGAACCACTCCGCCTCGAGGTGCGGAAGCAGCGACGCGGCGCCCGCGCCGCCCCGGGCGCAGAAGATGCCTTTCACCTCGTCGTCTGCGAAGAGGCCACGCAGGGCCGCGAGCCGGGTGGCCAGGGGTCCGGCGGTGAAGCCGCGCCGCTCGAGGGTGCCCTCCGCCCGCCGCACGCGGAAACCGAGCGACTCCAGCTCGGCCACGCCCCTGTCGAGCGCGGCCGCATCCACGAGACCCGCGGGCGCGCACACGCCGACCAGGTCGCCGGTGCGCAGCGCCCGAGGCCGGGTCCAGTCGCTCAGAGAAGTCCCTTGCACGCCCCGCCGTCGACGGCGAGGGTGAGGCCGGTGAGGAACGAGGCGGGCTCCGAGCAGAGGAACGCGACGACGGCCGCGAACTCCTCCGGCTCCGCCACTCGCCTCAGCGGCACCGACTCGGCCAGATCGGCCAGGACCTTCTCTGGCGTCGTGCCGGCGGCCTTCGCCCGCGCTTCCGCCACCTCTTGCAGCCGGTCGGTGCGGGTGTAGCCGGGGCAGACCGTGTTGACGAGGATGCCATCGGCACCCAGCTCGTTCGCCAGTGTCTTGGCGAGGCCCACGATGGCGGGCCGGAAGACGTTGGAGAGCAGGAGGCCGTCGATGGGCTGCTTCGCCGAGAGCGACGCGATGTTGACGATGCGGCCCCAACGGTTCCGCTTCATGTGCGGCACGGCGGCACGCGCGAGATGGAAGACGTTGGCGAGCGTCGTGTGGAAGGCCTCTTCCCAACGCGCCTCGTCCACGGCGTCGAAGGCGCCGGGCTTGGGGCCACCGGTGTTGGTCACGAGGATGTCGAGGCGCCCGAATGCGGCGGCCGCCGCCTCGACGAAGCGGCGGCAATCGTCGGCCATCCCCACGTCCGCCACGACCGGCAGCGTCGACGCGCCCGTCTCCCGCGCGATCTCGTCCGCCGCCTCGCGGATGCGGCTTTCGTCGCGCCCGCACATCGCGACCGAGGCGCCCTCACGGGCGAGGGCGCGGGCGGTGGCCTGGCCGAGGCCGCGCGAAGCCGCGGCCACCGCGGCCACCTTGCCCTTTATACCCAGATCCACGGGCTAGAGCGCCATGCCGGCTTGTTGCGCGATCTCGCGGGCGAGGGCCACCCTCTCCCCCGCGCCCGCGGCGGCGCGGGCCGCCTTCGGATCGGGATCGCGCCACGGGAGCAGGAAGCGTTCCTTCAACCGGCGCATCCGCCCGCACGCCTCGTCCATCGCCTTCCAGGGGATCTCGCCCGACTCCACGGCCTTCACCAGGCCTTCGAGCGTCTCGACCTGCATGTCGTGCGTCGCGCCCACGGGAAGGAGATCGCAGCCCGCCTGGGCGGCCAGAACGGCCAGCGGTCCGGGCGCCCAGCGCTGGGCGACGGCCTTCATCTCGAGGTCGTCGGTCACGACGACGCCGTCGTACCTCAGCTCCCGGCGCAGGAGGCCGTCGATCACGCGCGGGGAGAGGGTCGCCGGCACTTCCTCGTCGAGCGCGCGCACGAGGACGTGCGCGGTCATGATCGACGCCACGCCCGCCTCGATCGCCTTCCGGAAGGGGCGCAGCTCCACGTCGTCGAGCCGTGAGCGCGAGTGCTCGACGGTCGGCATCTCGAGGTGCGAATCGAGGTCGGTATCGCCGTGGCCGGGGAAGTGCTTCGCGCAGGCGGCAACGCCGCCGCCCTGCAGGCCGCGGATCATCGCGGCGCCCAGCCGGCCCACGAGGTCGGGGTCGGCGCTGAAGGAGCGGTCACCGATGACCGGATTGTTCGGGTTGGTGTCCACGTCCATGACGGGCGCGAAATCCAGGCGGACGCCGCAGGCGTGCAGCTCCGCCGCCAGCGCCTCCCCCATCTTCCGCGCCGACTCCTCGGACCCCTGGCGCCCGAGCGCGCGCAACGGCGGCCATTCCGTCCACGGCGCGCGCATGCGGGCCACACGGCCACCCTCCTGGTCCACGGAGACGAGAAGCGGCAGCTCGTGCCCGGCCGCCCGGGCCTCCGACTGCAGCTCCCGCACCAGCTCGGCCACCTGCTCCGGCGAAGCGACGTTGCGCGCGAACAGGATCACGCTGCCGGCCCCGTAGTCGCGGATCATGCTCTTGACGTCGGCGGAGGCCTCGTGGCCGTGGAACCCCACCATGAGGCGCTGCCCCGCCTTGCGCACGCTCTCCCGCATGGCGCCCTCCTCAGCCCCCGAGCCGCTTGCGCATCGCGTCGCTGACCTTGCGGCCGTCCGCCGGCTTGCCCTGCGCCGCGAGGGCGGCCATGGCCGCCTTCATCGCCTTGCCCATGTCCTTGGGCGAGGCGGCCCCCGTCTCCGCGACCGCCTTCTCCACCGCGGCCTGGATGTCGGCGTCCGAAGCCTCCGCAGGCAGGTAGCTCTTCAGCAGCGTGATCTCCTTCTCCTCCTTCTGGACCAGCTCCGGCCGGTTCGCCTTGCGGAACTGGAAGACCGAGTCCTCGCGCTGGCGGACGAGGCCCTGGAGCACGCGCGCGGCCTCGGCG
>QHVJ01000311.1 GCA_003222275.1 Acidobacteriota bacterium | reverse complement strand
ATCGCCAGCTTCGCGGTGAAGCTCTTGGTGGCCAGCACGCAGCGCTCGGGACCGGCGCCCAGCGGCACCGTGAGGTCCGCCAGCCGCCAGAGCGTCGAGCCCTCGACGTTCACCATGGCCGCGATGCGGGCGCCGCGCTGCCGGGCCGCGCGCACCGCGTCGATGACGTCGATGGTCTCACCGCTCTGGGACAGCGCGACCACCAGCGCGCCCTCGCCGACGAAGTCGCCCAGGTAGGGAAACTCCGAGGCGCTGGCGACGGTGACGCGGCGGCCGGCGATCCGCGCGAGCAGATACTGGGCGGCCAGCGCGGCGTGGCTCGCCGTGCCGCAGCCGATGACGAAGACGTCGCCGGCGTCCCGGATCATGGCGGCCAGGCGCCGCGCGTGCTCGCCGCCGGCCTCGGCGAGGCGCCGCAGCACCGCGGGCTGCTCGTGGATCTCCTTGGTCATGTAGTCGGGATACCCGGACAGCTCGGTGGCGGCCGCCTCCCACTCGACCTCCGTGATCGCGGGCGTCAGCTCGCGGCCCGTGTCGGCGTCGAAGACGCGACAGCGCTCGCGCGACAACAGCACGGCTTGCCGGTCCTCGACGAAGGTCACGCGCCGCGTGTGCTCGAGCAGCGCGCTGAAGTCCGAGGCGAGCAGGTGGCCGTGATCGCTCCACCCGAGCACGAGCGGCGAGCCGCTCTTGGCCGCGGCGATCTGGCGCGTGCGGACGTCGGCAACGGCGATGGCGTTGAGCCCGCGGAGCCGGCGGAAGGCGGTCATCGTGGCGGTCACGAGCTGCTCGGGGCCGGCCGGCGTCGCGGCCAGGCACTCCTCGATGAGGTGGGCCACCACCTCGGTGTCCGTCTCGGAGCGGAACCGATGCCCGGACCGCACGAGCGGCTCGCGGAGCTCGCGATAATTGGAGACGATGCCGTTGTGGATGAGCGCGAGCCGCCCCGCGCAATCCAGGTGCGGGTGGGCGTTGTGCTCGGTCACGCCGCCATGCGTGGCCCAGCGGGTATGGCCGATACCGATCGCGCTCGCAGGCAGATCCGGCACCGCGTCGCCGATCTTGCCGGTCCGCTTCTCGAGGACCACCTGGTCACGGTGGCCAACGGCCACGCCCCAGGAGTCGTAGCCCCGATACTCGAGCTTCTTGAGCCCTCGGAGCACCAGGTCCGCCGCGTTCCGATCGTGGCCGACGTAACCGAAGATTCCGCACATGGCTGTCCCCCTGTCCGGGGACGGAATGCGCGAAGAGCAAGGAGGGAGTCGAGAGACGGGTCAGCTGACCCGCCGGCACCCTGGGCGGCCTTTGTCGGCACGTTACCGCGCCGGTTTGCTCCACCCATCACGACCGTGCCCGCCGAGGGACCATCCGCCGAGTGGTTCGATCGGTCCCTGCCTCGTCATCCGCCCGAAGGCGGACCTGGCGCTCGTCGCACGCGACCCCGCTCAGCTCGTTCCCGCGCCTCCTCCCTCTTCCGGGTGAATGACTCGCGTACGGTGAATGGCTCGCGTCATTTATACCAGATCCCGCAACGGGCGTGATGTGCTTCGCGGTGGGGCTATCGGCCGGATGAGAACGCGCTGGAGCGTCCGAACGGGATGTTGGTGTACATGATCGTGCCGTCGGGCT
Organism: Acidobacteriota bacterium; assembly: GCA_003222275.1. Taxonomy (GTDB): domain Bacteria; phylum Acidobacteriota; class Vicinamibacteria; order Fen-336; family Fen-336; genus AA32. Next base: position 8,160 of record QHVJ01000311.1, on the reverse strand, counting down.
CGACGATCCGGTGAATGCCGGCCCCCGGCGAGCGCCCCCAGTCGATCGGCGCGTTGTAGTAGCGCAGCACGCGGATCACGTAGTCCTGGGTCTCTGGATACGGCGGGACTCCGCGGAACGTCAGCACCGCCTTCTCGCCGGCGTTGTAGGCCGCGAGGGAGAGTCGCACGTCGTAGCGGAAGCGTTCCATCAGGGCACGCAGATGACGGGTGCCAGCATGGATGTTCTCTCGCGCGTCGAAGGCGTCCTGGACGCCGAGCAGTGCGGCGGTTTCGGGCATCAGCTGCATGAGCCCGCGGGCGCCCTTCGGGGAGACGGCTCGATAGTCGAAGCTGGATTCCACTCGGATGACGGCCCAGATGAGGCGCTCCGGCACCGCGTATCGTTCGGAGGCCTCGGCGATCTCCCGCGAATAGACCCCGTGCGGCAATGTCTCATGGGCCCTGCGCGGCGTCGACGACGTGAAGACCACTCGTTGGTACGAAGGCCCCGGCCGGGCGCTCGTGAGGTACGTCGCTCCGTCCTGGGCCGCCTTCTTGGGCGCGTCGGCGCCGGCCGGCGTCGCCGCCGCAACAGCAGCGGTGACCGCGAAGAGGATCAGGCAGCGCGGGCCGAAGCCTTCCATGGCAGACCTTCATCGCAAATCCGATACCGGACCAGAACACCGGATATATCAATGTCTTAGGAGACTCTGGTCAGAAATCACCTTGGTGGGTCTCTGACCGGAGGGATCATTCTCAACCAGTCCCGCGAGGGCTAGCCGATGACCCGCCCGCCCATCACCCGAATCGTGTCCCCCGTCACGTAGGACGACGCGTCGGACGCGAGGAACACGCACGCGTCCGCGATGTCCTCCGGGCGGCCGAGCCGCCGGAGCGGAATCTCCTTCACCTGCGCGGGATCGCCGGGCGGCGTCTGCTTGAATTCCGGATACCAGTCGGCGTAGCGCCGCTCGGTGTCGATGAAGCCGGGCACCACCATGTTGGCGCGGATGCCGAAGGGGCCCAGCTCCGCCGCCAGCGCGCGGACGAGGCCGAGCAATCCCGACTTCGCCGCGGTCACCGCCGCCGTGTTCGGCCGGCCCGTGATGGCGGACTGCCCGCCGAGCGCGATGATGCTCCCGCGCTTGCGCTCTTTCATGCCGGGCACGACGGCGCGCGCCAGATAGAACGCCGAGTGCAGATCCACCGCCATCACGCGGTGCCAGTCCTCGAGCGAGGTCTCGGTGATGGCCTTGTGCGGCCGGATGGCCGCGTTGCAGACCAGGACGTCGATGGCGCCGAGCTCGGCGAGTCCCTGCCGGACCATCGCCTCCACCGCGGCCGCGTCGGCGATGTCGGCGAGCGCCCCGACGACGCGGACCCCCGCCTTCCGACACTCGGCGGCCACGGCCTCCAGCTCTTCGCCGTTGACGCGCGTGTTGAGCACGAGGTCCGCGCCCTCGGCGGCGAAGGCCAGCGCGACGGCGCGGCCGATGTTCCGGCTGGCGCCGGTGATCAGCGCGGTCTTGCCCTTGAGACTCACCCGGCAAGAATACTGCGAAAGCTCCTGACGCGAGCGGTCTTGACACTCGCGTCGCCCACGGGCTAGCGTCCCGCCGTCCAGAACCGGAGGGACCATGACGAACGCAAGCAGCGGACCCGGGGTGAGCCGGCGCCAGGCTCTCACGCGGATCGGCGCCCTTGGCGCCGGCGCGACGGCGGTCGCCGCCACCCGCACGCGGGGATTCGCGCAGCCAAAGGCCCCCATCACGCTCTCCTTCTGGACGTTCGACAATCCTCAGCAGCGCCCGTGGCTCCACAAGCGCGTCAACCAGTACATGGAGAAGAACCCCAACGTGAAGGTGGACTTCCAGTGGTTCACCTTCGCCGATCTCGGCAAGAAGGTCTCGGTCGGCTACGCGACGGGCACGGCGCCGGACGGGTTCGTCACCGGCGACTGGCTCATGCCGACGTGGCTCGCGCGCAACCTGATCGCGCCGCTCGACGTGAAGCTGCTGGGCTACCCGGCCCTCGACGCGTTCCGCAAGGATCACGCCGACGCCTTCGTGGCGGGCGCGATCAAGGACGGCCAGGCGTACGGCTATCCGCTGTGGTTCTACGGCTTCTGCAACTACCTCAACACGAAGCAGTTCAAGGAGGTCGGCCTCGATCCCGTGAAGGATCAGCCGAGGACGTGGACGGAGCTGGGCGAGGTGGCCAAGCGGCTGACCATCAAGCAGGGGAACAAGTTCACCCGCCAGGGGTTCAAGTTCGCCATGCACGCCGCGCAGTGGACGATGATCCAGCTCAATCCGATCGTCTCCCAGGTGGGCGGCCAGTGGTTCGACGCGAGCGGCAAGTGCACCATCAACAACGAGGCCGGGGTGAAGGCGATGACCATCCGCGCCTCGATCGCCCGCCAGTACGGCGCCGAGGATCCCGCCGACTCGATCGCGACCTTCCCGTTGCCCCAGATGGACTGGCTCAAGGAGCGCTGCTCGATGTTCAGCTGCCACCCCATTCCGCCCGTGGCCATCAAGTCCCAGAATCCCGTGATGGAATCCGAGGGCTACTTCCTGCCCGTGCAGATGGCGGGCGTGACGGCCGACAAGCGCTACACGACGTGCTACGGCTTCAACTTCGTGGTCAACGCGCGCGCGCCGAAGGACAAGCAGGAGGCGTTGCACGACATGTACCGGTTCATCATGTCGGACCTCGTCGACTGCTGGCAGGCCACCGCGCCGTTCACGCTCGCCCGGAAGACCGGCTGGACGGACGACCCGCGGGTGAAGAGCTTCCCGCACGTCGGCGAGATCATCAAAGCCAAGGACAACGGCGTCTTCTTCCCGCGCACCCCGATCTGGACGGAGCTGGCGGACGCGATGCATCGCGCCGTGCAGAAGGTCATGCTCAACAACGCCGACATCAAGGCCGCCCTCGACGAGGCGGCGGCGGAAGTCGACCGGGCGACCGCGGAGTTCAAGAAGGCCTGAGCTACCGCTGGCGGATCCGGCTCTGGGGCATGGCCTTCGTCATGCCCACCATCCTCTTCTTCCTGGTGTTCAAGTACGGCCCCATGCTGTGGGCGATGGGGCTCAGCTTCACCACCTACGACATGATGAAGCCGCCGCGGTGGGTCGGCCTGGAGAACTACGAGAGCATCCTCCGCGATCCGATCTTCCGCGAGGCGCTCGCCAACACCCTCGTCTACATCGCGGGCTCGACGATCTTCATCACGCTCGTGGGGCTGGGGCTCGCGCTGGCCATCAATACGCGGGGTCCCGGCCGGCGCGCCTGCATGAGCGCGATGTTCCTCACCAACATCATGCCGATCCTCGCCGTGTGCCTCGTGTGGCGCTTCCTCTTCCACCCGCACGGCCTCCTGAACCAGTTCCTCGGCCCCCTCGGGTTCGGGCGGCTCGACTGGCTGACGGACTCGGCGCTGGCCATGCCCGCCATCATCCTGGTCACCGTCTGGCGCTTCGCGCCCTACTTCATGGTGGTGTTCCTGGCCGGGCTGTTGACCATCCCGCCCGAGTACTACGAGGCGGCCGAGATCGACGGGGCCAACGCCGTGCGCCGCTTCCGGTACCTCACGCTGCCGCTGCTCATGCCGGTGACGTTCTTCGTGGTCGTGGTGGCCGCGCTCCTCTCCGCGCGGATCTTTCTCATGCCCTTCATCATCACGGGCGGGGGGCCGGGCAACGCGACCCGCGTGCTGTCCATGCTGATCTACGAGACCGGGTTCTCGTACATGAAGATGGGCCGGGCGGCGGCCATCTCCGTGGTGCTCTTCGCGATCGTCATGGTGCTCACGCTCGCCCAGATGCGGCTCTTCATGCGGAGCGAGGAGGAGTACTCGTGAGACGGCGCGCGATGCTGCACGCGCTCAGCCGATGGAGCGGGCTGGCTCCGCTGGCGGCCCTGGCCTTCCTCTTCGTCCTTCCCATCGTCTGGATGACGACCACGTCGTTCCAGGCCGGGGAGAAGATGTTTCAACTCACCACGGAGTGGATTCCCTCCGTCTGGCACCCCGAGAACTACGGCAACGCGCTCTCGCGATCGGCCTTCCCGCGGTTCTTCCTCAACAGCGCCATCGTCTCCGCGTCGGTGATGCTCGGCAACGTCGTCTTCTGCACGCTCGCCGGCTACGGGCTCGCCAAGTTTCGCTTTCCCGGCGACCGGCTCCTGCTCCTGGTGATCCTGAGCACGCTGATGCTGCCGCTGGAGGTGACCCTGGTCCCGACCTTCCTGGTGATCCACAAGCTGGGCTGGGTCAACAGCTACCAGGGCATCGCGGGCCCGCTGCTCATCGACGCGTTCGGCGTGTTTCTCATGCGCCAGTTCATCCTCAAGATCCCGTCGGACTACCTCGAGGCGGCCCGGATCGACGGGGCCGGCGAGCTGCGCATCTTGAGATCGATCATCCTTCCCCAGTGCAAGGCCGCCCTCGCCGTGCTCGCCCTGTTTTCGTTCCGCGACAGCTGGGACCAGTTCCTCTGGCCGCTCGTGGTCGTGTCGCGGGACGAGTTCCGCACGTATCCGCTGGGGCTGGTGCGCTTCGGCGACGACTACGGCAACCCTCCGACCGAGCAGATGGCGATCGCCGTTCTCGCCACCCTGCCGGTCTTCCTCCTCTTCCTCGTGCTCCAGCGCGCGCTGCGCAAGGGCTTCGACCTGTCGGCGTTCAAGGGGTGACACCATGGAGAAGATTCGTATCGCGTGCGGCAATCGCGGCGTCGGGACCTCGCCCCTCTTCGCGGCCGTCGAGGGCGGCTCCATGAAGGACAACGGGCTCGATCCCGAGCTGAAGTTCTACGAGGGCCACCCGAAGGCGCTGCCTGCCCTCGTGGCCGGCGAGGCGGAGTTCACCAACACCGTCTCGCCCGACGTCATCACCGTCGACGTGCGCGACGGCGCCGACGTGGTCATCGTCGCCTCGGCGGTGAGCCGCACCGCCACGTACGTCACCGCGCGACCCGGGCTCACGACGCGCGAGGAGCTGCGCGGCAAGCGCTGGGGCGTGCTCGGCCGCGGCGACGCCGACCACTGCACGATCGCGCTGGCGTTCGAACGCTGGGGCTGGGACCTCGACAAGGACGCCACGATCGTCGCGGTGGGGACGGGCGGGCCCAAGCTCGAACGGCTCCTCGATCCCACGAAGGTCGACGTCGTCATCATGCACTCGCCCGAGCCGTTCCAGGCGGCGAAGCGGGGCTGGAATCTCGTCGAGGATCTCCGGCGGCTCGACGTGGCGTTCCAGAACAGCTGCGCCGCGACGACCCGTCGCTACGCGAAGGCTCACCCCGACGTCGTCCTGCGCTACGTCCGCGCGTACGCCCAGGGCGTCTACCGATTCCGCGCCGACGGGGCGTTCGGCGTCGAGGTGATCCGGAAGTACAGCGGCGAAACGGACCGTGAGGTCCTCGAGGCCTCCTACCTCTACTTCTCCCAGCTCATGGGGGGCACGATGTACCCGACGCCGGAGGGCGTGCGCACCGCCGCGCAGATGCTCCATCGCCTCGGGGTCATTCCGCGCCTCCCGGCGCCCGACCCGTTCATCGACCAGGAGCCGGTGGCGCGCCTGCACCGCGAGGGATTCTTCCGGCGGCTGACCGGGCTCGGCGGGTAGGGGCGAGCAAAAAACTATCATCTGTGTTGTCGGGAGCGCCGAGGTGGCTCGGCGCTCCCGGAGGACGAAGGGTGCGAGCCTTCTGAAGCTCTAGTTGGTGGCGGCCCCACACTTTGTGAAGAACCGGTTGGCATTCCAGATGTTTGGTTGAACGGGGCTGGGGGCCGTCCAGTTGTCGTTGATATCGCACAGGGCATTCTCGACCGATGTGTTGCGTCGAACGATATTCTTGCCGAACTGGCTGTCGGGCTGGCCGGCCCTGGCACCGTAGAGGAGGATGCCGTCCCCGCCGCTGGCGGTGACGACGTTGTCTTGGACGATGTTGCCGACTTCTACGTCCCTGTCCAAGACAATTCCGTATCTTGCGCTCGACCGCACGACATTGTTCTGGATCTTGTTAGTTTGCCCGTTGGCGAAACTGATGCCGTCAATCGGAGCGTTGGTGACCAGGTTTCCTGCGACGAGCACGCCGGTGGTGCCGGATACGAATATTCCCCCCCCGATGAGAGTATTCTGTCGCACGATGGAGTTCGTAGAGAACATGCCGATGCCTGCGTAGCTTGGGGCGATACTCCTGATGACGTTGTCGTAGATGATGGTGCCCGAGGCACCCAAATCCAGCACGACGTACGCGCCATACGCCCCATCCGCCTCGAGGAGGAGGTTCATCAGCTGCACGTTCGACGCAAAGATCGTGACCGCGGCATTCCCAGCCCCGAGCGGGGGCGCGATCACCGCTGAGTTGTTCGGGAGTTGTGCCGTGAGGATGATGCTGTCCTTTCCGGCGGCGAAAATGACCGACTCGTGATAGACGCCGGGGAAGACACTGATGGTGTCGCCCGGCACCGCCGCGTTGACCGCGTCCATGATCGTCGAGTAACAGGGGACGAGGGCCGCGCAGGTTCTGACGTTGTCAACATAGAGGATCGACGCTGCCGCCGGCTGCTGCCAGGCGAAAGCACTCAGGAAGACCCCCACCGCAGCCAGAAGCAAGCGTGTTGACGCATTCGCTGTCCTCATCAGATTTCTCCCCCCAGAAGGGTCTTCGAGTGTCGTGGGGGCGCGACCCGCGCGTGGCTCTCGGCAGCAACCGTGCCAAGTCGAAACGGCCGGAAATTATGGGATATCGGTCAGGGCTGTGACACGGCGGCTTGCGCAACACGCTCGGATTTTTGCGCACACTGCAAAACCGATGTGGACTGTCCCCTCCTGCCTCCTACCTCCTTTATGTATGATCGGCGAGCCCGCGCTCCGACGGCTCACCTGGCTCAAGGCCTGACTAATGAGTCTCGTTAAATAGATTGACGGGATTCATCGAGTACCCTGCGATGCTAGGGAATGCCATCCACCAGCCGCGGATCCCGTCGGGATTTTGCTGCGTTGGAAGCGCGTCGGTACGAGGCCGCGCGGTTGTTCGCGCGCGGCGAATCGCAGGCGGCCGTCGCCCGCGCGCTTGGCGCGACGCGAGCCGCCGCTCACCGCTGGTTCCATGCCTGGCAGGACGAGGGCCGCACAGCCTTGAAGACGGCTGGGCGTGCAGGGCGCAAGCCGCGGCTCGAGGCACCGCAGCTTGCGCGGGTCGAAGCGGCATTGCTCAAGGGCCCCGGGGCGCATGGCTTCGCCACGGAGCTGTGGACGTTGCCGCGCGTGGCGACGCTTATCGAGCGGCTCACGCACGTGCGGTACCACCCGGGACACGTCTGGTACATCCTTCGACGGCTGGGCTGGTCGCTCCAACGCCCGACGCGCCAAGCGCGCGAGCGGGACGAGGCGGCGATCGCCCGCTGGACGCGCGAGCGCTGGCCGCAGGTAAAAAAAACGCGCGACGCCGGCGGGCGTGGATCGTCTTCGAAGACGAGAGCGGCGTCTCGCATCGACCGGTCGTCCGCCGCACGTGGGCCCCGCGCGGCCACCCGCCGGTCTTGACGCACACGGGCGGCACCTGGTCGCGCTTGTCGATCGCCGCAGCATTGGCCTTCCGCTGGGATGGCCGACGGCGCCGCTGTTACTTCCAGACGCGGCCCGGCAGTTACGCTGATCGGCTTTCTGCGCGCCCTTAAGCGCCACTTCCCCGGCCGTCAGATCATCCTGATCTGGGATGGCCTCGGCGGCCACAAGAGCCGCGTGATGCGACAGTATCTCGCTCACCAACGGTCGTGGCTGACGGTCGAACGACTGCCTGGCTATGCGCCGGAACTGAATCCCGTCGAGCAGATCTGGGGCAACCTCAAGACCTGCGAACTTGCCAACCTCTGCCCCGTCGACATCCTCGCGCTGCGCGGGCCGCTTCGAGCCGGCTTCGGCCGCGTCCGCCGCCGACCATCGCTGGCCATCGCTTTCTTGCGGCACGCGGGGTTGGCCTTCTAACATGATCATCGTAACTCTATTTCACGAGACTCATTAGACCGCCCGCTGGCAGAGCACGTTGAGGATCGCGGGCCGGCCCTCGCGGACGGCGGCCAGGCCGCGCTTGAGCGCGGCCGGCAGCTCGCCGGGACTCTCCACACGCTCACCGTAGCCGTCCACGGTCTTCGCCATCTCCTCGAA
>QHVJ01000310.1 GCA_003222275.1 Acidobacteriota bacterium | reverse complement strand
TCGCTGCTCCAGAACCAGGGCTCGATCGGACAGTTGCGGCACGTCACCTGGACCGGATAGTCGCGCTCCGAGCCGAAGCCGATGGCCCAGAGCAGCCGGCTCGCCGCCACCTCGGCGTAGACCTCGCCGCTGTTGTACTTGACCTTCACGACGTCCCCGCCGCTGAGGTCGCACAGGAACTTCGGCGTGTCGCCCGTCAGTCTCTTGTCAGGGGTCACGTAGTCGCAAGTCACTTGCTGGTCCGGCTCGAAGCTCCCCTTCCCCTGCGGTCCCCTGAGCAGGTCCATGGAGGGGATCCTGGTCGGCTGCCAGACGGCCGCGCGCCGGATGTACTCGGCTCGGGCCTGCGGGGTGAGGTGATCGAGCTTACGGGGACCGGACGGAGCCTTGGCGTGAGCGTGGGCGCAGGCGGACGACAGCGACAGGGTGAGTAATCCAACCCCCAGGGCCGCCCCCAGGGCCATGCGCATCCTCAGATAGGGCCTCCTCCGCTCCATGATGCAACGCCGGCGGCCGTTGTGGGGCCGAGCACGATCTTTCGCCCCTCGGGAGTGATTCCCTGCATGAATCGAGTACTCTAGTGGGCACGCGGGGGCGCGAACCTCCATGCCTCTGTTCGAGATTGCCACCGCCGCGCAACTGGCCGGTAGCGTCGTCCTCGCGCTGTTCTTCGTGCTCCTGGAGCGGCACGACCCCCGTCCCTACCTCGCGGACTGGATGGCGGCCTGGATCGCCCAGGCCGTCGCTCTCGCCGTGTTCCTGGCGTCGCTGCGCTGGGGCTCGACCATCAGCCTGGCCGCCTACCTCTTCCTGGAGGCCGGCCACGGGCTGCTGCTCTGCGCGGCGGCGCGACACTACCACGGACGCTCGCTTCGCCGCAGCCGGTACGGGTGGATGTTGCTGCCCCTCGGCGCATGGGCGGCGGCCGGCCCCGTCCTCATCAGCGACCCGCTGGTGCTGCACGCCACGCAGTACGCGGTCCTGGGGGCGACCGAGCTCGCGGCGGCGGCCCTGCTCTGGCCACGCCACGAGCCGGCAGGGATGGGCGTGCGGCTGACTTCCCAGGTGCTGGCCCTCATCGGCCTGCTTCACGCGCTGCACGTCGCCGCTTTCGCGGGCCTCTTCGGACCCGATGCGCCGACGCTGCTCCTGCTCCAGGCCGGCCCCTTCGTCACCCTGCTCCTCCAGACGCTCCTCGCCCTCGGGATGGTCCTTACCGTGATGGAGTCGACGCAGCGTGCCCTGGCGACCAGCAACGCCCACCTTCAGGAGGCCGAGCACCGCCTGAAGATCCTCGCCGAGACCGACCCCCTCACCGGCTGCTTCAACCGCCGGGTCTTCCGCGAGCTGGTGGACGGGGTGCGCTCCGGCCGCGAGGGCATGCAAGGGGCGGTGCTGATGCTCGACATGGACGACCTGAAGGACGTCAACGACCGCCAGGGCCACGCCGCGGGCGACGATGCGATCCGCCGGGCGGCGGAGGCGATCCGGGGCCACACGCGCGCCACCGACATCGTCGTGCGCTGGGGAGGCGACGAGTTCGTGGTGGTGATCCCCGGTGCCTCGGGCGCCTACGCGCAGGCCCGGCGCGACGAGGTCGCCAACTCGCTCGCCATCATCGGCCTGCCCGCGAGCGCGGGCCTGGCCGTGTACGAGGCGGGCAAGGACATCATGGTCGCCGTCGACGAGGCGGACCGGGAGATGTACGCGGCCAAGGCGATCAGGAAGCGAAAGGCTTCCGTGACGGGTTGACCCGTTCCGGCCCCGGCCCCGAGGGCCGCGCGCGTGTCGGTCGCCTCGAGCTGTTGCTGGTCCTCACGCTGCTGGCGGCGATGGTCGGCCAGCTCGCCTTCGCCCTCGTTCGCGACGGTCTCACATATGACGAGCTGGTCTACATCGCATGCGGGTACAAGCACCTCGTCGAAGGCGATTTCCGGCTGAGTAGGAATCACCCCCCCCTTGCGAAGCTGCTGATCGCGGCGCCTCTCGTGCCCCTGGGATTGTCGATTCCCGACCTGCGGCCGGACGACCACCTCTGGAGCTGGTCCTCCCGCTTCGTCCACGAGGCGAACGACGCCAACCGGATCATCTGGCGGGCGCGCATCCCCAACGCAGTCCTCGCCGTCGCGCTCGCCCTCCTCGTCTGGGCGTGGAGCCGGACGAGCCATGGGCCGGCGGCCGGAGCCTGCGCCCTCTTCCTGACCGCGTTCCACCCATCGCTGCTGGCACACGGACACTTGGCCACGACGGACATGCCGGGAGCGCTGACGGTGGTCGTCGCCTCCTGGGCCTTCTGGCATTGGCTGCGGCGACCGAGCCGGTCCCTGGCGCTTGGCGTAGGGCTCGCCACGGGAATAGCTGTCGCCACGCGGTTCACGGGCTGGCTGCTGCTTCCGATCTTCTTCCTCGCCGCCGTCTGGGACTGGAGTCATCGCCGGAGCCTCCCCGCTCTGCGACAAGTGCCCGTTCTCGCGGCAGCGATGTTGATCGCGGTCCCCGCCGTCATCTGGGCCAGCTACGAGGGGCGATACGCCCCATGGTTCCCTCAGGCCTACCTTCGGGAACTGATGAACGTCGTCAGCCTCCAGAAAGGCGAGCACGCGCCGACCTATCTCCTCGGCCGCTGGTCAGAAAATGGCTGGCCGCAGTATTACCTCGTCGCCTTCGCGGTGAAGAACACGCCGGGATTCCTTCTGGCCTGCCTCGGCGCCGCGGCCGCGGCGATCTGGCGTCCGGCGCGAGGCCAGCCGGTTCTCATCCATTGGGTCGTTCCGGCCGTGGTCATCTTTCTGGCCGCCTCCGCTCTCCACTTCCAGATCGGGGAGCGCTACGTGCTGACGGTGTATCCCTTCTTGATCTTGCTGATTTCCTCGGCGGTTCCTCAGATAGTCCGCACAAAAGTTGGCCTGGCCGCGATTCTCATCGCTGGCCTGCTAATCGCCGCCCCGACGATCCGGGCCGCGCCCCACGGCTACATCCCCTATTTCAACGCTCTCGCCGGCGGCGAGGCAGGCGGGCACCGGTTCTTCCTCGATTCGAGCCTCGATTGGGGACAGGATCTCCCGCGGCTCGCGTCGTGGATGAACGGCCATGGCGTCGACAAGATCCAGCTCGCCTACTTCGGCCGCGACGATCCCGGCCGGTTTCACATCCGCCACCGGGACCTTCCCGGCGGGCACTTTGGACAGGAGGGCCCGCCCCAGAACCCGTTTCGTGGCGTGGTCGTCATCAGCCCAGGCATCCTTTTCTCCCCTGAGCCGGCGGACGAACACTACGCGCAACTGGCCCGCCGGCCGCCGGACGACCGGGCCGGCGTCTTCTTCGTCTACCGCCTGGGCGAGGACGTCCCGAGCCGTTGACGACGGGGACCTACTCCTCTTTCAGGCCGATCCGGGTCGCAAACTCCGCCAGCGACCGCTGGTCATCGGCCGTGAGCCTGATCGGGAACCCAAGGGCCTCGCCCTTGACGATCCGCGCGGTGAGCATCGAGCGCAAGAGGGACGGCTCCAGCTCGGCTTCGACGGCGTTCGTACTGCACTCGTCACCCGGCAAGCAGGCCGGCAGGTATCGGTATCGAGCGGCCGGTCCCGTCAGGTCGACGGTCTTGTCGTCGATCTCCAGCCGCAGCGTGAGCTGCCTGACCAGGGTCATCGGCAGGCCCTGCGCCCGGAGGACCAGTCGTGCCGGCGGGCCCTTTGGCTCTCGCGGGAGCCCCGAGTAGGGATCGCGCTCTGCCAGCCCGGGAAAGAACGCCTGGAAGACGAGCCTGACCAGCGGCGGCTTTCCCTCCGTATCCCTGGGAATGAGGCTCAGCCAGATCTCGGTCGTCTGGAACAGGTCCCAGTAGAGCCTCTTGACGTGCCCCGTGTCGGAAACCAGGACCCACCCGTCCCCGGGCCCCTGGAACAGGAGGACGCCGAGCAGCAACGACGACAGCGCCGTGATGTCACCTCATGGCAGCCGCGACGGCTACCGGATCTCCAGCATCCGGTCCAAGGCGACGCGGGCCTGCCGGGCCATCTCGTCGGGCACCTTCACGACGTTCACGAGCCGGCCCTCGACGAGGTTCTCGAGCGCCCAGGCGAGATGCGGCGGGTCGATGCGGAACATCGTGCTGCAGACGCAGAAGCAATCGTCCAGGCTCACGACCTGCCGCTCGGGCGCGCATTCGCGGGCCAGCCGGCTCACCAGGTTCAGCTCGGTGCCCACGGCCCACTTCGTGCCGGCCGGGCTCTCGTGGATCGTCTTGATGATGCCCTCCGTCGAGCCGATGGCATCGGCCTTCTGCGCCACCTCGAACCGGCACTCCGGGTGCACGATCACCTTGACCCCTGGGATCTGCTCGCGGCGCCGGTCGACCATGTCGGGGGTGAAGCGGTTGTGCACCGAGCAGTGGCCCTTCCAGAGCAGCAGCCGCGCTCCGCGGATCTGCTCCTCGGTGAGCCCGCCGCGATCTTCGTTCGGGTCCCATACCGCCATCTGCTCGAGCGGGATGCCCATCCGGTAGCCGGTGTTGCGGCCGAGGTGCTGGTCGGGGAAGAACAGCACGCGCGGCTTCCGCCGGAACGCCCAGTCCAGTACCGCCCGCGCGTTGGACGACGTGCAGACCGCGCCGCCCTCACGTCCCACGAGCGCCTTCAGGGACGCGGCCGAGTTCATGTAGGTGACGGGTACGACATCCTGTCCCACCACCGCCGTCATCTGGTCCCAGCAGTCCTCGACCTGGCCGATCTCGGCCATGTCGGCCATCGTGCACCCCGCGTCCAGGTCGGGAAGGATCACCTTCTGGTGCGGGGCGGAGAGGATGTCGGCCGACTCCGCCATGAAGTGGACGCCGCAGAAGACGATGTACTCCGCTTCCGGGTGCGAGGCGGCGAGCTGGGCGAGCTTGAACGAGTCGCCGGTGAAGTCCGCGTGGCGGATCACCTCGTCGCGCTGGTAGTGGTGGCCGAGGATGACCACGCGCTGGCCCAGCGCCCGCCGGGCGGCGGCGATCCGCTCCTGGACGTCTTCCGCCGCCGGCGCGACCGGCAGCGCAGCCTGCGCCATGAGGTTATCCTCCCATCATTAATTATAGGGCGCGCGGGAGCCGGCCCCGAGGGGCGGAGCCGCGCCTCTATAATCGAGGGATGGCGTCGAGAAAGCGACGCTGGCAGGCGCCGGAGGGCCTGCGCGTCTACCCCGACGGCACCTGGCGCGTGGGGGACGTGCACGTCATCCACCCCCCCAGCCTTCGTTACTTCAAGTCCCACCTGGTTTTCGAGGAAGCCGGCGCCTTCATCGTGGACGGGGACCAGCGCATGAAGGTGGACGTCCTTGGCCCGGCCTTCCAGGTCACGAGCCTCGTCCTCGACGCGGACAAGGGCGAGGCGAGCCTCGTCCTCGACGCGGACAAGGGCGAGGCGCGGGTCGTCCTCGACGACGGCACCGTGGAGACCGTGACCGACGACGCCCTCGGCATGAACCGGGAGACCGGACGCTTCGAGAGCCGCGTCCGCGAGGGCCGGGCGACCGCGCTCCTCGCCCGGGGCCCGCACCAGACGCTGCTCGAGCACATGGAGGAGGACAAGGGCCGCTTCTTCCTCCACGTCGGTGAGCGCCGCATCGCGGTGCGGACCTGATGCTGCTGGGCGCGCACGTTCCGACCTCGGGCGGCGTGGCGATGGCGCCCGGCAACGGCCGCAGCATCGAGGCCACCGCCATCCAGATCTTCACCCGCAGCCAGCGCCAGTGGAAGGCGAAGCCGATGAGCGGGCAGGAGTCGGGCGCGTTTCGCAGCGCCCTCGGCGGCAGCGGGGTGAAGGCCGTGCTCGCGCACGCTTCGTATCTCATCAACCTCTCCAGCGTCGTCCCGCAATTCCTGGCCCTGAGCCGCAAGACCCTCGCGGAAGAGCTGCGGCGCTGTCACGCCCTCGGCATCCCGCATGCCGTCGTCCATCCCGGGGCCCACATGGGCGCCGGGGACGAGCAGGGGCTGGCGGCCGTCGCGCGCAGCCTCGACGACGTGCTGCGCCGGACGCGCGGCAGCTCGGCGGGGCCCCTGCTCGAGGTCACCGCCGGCCAGGGATCGTGCCTCGGGCACAGCTTCGAGCAGGTGGCCGAGATCCTCGCGCGCGTGAAGGAGCCCCGGCGCGTGGGCGTCTGCCTCGACACGTGCCATCTCTTCGCGGCCGGATACGACATCACGACCGAGAGCGGCTACGAGCGGACGCTGGAGCGGTTCGACAAGGTGGTCGGCCTGCGCAAGCTGAAGGCGATCCACCTGAACGATTCGCAGAAGCCGCTCGGCAGCCGCGTCGACCGCCACGCGCACATCGGCGAGGGCTTTCTCGGCCTCACGACGTTCGCGCGCTTCCTGAACGATGCGCGCCTGGCGAGGGTGCCGATGGTCGTCGAGACACCGGGGCCGATCGAGGTGTGGAAGAAGGAGATCGCCCTGCTGCGCGGCCTGGTGGGACGCCGGCCGCGGGGCTAGCGCGGTGGATCCCCGCGCCCTCGCCGCGCGCGCCCGGGCCCTCGCCCTCGACGCCGGCTTCGACCTCGCCGGCGTCGCCGCCGCCGACGCGCCGCGCGAGCTCGCCTTCTTCGCGGAGTGGATCGCGCGCGGTTACGCGGGCGAGATGAGCTATCTCACCTCGCAGGCCGCGCGCCGCGGCGACGTTCGCAACGCCTTCCCATGGGCGCGATCGGTCCTCTCGGTGGGCGTCCAGTACGACACGCCGCACCCGTACTCGACCGATGCCCCCGCCGGATCCGGTTGGATCGCCCGCTACGCGTGGGGCGACGATTACCACGACGTGATGAAGGCGATGCTCGCGCGCCTGGCCCGCGGCCTGGAAGCGGAGATCGGGCCCTTCCGGTCCCGGGCCTACGTGGACACGGGGCCCATCGTCGAGCGGGCCTACGCCGCCGCGGCGGGGCTCGGCGCGTGGGGCAAGAACACCTGCCTGCTGCACCCGGAGCACGGCTCGTGGTTCTTCCTCGGCGAGCTGGTGACGGACCTGGAGATGC
>QHVJ01000621.1 GCA_003222275.1 Acidobacteriota bacterium | reverse complement strand
CCGAGGCCGACCTCCAGCGCCGACTCGCGCAGGATGCGGTCGCCGAAGGCGTGGAACGTGCCGATGCACGTCTCGGCATAGCCGTAGGGGATGAGCTGGTCGACGCGCTCGGCCATCTCCACCGCCGCCTTCTCGGTGAAGGTGAGGGCCAGCACTTCCTCCGGGCGCGCGCGCTTGGACGAGATGAGGTGCGCGATGCGGCGGGTGAGGACGGTCGTCTTGCCCGTGCCCGCGCCCGCGATGATCAGCAGGGGCCCGTCGCCGTGGAGCACCGCGTCGCGCTGGCGCCCCGAAAGGCCCTCGAGGACGCGCTCCTCGGAGGCGAGAACCGCCGTTTCCATGGCGCCAGTGTGGCATGCGGGGGTGCGGGGGGAGGACCGGAGCTTCGTGCGGCCGCGACCCGCGGGCAATCGGCGTTGCGCTACGCTGGTCCCAGGACCATTCAGGAGGAGATCGATGCTCTCATCCGACACCTCACACGCGAAAGCGTGGGTCCCCGTCATCGCCATCGCATGCTCGTTGGTCTGCGTTGCGAAGAACGCGTCGGCGCAGGCCGTCATCAAGGTCAACGACGACGTCAACGTGAAGTTCGGGATGCTGTTGCAGACCCAGGCCGACTGGACGCAGGACGCGGCTTCCGGCGGGTATCAGCAGAACCTGTTCATCCGGCGGGTCCGCTTCCTCGTCGGAGGGCAGGTGGCGCCCAAGGTCACGTTCTTCTTCGAGACCGACAACCCGAACCTGGGCAAGACCGTGAGCGGAACGAAGAACATCGCGACCGGCTTCACCGTCCAGGACGCGTACCTCGAATGGAAGGCCTCCGATGCGTTCGCGCTGGATGCGGGCCTGATCTTCATCCCGCTGTGCCGCAACTGCATCCAGAGCGCGGCCACCCTGCTGCCCATCGACTACGGAGCCTACTCGTTCCTCCACGGCGGCCCGACGCGGTCGGTGGTGGGACGAGACACCGGGTTCATGGCCAAGGGATACCTGGCCAAGAGCCGTCTCGAGTACCGCGTGGGCGCCTTCCAGGGAGTGCGGGATGCGCTCTCCCGCAATTCCTTCCGGTCGTCGGGCCACCTCCAATATTCCTTCCTCGACACCGAGACGACCTACTTCACGACCGGCACCTATCTCGGGAAGAAGAAGGTCTTCACGGTCGGCGGCGGATACGACGTCCAGGCGGACTACAAGGCGTTCGCGGGCGACGCTTACTTCGACCGACCCCTCGGACCGGCCGGCGCCCTGACGCTGCAGGGGGACCTGATCCACTACGATGGCGGCCGGACGTTTGCCGACCTGCCCAGGCAGAACGATTATCTCGTCGAGGGGGGATACTTCTTCACCAAGGCCAAGGTCATGCCGTGGTTGAAGGTCGAAGGCCAGAAGTTCGCCTCCCCCAACTCGGGGCGCAGCCAGGACCGCTTCCAGGGCGGGCTCTCGTACTTCCACCAGGGCCACAACGTCAATATCAAGGCGGGCTACGGGCGGATCAACCCCAAGACAGGGAGGAGCACCAACCTCTTTACGATACAGCTCCAAGTGTTCTATTTTTGACGATGCTAGCGCGGGAGCGGGACGCCCACTTGCACCCGCTCCAGCCCGCTGTAGACGTTGAAGCGGTCGCCGCGCAGGAAGCCGATGAGCGTGATGCCGAACTCGCGCGCGAGCGATACGGCCAGGCTGCTGGGAGCCGAGACCGCGCACACGATCGGCACTCCCGCCATCAGGGACTTCTGGAGGATCTCGAAGCTGCTCCGGCCGCTGACCATCACGATGTGTCGGCTGAGCGGCAGGCGGCCGCCGAGCAGCGCCCAGCCCACGACCTTGTCGAGCGCGTTGTGGCGCCCGACGTCTTCCCGGACCGCGAGCAGGTTTCCCTCGGGATCGAACAGCGCGGCGGCGTGGAGCCCGCCGGTGGCGTCGAAGATCCCCTGGCCCGCCCGCAGCCTCTCGGGCAGCGTGCGCAGGACCTCGGCGTCCACCTCCGGCCCGGCGGGGATGGCGGGACAGCCGCGCAGCCGCAGCGACTCGAGGCTGGCCTTTCCGCAGACTCCACAGGCGCTCGTGGTGTAGAAGTGACGCTCCAGGGCCTGCAGATCCGGCAGCACGTCGCTGCGCAAGTCGACGTTGACGATGTTGTAGCGCTTGTCCTCGTCCAGGTCGGGCTCGTCGCAATGCGAGATGCCACTGATCTCATCGCCGCGCCGGATGATCCCCTCGCCGTAGAGGAACCCCGCCGCCAGCTCGACGTCCGCGCCCGGAGTGCGCATGGTGATCGCCACCGTACGCTGCCCGGCGCCCTGGCTCCTTCGCCGGAAGACGGCAAGGGGGCCTGCGTCCGCCGCGATGCCGGCCGCGCGCAGGCGGATCTCCAGGGGCTCCTCGGTCGCGACCTGGTCCGTCCGGGGCCGGGATTGCCCCGGCTCCACGACCCAGACGCGGGCTTCGCTCTTGCTGTCGGGACGGTCGCTCAAGGTGAGCCTCTTTCGCGATTATCCTTCGACAAGCACGAGCGTCAAGCGGAGATGACGCCATGGTTGAGAGCGAGAGCCGTTACGCGTTCCTCGTCGACACCTACCGGACCGAGCGGCTCAAGGTGATGAGCGTCTGGTCCATGTTCGAGGATGACGACCTGCCGGCGCGACCGCACCGGACCGACCGCAGGGGCCGCAGCGTCAGGGAGCAAATGGTCCACCAGTGCCTGAGCGAGGATATGTGGTTCCGGACCATGCTCGACATCGACGTGGGCGCGCGCCCGCTGCCGGAGACGGAGACGCTCCTGGAGTTCATCCGCCAGTATGCCGGCGACTCCGCGAAGCGCCTGGAGGCGCTCGGCGCGAAGCAGGAAGCCTGGTGGGAGGAGGTGGTTCCGTTCTTCGAGACCCGGCGGACCCGGGCCTGGATCGTGGTGCGCCGCATCGCGCACACCGCGCACCACCGCGGGCAGCAGACGGCGCTCGCGCGCATGCTCGGGCGCGACCTCTATAGCACCTATGGCCCCACCGCCGACACCGGTGGCCTCGGGCAGCACAAGGCCCCGACCATCTACGCCTACCCGGACGAGGCGACGCTGCTCGAAGGCGCGGCGGCCGGCGGA
>QHVJ01000309.1 GCA_003222275.1 Acidobacteriota bacterium | reverse complement strand
CCGAAGGAGGTCGGCCGGGAGCCGCGGCTGGGTGGCATCGGCGAATGGCTGGCCGTGGAGATCGCCCGCCATACCGGCAAGGAGACGCGCAACCTCGTCCTCGGCCACCTCCAGCGCGGCGGGCAGCCCACCAGCTTCGACCGCCTCCTCGGTACCCGTTTCGGCGCCGCCACGATGCGCCTGGTCGCCGAGGGACGCTTCCGGACGATGGTGGCCCTCGACCCTCCCAAGGTCCTCGCCGTGCCCCTGGCCAAAGCGGTCGGCCACGGTAGGATGAAGAAGGTGCCGCTCGGTTCTGACATCCTGCAATCGGCTCGCGACATGGGCATCGGGTTCGGGGATTGACCGCCCGGCGGGCGGAGCTCCGTGCGGCCGTGGCGCTGGGCCTGGTGCTCGCGGGGGCGGGCTGCGGGCCGCTCGTTCGCAAGGAGAAGCCGCCCGCCATCCCCACCGAGCCGCCGCCGCCGCTTCCGGTCGAGAAGGCGAGCGAGGAGGTGGTGGTGGCGGCGTGGGCGGAGCCGCCGCGTCTCCCGCCGGGGGGCGGACAGTCGCAGATCCTCATGCGCCTCCAGAAACGTGGCGGCGCGCCTTTCGAGGGCGTGAAGGTGCGGCTGAGCGTCGCGGGGGGCCAGCTCTTCTCGGGCGGGCGCGTGCTCTTGAGCGACGCGGCGGGCAGGACGCGCGACCGGCTGACGGCGCGCCACACCGCTTTCATCACGCTGAACGCGGGCGGCAAGGTCTACAGGTTCAAGGTGCCGGTGGGCGGAGACGAGGCGCCCGCGCGCTGAGCCCCGACACGTTGCTTGCGCCCGCCGATCCCGTCCTCGTCCGGGACCTCGGTCGCCTGCTCGCGCCCGGCCGCGTGCTGTCCCGGCCCCTGGACCGGTTGGGCCGGTCCGTCGACGCGTCGATCTACCGGCTGATCCCGCAAGTCGTGGTCCGGCCGAAGGACCTCGACGATGTGCGCAGGCTGCTGCGCTATGCGCGCGAGCGCGGACGCCGGATCACGTTCCGCACCGCCGGCACGTCCCTGTCCGGCCAGGCCGTGACCGACGACGTCCTCGTGGAGCTGGCTCCCTACTGGAGCGCGAGCCGCATCCTCGACGGGGGGCGGCGGGTGTGGACGCAGCCGGGCGTCGTGGGAGGCTACCTGAACCGCATCCTCGCTCCCCTGGGCTACCGCCTGGGGCCCGATCCCGCCTCCATCGATGCGGCGATGATGGGCGGGATCCTGGCCAACAACGCCTCGGGCATGTGCGGCGGCGTCGTGCACAACGCCTACCACACGCTCGACTCGCTCGTGCTCATCCTCGCCGACGGGACGCTCGTCGACACCTCGCGCCCGGACGCCGACGACCGGCTGCGCCGCGATCGCCCCGACGTGCACGCCGGCCTTCTGCGCCTGCGCGACGAGACGCGCGCGGACGGGGCCCTCGCCGATCGCATCCGCCGCAAGTTCGCGCGGAAGAACACGACGGCCTACAGCCTCCACGCCCTTCTCGACCACGACTCGCCGGCCCAGATCCTGGCCCATCTGATGGTGGGCTCGGAGGGCACGCTGGGCTTCCTGGCGGAGGCGACGCTGCGCACCGTCCCCGAGTTGCCCGAGCGCGCCACCGCTCTCGTGTATTTCGCGGAGCTGGCCGAAGCGGGGAGGGCGGTGGTCCCACTCGTGGGCGCCGGCGCGGTGGCCCTCGAGATCATGGACGCCGCCTCGCTGCGCTCCCAGGCCGACGAACGGCGGGCCTTCGCCATCGGCGACCGGACGGCGGCCATATTGGCCGAGTTCCGCGGCGCCGACGCCGCCGCGCTCGCGGCCGCCGTACGGCGCGGGGAGGAGGCGCTCGCCGGCTTCCGGCTCCTCGCCCCCGTCGACTTCACCACCGACCCCGCCGCGCGCGACGCTCACTGGCACCTGCGCAAGGGGCTCTTCCCGGCCGTGGGCGGCATGCGCGCCTCCGGCACCGCGGTCCTGATCGAGGACGTGGTGGTGCCGGTGGAGCGGCTGGCCGAGGCGATAGGAGACCTGCAGGCGCTCTTCCAGCGCCACGGCTTTCCGGAGGCGGTGATCTTCGGCCACGCGCGCGACGGCAACCTGCACTTCGTCTTCTGCCAGGACTTCTCGCGCCCGGAGACGGCCGCGCGCTACGGCGCCTTCATGCGGGACCTGGTCGACCTCGTGGTCGGGAAGTACGACGGCGCCCTCAAGGCCGAGCACGGCGCCGGACGCAACATGGCGCCCTTCGTCCGGGACGAGTGGGGAGAAGCGGCGTACACGCTGATGAAGCGGATCAAGCGGCTGCTGGATCCCGACGGCATCCTCAACCCCGGCGTGATGCTCAACGACGATCCCGGCGTCCACCTGAAGGCGCTCAAGCCGCTGCCCTCGATCTCGCCGACGGCCGACCGCTGCATGGAGTGCGGCTTCTGCGAGCCGCGCTGCCCCTCCCGCACGCTCACGCTGAGCCCGCGCCAGCGGATCGTGGTCACGCGCGAGATGACGCGGCTGGCCGCGCTCGGCACGCCGGAGGCGCGGGCGGTGCGCGACTCGCTGGCCGCGGACTTCGAATACGAGGGCGCCCGTACCTGCGCGGGCGACTCGATGTGCAAGACGTCGTGCCCGGTGAAGATCGATACCGGAGCGCTCGTGAAGGAGATGAAGGCGGCCGCGCGCTCTCCGGCCACGCGCCGGGTGGCGCGCCTCGCCGCCCGCCGGTTCGGTGCGGTGGCCGCGGGGGCGCGCTGCTCGCTGCGAGCGGTCTCGCTCGTGAGATCGATTCCCGGGGGCGCCCGGGTCCTCGACCTCGTGACCGCTCCTCTCCAACGCGTCGCGCCGCTGCTCGTTCCGCGGCTCCGTCCGGGAATGGATCTGCCGACCGCGGCGCCGCCCCTGGCCGCCCCACGCGCGGGCGCGATTGGCTCTCCCCGCGTCGTGTATTTCCCGAGCTGCCTCACGCGGATCCTCGGCGCGCGGCCGGGGGAGGTGGTCGTGCCGACGGCCCGTGCCATGCTGGACGTGCTCGAAGGCCAAGGGTTCTCGGTCGTCCATCCCGGCGGCGTGGGGGCGCTCTGCTGCGGGATGCCTTTCGTGAGCAAGTACTTCTTCGAGGCGGCGCGCGACGCGGCCGCGCGTGCGGCCGAAGCCTTGTGGGCCGCGAGCCGGGAAGGGGAGGACCCGGTGGTGACCGACGCGTCGCCCTGCGCCGGCACGCTCCAGGAGCTGGCGGCCGCGCATCTCGCCGCGAACGGGCGGCGACTGCGGATGCTCGATTTCCCGGCGTTCTGGGCGTCCGAAGTGCTCTCTTCGCGTCCCGCCTTCCGCCGGCGGCCGGGAACCGCGGTGCTGCACCCCACGTGCACGCTCGTGAAGACGGGAGGCCTCCCTGACCTGTTGCGGGTCGCGCGCGCCCACAGCGAGGCCGTGGTCGTCCCTCCCGGCGCCGAATGCTGCGGCTTCGCCGGCGACCGCGGCTTCCTGGTCCCCGAGCTGACGGCGAGCGCGACGGTGCGCGAGGCGGCCGACGTGCGGGAGAGCGCCTGGGGGCCGGGCGCCGGCTTCTACTCCACGTGCCGGACGTGCGAGATCGGCATGTCCCGCGCCGTGGGCCGGCCCTATCTCTCGCTCGTCCATCTCGTCCGCGAGGCGCTCCTCGGTGGCTGAGAGGTTCCTGGAATGGGTGAGCGGGCTGTCGGGTCCCGCGATCTACACGATCCTCGTCCTGCTGTCCGCGGTCGAGAACGTCTTTCCGCCCGTGCCCGCCGACGTGGCGGTGCTGGTCGGGGCCTTCCTTTCCCATCGCGGGCTCACGTCGGCACCCCTGGTCGGTGTTTCGTGCTGGCTCGCCAACACCGTTTCTTCCGCGGGGATGTACTTCTACGCCCGTGCCCACGGGCGGCGCTTCTTCCAGGAGGGATGGCCGCGCCGGCTGATGCCGCCCCAGACGCTGCGGGCGCTGGAGCAGGCCTACGCGCGGCACGGGGCCTACGGCATCTTCCTCAGCCGCTTCCTGCCCGGGATCCGGGCGGGCGTCACCCCGTTCGCCGGCGTCGTGGGCATCTCACCGCTACGCGCGCTCGTCCCGTCGGCGGCGGCCTCGGCCATCTGGTACGCGTTCCTGGTCGCGGCGGGGGCGGCGCTCGGGCTGAACCTGGAGGCGGCCAAGGGCCTCTTGAGCAGCGCCAACCGCATCCTCGGCCTCTTGTCGGCGGTGGCGCTGATGCTGGCCGTTGCCTGGCTCTGGCGCCACAACCGCCGCCGCGGGGAGGACTAGGAGCTCAGTCGGTCTTGCGCGTCAGGGAGGCGACGGTCGCGTGGATGCGCGCCTGCGTGCCCGGGGAGAACCAGCCGTCGAGCCACTCCGCGGCCGCGACCGGACCTTCGGCCTTCATCTGCCGCAAGGCGTCGGCGCGGAGGTACGTCTTGGTCACGGCGAGCGAGTAGGGATCCTTCTCCGCGAACTCCTGCAGGCGTGCGAGGCACGTCCTCTCGAAACTCTGCCCGTCCGCGAGCTCGTCGGCGAGGCCGGCGGCGAGCGCCTCCTCGTCGGCGAAGTTCCGGCCGAGGAGTGCCACCCGGGACAAGGAGCCGGGAGGAACGGTGGCCCGCAGAAGCGTCGTCACCGAAAGCGGCAGGGGCACGCCCACCTTCACTTCGTTGAGCCCGATGGTCACGCCTCCCCGTCGGAGGACGCGCCAGTCCGCTGCCATCGCCAGGATGCACCCGCCGGCGACGGCGTGGCCGGAGACCGCCGCCACCACCGGCTTGCGCAGGCCGTAGAGGGCCGAAAGCATCAGGCCGAAGGCGCTCATGAAGCGCTGGAGCCGCGCGCGGTCGTACTCGACCAGGCTCACGAGATCGAGGCCGGGGCAGAACAGCTTCGGGTGGGCGGAGGCCAGGAGCACACCCCGCACGCTGTCGTCGGCCTCCAGGTCGGCGCAGGCCTGGCGCAGCTCGCCGACGAGGCCCTCGTCGATCGCGTTGCCGCGCGACTTGTCGAGCCGCAGTACGGCAAGCGGGCCTTCCCTCTCGCGCCGGATGCCGGCCACGCTCACCTCCCGAAGCGCTGATTCTAGCCCGGCCGCGCCGGCCCGACGCTCACGGCCAGAGGCCGAGCTGCTCGGGCACCGCCGCCGGCGAGCGGTCGTCCGCTTCTTCCTCGAGGAAGCCGTGCTTGCGCTTCAGCCGGCGGACCATCTCCTTCAGGCGGTCCGGGTAGCGCCCGTGCAGGTAGACGCGACCGGCGTACGCCCGCTCGTAGGCTTCGAGGTAACGCGGGTGCTCGGCCGCCAGCCATCGCAGGTACTTCTCCTTGGTGGGAGAGCGCAGGAAGAGGACGTTCATGAACATCTTCTTCACGCCCGCGGCCGCGACCTCGCCGAGGAGGCGGTCGATGCTCGGCTCGTCGTCGGTGAGGGCGGGCAGGATCGGAGCGAGGCCCAGCCCGGCGTCGATCCCCGCTTCATGGAGCCGCCTCATCACGTCGATGCGCACCGCGGGGGGCGGAGCCCACGGGTCCAGCCGCCGGACGAGGTCGGCGTGCGGCGAGATGAGCGACACGCGCACCCAGAGCCGTGAGCGCCGGTGGATCGTCTCCAGCACGTCGAGGTCGCGGAGGATGATCGCGCCCTTGGTCACGATCCCGAGACGCGCGTCGTGGTGGCGGGCCACCGTCTCCAGGAAGCGGCGGGTCACCCGCGCTTCGGTCTCCGCGGGCTGATAGGGGTCGGTGGCGGTGCCGAGGGCGATCAGCTCTCCGCGTCGGACGATGGCGCCCAGCCGGCGGGTCGTCTCCTCCTCGGCGCCCGTCTTCACGTACACCAGGGAGTGGAACTGCTCGGGGACGTCGAGGCCGAGGAACTCGTGCGTGTAGGCCGCGTAGCAGTACTTGCAGCCCATCGCGCAGCCACGGTACGGGTTCACCGTCCAGGTGAACGGCATCCGCGGCGAGTCGCAGCGGTTCAGAAGCGACCGGGCCTTGATCTCGCGGTAGGTGACGCCCCCGCGCTCGCGCAGGTTGTCGGAGCCCATCAGGGGAGCGAGGTTGGGGGCGGGCACGCCGGGCTTGATCATGGCGTTCGAGTACTTTCGCCTTATCTTCGCTGCGGACGACATCCCTGTCAAGCCGGCTCGCGGGCCTATAATCGAACCCAGGCCCCAGATGAAGGCCACCCCTCTCGGAGAGATGCTCGCCCACCGCACCGCCGAAGGCGAGCTGTACGAAAAGCTTCCCAACGGCCGCGTGCGCTGCTTCGCCTGCGGCCATCGGTGCCTCATCCCGCCCGGAATGGACGGCGTTTGCCGCGTCCGCTTCAACGAGGGCGGCGTGCTGAAGGTCCCCTGGGGATACGTGGGGGCTCTCCAGCTCGACCCCGTCGAGAAGAAGCCGTTCTTCCACGCGCTTCCCGGCTCCCGCGCGCTCTCGTTCGGGATGCTCGGCTGCGATTTTCACTGCGGGTACTGCTTCACGGGAGAAACGGTCGTCGTTACGGACCAGGGCCCGACGACGTTGGCCGAGCTGTTCGCATCGTGCGCACGAACCGAGCAAAGACCGGATGCGGAGCTCGCCTTTCCCGAAGATCGGCAAGTCGTGGCCGCTTCGGGCCGCTGGCGACGGCTGCGCGGCGTTGTGCGGCACCGCTATCGCGGCGAGCTGGTCACGATACGTCCGTTCTACCTTCCTCCCCTACGGTGCACGCCCGACCACCGCATCTACGCCACCACGGATCCGGCGCTGCCGCCGGTCCCTGTTCGCGCCGGGGATCTTTCCGTCAGGCATTACCTCTCGGTCCCGCGACGCATTGCCGCGGAAGAGAGCCAGACGCTGGACGTGGCCGCGCTGCTTCGCGATCACCAGATGACGTACCGTGTTCGCGGGGATCTTCCGGTCGAGCACCGGGAGCTGATCGCAGTGGCGTCGGCGCGAGGCGAGACGTCGCGCGCGATCGGTCTAACGCTCGGGAAGGATCCGTCCTACATCCGCCACGTGCGAAGCAAGATCGCACGCGAGGGGGGTGAGCCGACGCGTACGCGGGGTCCGATCGTCAGTAGCCGGCACGTCAGGTTCCCGGGCGAGCACGGCCCGGGGATTCCCGACTCTCTGGCCGTCGACAACGATCTTGCCGCCTTGCTCGGCTACTACTGCGCTGAAGGGTGCGTCGTCCGCAGCCGGAAGCGGCCGAACCGCTACGTGTTGAACTTCAGCTTCTCGCATCAGGAGCTGGAACTGGCGGAACGGGTGCGCGCTCTTCTCAGGAAGTGCCTGGGCGTGGAAGGACGCCTCGTCCTGCGCGCGACCACGCTGGGAGTCGCGGCGGGGAAGGCCTCGGCGGCGCTCCTGCTCAAGACACTGGCGGGCGGCCGCAGCTCGCACAAGCGCGTACCGGTTGCCATCTTCCGGGCGGGCCCGGACCAGGTCCGCGCGTTCCTCGATGCGTTTGTCGAGGGCGACGGTCACCGCCATGCCAACGGGAAGGTGTCCGTCACGACCGTCTCGCC
>QHVJ01000308.1 GCA_003222275.1 Acidobacteriota bacterium | reverse complement strand
CCGCGGCGAGGCTGCGGTGGGAATCCCGAGGCGCTTCATCTTTTCGTGAAGGGTGGTGGGCAGCAGCCCGAGGGACTGGGCGGCCCGGCGCTGGTGGCCCTCCGAGGCGGCCAGCGCGGCCAGGATGAGGCGGCGTTCGTAATCGAGGACCATGTCTTTCAGGGTCATGGGGATCACCTATTCCTCCGCATTCGCTCGCTACTCGTACCGGAGCGCGGTCATGGGATCCACCGCCGCCGCCCGCCGCGCGGGGATGTAGGCGGCGAGGGTGGCGGCGAGCGCGAGCACCGCGCCGGCCCCGGCCAGCGTCATGAGATCCTGCGGCTCGACCCCGAAGAGAAAAGCCCGGAGCGCGTAACCGCCTCCGAGCGCCAGCGGCAACCCGACGACGAAAGCGCCTGCGACGAGCACCCACGCCTCGGCCAATACCATGCGGAGCACGGTCGCGGGCCGGGCGCCGAGCGCCAGGCGCACGCCGATCTCGCGCGTGCGGCGCGTGACCGCATAGGCGAGCGTGCCGTAGAGGCCAACTGCGGCGAGCAGCAGGGCCAGGCCTCCGAAGCCGGACGCGAGCCCCAGGAGCAACCGCTCCCGGGCCGTCGTCCCGCGGACCTGCGCCGACAGCGTCGTGACCCTGCGCACCATCAGCTCGGCGTTCGCGGAAGCCAGGGTCTCCTGCGCCTGGCGCGCGACCGCCGCCGACGCGCCGGGCGCGACCCGCAGCGCCACCGAGGTGATGCGGAACGGAGCCTGCGGAAGCGCCATCCACATCATCGGCCGCGTCTGGTCCTCTCTCAGGTCGTTGTACTTCGAGTCGCGCATGACGCCGACCACCGTGAACGGACGGTCTTGCTCGCCACGGTAGTCGAGCGCAAGGCGCCGGCCGATCGCGTCGCGTCCGCCGAACCGCTCACGGGCCAGCGCCTCGTTGACCACGGCGACCCGCGGGGTGCCTTCGCGGTCGCTTTCGTTGAAGCCGCGTCCGCGCAAGAGCTGCATGCCCACGGTGTCGAAGTACCGGGAGGACACGTAGTCGACGCGCGCCAACGGGCGAGGGTCCGGCTGGTCGGCGTCGATCAGGCCCAGCCAGAGATTGCTGCCCCCGAACAGGCCCAGCCAGGACAGGCTCGCGGACTCCACGCCGGGCAGCGCGCTCAGCCGCTCCTCGATCGTCCGGTAGAGGGCGGCGCGCCGAGCCTTCTGCTCAGGCGGGTCGACGGCCCCGAACGACCCGCTGGGCGCCTCGTCCCGGACGTCGAGAAGCAGCACGTGCGCCGGCCGGAAGCCGGGATCGATCCCGGAGATGCGCACCATCGTGCGCAGGAGCAGGCCGGCCGAGGTCACGAGCAGCAGCGACAAGGACAACTGCGCGGCCACGAGCACACGCGTCAGCCGCTGTCCATGACGGCCGCCAGTGACGCGCTGTTGGACCCCCATGCCGGCCTGCAGGGTGGTTCCGCTCAGGCGCACGGCGGGGAGGATTCCGGCCAGCAGCGCGGCGAGCGTCGTGGCGGCGATGGCGACGGCGAACACACGGCCGTCGGCCGCGATGTCGAGCGAGAACGTCGTGTCGCCGAGCGACAACAGCGAGGCCAGCGCGGGGGTGCCGAGATAGGCCAGCTCGACGCCGAGCAGCCCGCCGAGCGCGGCCAGCAGTCCTCCCTCCGTCGCGAGCTGACGCACGAGACGGCCGCGGCCCGCGCCGAGCGCGGTGCGCGTGGCCAGCTCCGGGATCCGCGCCGCGCCGCGCGCGAGCATCAGGTTGGCGACGTTGACGGTCGCGATCAGCAGCACCACGCCCACGATCGCCATCACGATGCGTAGCGGCTCACCGAGCCGCCGGGGGACCGCGTGCAGACCCTGCGCTCCGGACGCGAGATGCATCCGGAGGTCGTCGGGCCGCACGGGCGCCGCGCCCGAGCTCGGCGGCGGCGCGGGCTCGGCGGCCTGGATCTGTCGATAGAGCGACGTCAGCTCGGCTTCGGCCTGGCCCATGGTCGCGCCTGGCCGCAGGCGTCCCATCACGCCGTCGAAGAACGCCATCCCATGACTGGCGAGCAGCTTCGGGTCCGTCAGGGAACGCAAAGGCACCCAGACATCGATCGAATGACCGGCCTGATCGCCGTCGAATCCTGCCGGTGCCACGCCGACGATCGTGCATTCGGCGTCACGTACGCGCAGCGAGCGGCCGACGACGGCGGGGTCCTGCTGGAACTGCCGAATCCAGAAACGATGGCTGATCACGGCGGCACAACCCGCGCTGCCCGGCGTGCCGGCGATCGCGTCGTCATGCTCCGAAAGCAACCGGCCGAGCGAGGGCGCGAGGCCCAGCACGGAGAAATAGCTACCGGACACGAGGCTGCCGCGAAGGTAGGTCGGACCGGCCGCGCCGGCCAGCGTCACCTTGAGAAACGGCGCCCCGCTGACGGCGAACATGCCCGAGAGCGTGTGCTGCCTCCGGCGCAGCTCTTCAAAGATGGGGTTGAAGAGGATGTAGCGCTCGCCCCGCCGCTCGGGCAGGAGCAGCACCAATCGCCGAGGCTCGGCGACCGGCAAGGGGCGGAGCAGGGCGGCATTGAGGACGCTGAAGGCCGCGGTGGTGGCGCCGATTCCCAGGGCCAGCGAGAGCACGGCGACCGCGGTGAATCCCGGGCTCTTCAGCAGCACTCGAAACGCGTAGCGCAGGTCCTGCGCCCAGCCGTTCATGGGCTCTCCCTCATTCAGAGCGCAGCGCGGTCATGGGATCGACGCGAGCCGCCCGCCGCGCGGGCAGGTAGCTGGCGAGAGCCGCCACGGCGGTCATGAGCAGGCCGACGGCCACGAACGTGGGAAGGTCGGTGGGACTGATTCCGTAGAGCAGCCCGCGAACCGCGCGAGCGAGGCCCAGGGCCAGCGCGCCGCCCAGGGCGACGCCGGCCAGCGCCAGGCGGAGACCCCGGCCCAGGACGAGAGCCGTCAGGTCGGCACGCCGCGCGCCGAGCGCCAGGCGCACGCCCATCTCACGCATGCGCAGGCTGACCGAGTACGCGACGACGCCGTAGAGTCCCGTCGCCGCCAGCGCCAGGCCGAGGGCGCCGAGCGCACCCGCGATGGAGGCGGCCATGCGCTGCGGGAAGAGGGCGAAGGCGATGGCTTCTTGCAGGGGTGTCGACTCCATCACCGGCAAGTCGGGCACAATCGCCGCCACGTCGCGGCGAACGGCGCCGGCCAGATCACCGTCTCCGCGCAGCAGCACCCGCGCGCGCGGCCGGTAGCTCTGGGCCAGGGACACGTAGGCCTGAAGCTGTGGGTCTTCGTTGAGGCCGCGGACCTTCGTGTCGCGGACGACACCCACGACCTCGCGCTCCTCGGCCCCGATCCAGAGCCGCTCCCCGATGGGGGAACGGTCCGGCCACAGGCGCCGGGCGAGCGTTTCGTTCACCACCGTGACCGGACGGGTCTCGGGCCCATCTGCCGGCAGGAAGACGCGTCCGGCGCGCAACGGGATGCGCAGCGTATCGAAGTAACCGGAGGAGACGGCGTTGAACGCAACGGTGAGTCCCGGCTCGGACGAGTTGACCGGTCCTTCCGCGCGGACGGTGGCAGTGGGCGGAGCCAGGCTGCGCAAGGGAATGCTGGCGGCCAAGCTTGCCGAGCGAACGCCGGGCTCCGCGGCCAGACGGGCAACGAGCTGCTCGTAGAATGCCCGGCCGCTCGCCTCGGTGCCCGGAAGCAGGGTGAGGTCGAGGCGCGCGGTGTGGACACCCTGCGGATCGAAGCCCGGGTTGATGGTCCGCGCGGTCTGCAGCGTGCGCAGGAAGAGGCCGGCGCCCACGAGCAGCAGCGTGGTCAGCGCCACCTGGCCGGCCACGAGCAGGCCGCGCAGCCGCAGCCGCGGCGCGCCGGCCAGGCGCGCGTCCTTGAGGCTCGCAAGGATGTCCACGCGGCTGGCCTGCCACGCCGGCACCAGGCCGCAAGCCACGCCGGTCAGGATCGTCGCCGCGATTGCAAACGTGACCACGCGAACGTCGAGGCGCAGATCGAAGTGCAGGGGCACGGGGAACGCCGGTTGGAAAGCGTGCAGCAGATCGGCGGTCCAGAAGGCGAGGGCCAGGCCGGCGAGGCCGCCGAGGACGAACAGTCCGAGCGTCTCGGCCATGAGCTGGCGGGTGAGGGCGCCCTGGCCGGCGCCGAGCGCCATCCGCACGGCGAGCTCGCGGGCGCGGCCCGCCGCGCGCGCCATGAGCAGACCGGCGAGGTTGATGCATGCGATGAGCAGGACGAGGATCCCGATGGCCTGCAACACCGCCAGGAAACCGACCACCCCGCTGCGCAGCGAGTCGTCGACGCCGGTCATCGGCCGCACATCGACGCTCGCGCCGCGCCGCGTCAGCGGATGATCGTGCGCGACACCGGCCATGGCGGCGGCCAGGCCCGCCTGCGCCTGAGGTCGGAGGACCCCCGGCTCGAGCCGACCGACGAGCTCCAGCCACTCGGCCTCGCGCGAGGCCAGGTCCTCACCCGGCGCGGCCTGAGCGGCCATCGCCAGCGGCACCCACACCTCGAAAGGGAAGCCGACGAAGTGGCCCTGGAATCCTTCCGGCGCCACCCCGACGACGGTGAAAGGGAAGCCGTTGAGGCGAATGGTCCGCCCGATCGCCCCCGGATCGCCACCCAGCCGGCGCCGCCAGAGCGAGTGGCTCACCACCGCGACCGGTGACGACCCTGCCCCGCGGTCGTCGGCCTCGCTCAGCAGCCGGCCCAGCAGCGGCCGCACTCCGAGCACGCCGAAGTAGTTCCCGGACACGAGCTGCGTGCCGACGACCTCCGGCGCCCCGCTCGTGCCCAGGCTCGCGCCGCGGCCGTTGAACGCGGCCAGGCGGGCGAAGCGCCCGCCCCGCTCCGAAAGCTCGACGTAGTCGGGATGGGAAAAGCCGTGGAACGTCGTCCCCCCGGCCGCTGTGCGATGCACGTTCACCAGTCGCTCCGGATCGACGACGCCCGGCAGCGGCCGCAGCAGGATCGCGTTGACGAGGCTGAAGAGCGCGGTGTTGGCACCGACCGTCAGACCGAGGGTCAGCACCGCGGTCACGGTCAACGCGCGGCTGCGCAGGAGCGTCCGGAGGGCGTAGCGCACCACGGAAAGCCCCTTAGACCACCCCGACTCCCGCGGCCGCTTCGACGTTCTCGTCCACGACGCGGCCGTCGAAGAGGTGGATCGTGCGGTCGGCGTGGCGGGCGAAGCGCGGGTCGTGGGTCACCATGCAGATCGTGGAGCCGTTGCGGTGGAGGTCGCGCATCAGCTCCATCACCGCGTCCCCGTTGCGCGAGTCGAGGTTGCCGGTCGGCTCGTCGGCGAGGAGGATCGACGGCTCGCCGACGAGCGCGCGCGCGACCGCCACCCTCTGCTGCTGGCCGCCCGAGAGCTGGCTCGGCAGGTGCTTGGCCCGGTGTCCCATCCCCACGCGCTCGAGCGCCTTCTGCGAGCGGTCGCGGCGCTCGGCGGAACGCATGCCGCGGTAGGTCAAGGGCAGCTCGACGTTCTCGAACACGGTGAGGTCGCCGATGAGGTTGAAGCTCTGGAAGATGAAACCGATCTCGCGATTGCGGATGCGGGCGCGCTGGGCGAGGTCGAGGTCCTGGACCGCGTTGCCGTTGAGCTGGTAGAGGCCGTCGGTCGGAGAGTCGAGCAGGCCGAGGATCGAGAGCAGCGTCGACTTGCCGCACCCCGACGGGCCCGCGATGGCCACGTAGTCGCCCTTCTGGATCTCGAGGTGGATCCCGGCGAGCGCGTGGGTCTCGACCTCGTCCGTGTAGAAGACCTTGCTCAGGTTCTCCAGGCGGATCAGCGGCGGCGCGGTCGGGCTTGTGCTCAAGACTTCCTCCTAGTTCAGGCGAATGCGGTCGACGGCGTCGTAGGCGGAGGTGTCGGAGAGGATCACCTGATCGCCCTCCTTCAGGCCGGCCACGACCTCCACCGTGCTCACGGAGGCGCGGCCGAGGCGGACCGTCACCCGCGTGGCCGTGCTGCCTCCCTCTTCGAGCTTGAAGAGGCCGACCGGACCCGGCCCCTGGCCGCCCTGCGCCGGCCGGCCCACGTAGAGGATGTTCTCGAGCCGCTCCAGCTCGACGGTGCCGTCGACGCTGAGGTCGGGCCGGGCGCCCTTGGGCAGCTCGGAGGTGAGGGCCACGTCCACGGTGACGGTGCCGTTCTGCGCGGCGGGGTCCACGCGGGAGACGCGGCCGTCCACCATCCCGTTGCGGGTGTCGATGGTGGCGGGCTGGCCGATCTGGATGTCCTTGGCCTGCGTCTCCGCCACCTTGATGACCGCCTTGAGGCGGTTCTGCTCCGCCACCTTGGCCAGGATCGTGCCGGGGGCGACGCGCTGACCGACCTCGACCGGCACCTGCTGCAGCATCCCGCCGATGCCGGCCCGCACCGCCTGGGCCTTCACCTGGTTCCGCCGCAGGCGGGCGAGCACGCGCTTCTGCTCGACCTGGGCCTGCTGCCCGGCGAGCTGGGCCTTGATCGAATCACCCGCGATCGCCAGCCGCCGCTGCTCGATGCGGTTCCGGTTCTCGAGCTGGTCCGCGCTCACCCGCGAGAGCTTCCGGTTGAGGTCGGCCACCAACCCCTGGTCCGCGAGCTGCTGGTCGGTGTCGGCTCGCATCCGGGCCTGCGCATAATCGGCTTGCACGCTCGCCGCCGCCGCCTCCTGGTCGAGGTGCTGGCTCTCCAGCCGCACCTTCAGCTCCGCGTACTGGGCCTCGGCCGCGCGCAGCTGCGACTCGGCGTCGAGGGCCTGCATCTCCAGCTCGGGGTTGCTCAGCTCGAGGATGATCGTATCGGGGCTGACCGTGCTGCCGGGCTGG